>NZ_CP073105.1:2178711-2489955 GCF_018138085.1 Stutzerimonas stutzeri
GCCAGACAATGACTGCCTTTTCCTGAATCGTCTAGAGTTCATGACGCAGCGCATTTTTTTCGCCCATGCCAACGGTTTTCCTTCGGCAACCTATCGCAAGCTTTTCCAGGCACTGGGGCTGGAATACGAAGTCAGCCATCTCGATCGGCACGGACACGATCCGCGGTTTCCGGTCGACGATAACTGGCAGAACCTGGTGCAGGAGCTGATCGAGCAGCTGGAGACATTCAACGAGCCGATCTGGGGCGTCGGGCACTCGCTGGGGGGCATGCTTCACTATCACGCTGCCCTGCAGCGGCCAGCGCTTTACCGAGGTGTCGTCATGCTCGATTCGCCCATGACCACCTGGTTCGATCAGACGCTGATCTGGGCGGCGAAGCGCTTCGGCTTCATTGACCGCCTTACGCCTGCCGGGCGCACGCTGGGGCGTCGCGAGCAGTTCAGCTGTACGGACGAAGCACGCCGATACTTTGCCAGCAAAGCGTTGTTTCGCTCGTTCGATCCCGAATGCCTGGAAGCCTATATCGAGCACGGGCTCGAGCCGACGGCGCAGGGCTTGCGCCTGCGTTTCGACCCCGAAACCGAGATTCGCATCTACCGCAGTGTGCCGCATACAACGCCTGGCTGGCCGCATGCGCTGGAGATGCCGCTGGCCGTGGTGCGAGGTCGCCAGAGCCGGGTGGTATTGCCGCATCATGCGTATCTACTGCGGCTGGTGACTCACGGTGAGTCGCACACCCTGCCCGGTGGGCATATGTTTCCGCTTGAACAGCCTCACGCCACGGCCCAGCTGCTCAAACAGCTATTCGGTCGCTGGAGCGAGCTGCATCGAAGAGGTGCCGCATGAGCGTCGCGTTCGAAGAGGTCCGTTTGAGCCTGCCGCACATCGAAGTCGCGGCGCATCTGTACGGGCCTGAAGATGGTCGTCCGGTCATCGCGCTGCACGGTTGGCTGGACAACGCCGCTACCTTCTCCCGTCTGGCACCGTTGCTCGAAGGCGTGCGCATCGTCGCGCTGGATCTGCCGGGGCACGGTCATTCGGATCACCGGCCGGCCGGCGCGGCATACAACATCTGGGACTATGCGCACGATGTTTTGCAGACCGCCGAGCAGTTCGGCTGGAAGCGTTTCTCCCTGCTCGGTCATTCGATGGGGGCCATCGTCTCGGTACTGCTCGCTGGGGCCATGCCCGAGCGTGTCGAGCGGCTGGCATTGATCGATGGCGTAATCCCTTATACCGGCGAGGCCGATACCGCGCCGCACAAGCTCGGCGAATTCCTGGAGGCCCTGCTCACGGTGGATGGCAAACGCAAGCCGGTCTACGCCCGCTTCGAGCAGGCCGTGGAGGCGCGCATGAAGGGTGTCGGCGCTGTCTCCCGCGAGGCGGCGGAGCGGCTCGCCCAGCGCGGGTTGATGCCGGTGCCGGGTGGCTATACCTGGCGCACCGATGCTCGCCTGATGTTGCCGTCACCGATGCGCTTGAGCCGTGCGCATGCACTGGCATTCGTGCACCGGGTGGCTTGCCCGGCAAGCCTGATCTTGGCGGAGCAGGGCCTGCTCGCGCAGCAGTCGATGCGCGAGCTGTGCGAGGCCTTGCCATTCCAACTGCACCGGTTGCCCGGTGGCCACCATCTGCATCTGGATGATCAGGCCGGCGCGGAGGCGGTGGCGGCCGTTTTCAAACCGTACTTCGCCACCTGAGGTCAGTAATCGCGCGGTCGCGCAAGAATCTGTCGCAAAGCGCCGCTTGACTTGCTTTTGCCAACTGATGAGGCTGGGCCATCACTTCAGCAGGAAGACATCGATGATCCACCACCGTGCCACCACCGTGCTAAACGGTAGATTTGCACAGCCGGCACGGGGCGCTGTGCTCGGGGTCCGTTTCGTCGCGCTGGCATTGCTCGCTAGTGTCGCCAATGCTGCCGATTTGCCGGGTAGCCGGGATTTGGAGTCACTTCCGAGATACCCGCAGGCGCAGATCGTGGGTTTCAAGGAGGAGCGGGTCCCTGAGCGGATCTATCCGCTCGACTCGATCCGCCGCATCAGCGGTCGTTTACGCATGAGCAGCCAGATCAGTTCGGGCGGTCAGCTCACGGCCATCACCTATCGGCTGCCGGAGGTGCACACCGGTATCGACGCTTTCGAGCAGGCGCGTAATCGGTTGATGAAAGACGGCGCCGAGATGCTCTTCTGGTGCGAAGGACGCGAGTGCGGCTCCAGCAGCCTGTGGGCCAACGAAGTATTCCAGCGTTCGACCTTGTATGGCCCCGATGCGGGACAGGCCTATCTGCTGGCGCGATTGCCGGGTGACTCTGACCGGCTCGTAGCGCTCTACGGCATCACGCGTGGCAATGGACGCCCTTATCTGCAGGCGGAGCAGTTCACGCCTGACGAGGCGTTGGGCGTCATCCTGCCGAACCCCGCCACTCTTTTGCGTCAATTGAAGTTCACCGGCGCGCTTGATCTGCCTCGCTTGCCGCAGGTTCCGACGGCGGAGTGGGGCGCCTTGCTGGCGAATGTGCTGCGGCTCGACAGTACCATCCGGGTGCTGTTGAAAGGCAAAGGGGTGGCGGCCTGGCATGAAGCGTTGACGCAGGAACGCATCAAGGCGCGACGGCTGGAGGCCGAGACCTCCGAGGACGATGGTCTGCGCATCGAGTTGTTGCGCTGACGGCGCGTTTCAGACTGCAATAGAGCACTCGCGCCTGGTTCACGGGCGCCGCGAGTTCCTTCATAGGTATCCCAATGCTGAACAATGATCGTCTGCTGGTGCAGATTCTGCTCCTGGTGCTGCTCGGTGCCTGCGTGTGGGTGCTGGCTCCGTTTGCTTCCGCGCTGTTCTGGGCCGCGGTGCTGGCGTTCGCCAGCTGGCCGGTCATGCGGGTGCTGACGCGTTGGCTGAAGGGCAACTCCACCCTTGCGGCAACCCTGCTGACCTTTGGCTGGATGGTCCTGGTGGCGGTCCCCCTGGTCTGGCTGGGGTTCAACATCGCCGACCAGATTCGAGAGGTCAACGTGCTGGCCCACAACCTGCAGGTCCAGGGGCTGCCGGCGCCTCCCGAATGGCTGGGCCAGGTGCCCCTGGTAGGCGATCGCCTTCTGGCGCTATGGGACACCCTGAACGAGCAAGGCACGGCCTTCTTCGCCACCATCCGCCCCTACGTAGGCCAGGTCGGCAACTGGCTGCTGGTCCGTAGTGCACGGATCGGCGGCGGCATGCTGGAGTTGGCGCTCAGCCTGGTACTGGTGTTTTTTTTCTATCGAGATGGGCCGAAGCTGGCGGCATTCGTCCACAGCCTGTTGCATCGATTGATCGGTGATCGTGCCGATCATTACCTCGAATTGGTAGCCGGCACGGTTCAGCGAGTGGTCAACGGGGTGATCGGCACCGCCGCTGCCCAGGCGCTCCTGGCCTATGTGGGCTTCAGCATCGCCGGTGTTCCGGGCGCGCTGATCCTCGGCTTGCTGACCTTCGCCTTCAGTTTCCTGATGGTCCCCCCGTTGATCTGGGGGCCGGCGGTCGCCTGGCTGGCCTGGCAAGGGCAGTACGGGATGGCGATATTCCTCGGCGTATGGGGAATGTTCATCATCAGCGGGGTGGACAACGTGCTCAAGCCTTACCTGATCAGCCGCGGCGGCAACCTGCCGTTGGTCGTGGTGCTGCTGGGTGTGTTCGGCGGAGTGCTGGCGTTCGGCTTCATGGGGCTGTTCCTCGGGCCGACGCTGCTGGCTGTCGCTTACAGTCTGCTGGGCGACTGGTTGATCAAGGAAGTGCCGCACGCGGCGAACCCGGAACGAGCACTGGGTGCGCCGCTCGAGCCGGTAGGCCCGACCGACGAGGGAGGGCGTTGACCGCAACGGTTACGCCTGTTCTTCCTCGTACTTGTCGAGTGCATCGCTGGCGATGATCTGCCCCAGCTTGATCAATTCAGGCGCCTTGTAGAACTCGTAGAACCGGCAGGCACGTTTGGGAATGTTGATCAGCACGTTGGGCGGATAGCCGGCAATCTTGTATTGGGTCAGCGAAGACTGCATCACTTCGAAGCTCTGGTTGATCAATTCCAGGAGCGACGCCGGGCCGCCGACGTCTACCACCATCGACCCCTCCGCCGATTTCGGCGCGCTTTGCCCAGTGGGAGCGGCAGGCGGCTGCTGCTGGTCGGGCGCGCTGTCGTTCTGAAGCTCGGCGATATGCTCGTCCAGGCCCTTGCTGCGCCAGAACGGGATATGCGAGCTGATCGAGCTGACCATCGCGTCGAAGCGGCCGGGGCGGATGATCTCGGGCAGCGGGTATTGCCGATGATTGTTAGCGTTGAGGTTCACCGCGATGATGATGTCGCTGTGACTTGAGACGACCGGGACGATCGGCAGCGGATTGAGAATCCCGCCGTCGACCAGCATTCGGTTGCCCTGCATGACCGGTGTGAACAGGCTGGGAATAGCCGCCGACGCGCGCATCGCCAGTTCCAGGTTGCCTTCCTGAAACCAGATTTCCTGCTGGTTGGTGAGGTCGGCCGCGACCGCTGTGAAGGGGATTGGCAGATCCTCGATGTTGACCGAGCCGAGCATGTCCCGGATGCGCCCGAAAATCTTCTCGCCGCGAATCGCGCCGAGGCTGAAACTCGGATCGACCAGTCGCAGCATGTCGAAGTAGTCCAGACTCTCGATCCAGTCCCGGTATTCGCCCAGCTTGCCCGCGGCATAGATGCCGCCGACCACTGCGCCCATCGAACAGCCGGCGATGCAGTTGATCTCGTAACCCCGGGTGGTGAGCTCCTCGATGACCCCGATGTGCGCGTAGCCACGCGCGCCACCCGATCCCAATACCAGTGCAACCTTGTTGCCCATGTGATTCTCCCTGTTGGCAAGGGTGATAGCTTCCAGCCTCGGACGCGGAGCATCAAGCCCCGTCGTCAGCTAATTCGAGCGCCGCCGAACGCCGATACTTCTCCCGGCCTGTAGCATCGTTACCTGCCGATCGGAGCAACCGGGAATACCGCGAGCCTTCTTGCTACAATCGGCGCCCGTTTTGCCAGCGTCATGAGAGCCCTTTCAGATGAGCGAACCCATCCGCCTCACCCAATACAGTCATGGTGCCGGCTGCGGCTGCAAAATTTCGCCGAAGGTGCTGGACGTGATCCTTGCCGGTAGCGGCGCGCAAAATCTCGACCCGCGCCTGTGGGTCGGCAATGCCTCGCGAGACGATGCCGCCGTCTACGGTATCGATAACGAGCGCGGCGTGGTTTCGACCACCGACTTCTTCATGCCCATCGTCGACGATCCATTCGATTTCGGACGGATCGCCGCCACCAATGCCATCAGCGACATCTACGCCATGGGCGGCGACCCGCTGATGGCCATCGCGATCCTCGGCTGGCCAGTCAATGTGCTGCCGCCGGAAGTCGCCCGCGAAGTGATTGCAGGCGGACGCGCGGTTTGCGATGCGGCAGGAATTCCGCTGGCTGGCGGGCATTCGATCGATGCCCCCGAGCCGATCTTCGGCCTGGCGGTGACCGGCCTGGTGAACAAATCTCAGATGAAGCGCAACGATACGGCGACAGTGGGATGCAGGCTTTATCTGACCAAGCCGCTGGGCATCGGCATCCTCACCACCGCCGAGAAGAAGGCTAAGCTTCGGGCTGAGGATGTCGGTCGCGCTCGCGACTGGATGTGCACGTTGAACACCCCCGGCAGCCGCTTCGGCAAGCTTGCTGGGGTTCGCGCCATGACCGATGTCACCGGTTTCGGCCTGCTCGGGCATCTGGTCGAAATGGCTGACGGCAGCGGCGTGACCGCGCGCCTCGACTACGCCCGCGTGCCGCGTCTCGAGGGCGTCGAATATTACCTGGAGCAGGGCTGCGTTCCCGGCGGCACCGGACGCAACTTCGACAGCTATGGCGAGCGTATCGCCACCCTCGACGAGGCGCACAAGCAGTTGCTCTGCGATCCGCAAACCAGTGGCGGCTTGCTGGTGGCGGTTGCACCGGAAGGCGAGGCGGAGTTTCTCGCGGTCGCGTCCGAACTCGGCCTGGACCTCGAGCCAATCGGCGAGCTGACCGAAGCCGGCGCCTTTGCCGTCGAGGTGCATTGATGCGCCGCGATACCGATAACTACCGCGAGCTGTTCCTCAACGATGTGCCGATGATGGATGCGCGGGCACCGGTTGAGTTCGCCAAGGGTGCTTTCCCGGGTGTGGTCAATCTGCCGCTGATGAACGATGTCGAACGGCAGAAGGTCGGCACCTGCTACAAACAGCACGGTCAACAGGCCGCCATCGAGCTTGGCCATCGGCTGGTCAGCGGCCAGCTCAAGGCTGAGCGCATCCAGGCCTGGGCCGACTTCGCGCGCAACCACCCACAGGGTTATATCTACTGCTTCCGCGGTGGGTTGCGGTCGCAACTGGTCCAGCAATGGCTGAAGACCGAGGCGGGGATCGACTATCCGCGCGTGACCGGTGGTTACAAGGCGATGCGCCATTTCCTGCTGGAAACCATCGAACATGCGGCTGCTCGTGATGATTTCGTGTTGGTCGGCGGCATGACCGGCACCGGGAAAACCGAGGTGCTGGCGCGCCTGGACGACAGTGTCGATCTGGAAGGCATCGCCAATCACCGCGGTTCGAGCTTCGGTAAACGTGCCACACCGCAACCGGTGCAGATCGACTTCGAGAACGCACTGGCGATTCGTTTGCTGAAAATGCAGCACGCCGGTGCCAGCCAATTCGTCCTCGAAGACGAAGCGCGGCTGGTGGGGCGCTGCTCGATCCCATTGCCATTGTTCCAGGGCATGCAGCGTTATCCGCTGGTGTGGCTGGAGGACAGTCTTGAAAGTCGAGTCGAGCGCATCCTCAAGGACTATGTGACCGATCTGTGCGCCGAATTCGTCGCCGAGCAGGGCGAAGGTGGCTTTTCGGCATTCGCCGAGCGTTTACAGCAAAGTCTGGTCAATATCAGCAAGCGGCTCGGCGGTGAAGCCTACAAGCGTCTGGCTGCGATCATGGATCAGGCGCTCGCTGAACAGGCCAGTAGCGGGGCGGTTGATCTGCACCGCGGTTGGATAGAGGCGTTGCTGGTGCAGTATTACGATCCGATGTACGCCTATCAACGCGAGAGCAAAGCCTCCCGTATCGAGTTCGCGGGCGAGCAGGACGCGGTGGTCGAGTACCTGCGTGAGCGAGCTGCAGGATTGAGCAAGGCCCAACAATGAGGGATGTATCGATGAAAAATCTGATCTGTTTGTCCGTGCTGGCGCTGGCAATGACCGGCTGCGCGGCGAAAACCGCTTATCGTGACAGTTGCGCATCGCAGCTGAACGCGGCCTGGGAAGAGCAAAGCCTGGCGGAGGCAGAGGGCTTCGCCGGCACGGTGAGCTATTCCAAAGCCATGGCGCTGTTGACCGGCGCGAAAACCCAACAGCAGTTCGAGGCTTACCAGGGCTGCGTCAAAAAAGCCAAGAAAGCGCGCTTCTATCTACGCGAGTCCCGCGCAGGGCGCTGATCACTCTCTCCAGGTGGCATCTCACCGGTGCCACCGCCTTATCGCCTGGGCCTGATAGGCCGAGCAGTTCAGCAGGATTTCTTCATGCAGCTCGACTTTTCCGCACTGACGCCGGCCGAGCGCTATCGCTGGCTCACCTCGACCGTTACCCCTCGCCCGATTGCCTGGGTGTCGACCCGCTCCCGTGAGGGTATCAGCAATCTCGCGCCTTTCAGTTTCTTCCAGGTGATCAGCAGCGACCCGCCGACACTGCTGATTAACGTCGGCCTGAAGGACGGCATGCCGAAGGATACCGCGCGCAATGCACAGGATACCGGCGAGCTGGTGGTGCAACTGGTCGGTGCCGAGCAGGCCGAGGCGATGAACGCGTCTGCCGCCGCGTTACCCCACGGCATCAGCGAATTCGAGCACTGCGGCATCGGCAGCGAACCAGCCCAGCTGGTGAATGTGCCCCGGGTATGCGCCGCGCCGATTGCCTTCGAGTGTCGAGTCGCGCAAATCCTGCCGTATCCGGCAGAGTCACCCAACTGCCAGCTGATTTTCGCCGAAGTGCTGCTGGCGCATGTCGATGACAAGGTGCTCGATGAGCGCGGTCGCATCGATCCGGCCCGCCTCGATCTGGTCGGGCGACTCGGCGGTATCAGTTATATCTACACGCGCCAGCGTTTCGAGATGATCCGGCCGTAGAGGCGTTCAGTCGATCTTCGGCTGAAGCGGTCGAATATGACGGTCCATCCTCGTCGGGGCCAGAACTGAGCAAGCGCCGGGTCACAACTTCGTCAACAAAGATTTCCGCCGGCTTTGCCTGCGCGCATCGGGTCAGTAGCATCCTGGGACGAACCGAAGGAGAGTGGCATGCGCGCTAGATTGGATGTCTGTCTACGGGCGGTGAACGATGTGCTGCTCGGCAAGCAATCACAGGTGCGATTGGCCATGGCCTGCCTGCTGGCGAGAGGGCACCTGCTTATCGAGGACCTGCCCGGCATGGGCAAGACCACCCTCAGCCATGCGCTCGCCAGGGTGATGGGGCTGGAATTCCAGCGGATCCAGTTCACCTCAGACCTTCTGCCGGGCGATATTCTCGGCACCTCGGTGTTCGATAAGGACAGCGGCCAGTTCGCTTTCCATCCAGGGCCCATCTTCGCCGAGCTGATTCTGGCGGACGAGATCAACCGGGCCACCCCAAAAAGCCAAAGCGCCCTGCTCGAAGCCATGGAAGAAGGGCAGGTGACGATTGAGGGCGCCACACGGCCGCTGCCCGATCCCTTTTTCGTCGTCGCCACGCAGAACCCGGTCAGTTCTGGCGGTACGTTCTCCTTGCCCGAATCGCAACTGGACCGCTTCCTCATGCGCCTATCGCTGGGTTATCCCGCGAAAGCCGCCGAAAAGGCCCTGTTGCTGGGCGATCCCCGTCGCGATCTGCTGGTGCGGCTGGAGCCATTGCTCGACCGGGATACGCTGGTTGATATTCAGGATGCGGTGGCGCAGGTTCGGGTCAGCGATGCACTGGTCGATTATGTGCTGCGATTGGTCGAGGCGACCCGCACACAGCCGCAGTTCGCCTGGGGACTGTCGCCGCGTGGCAGCCTGGCAATGCTGGCAGCGGCGCGCGCCTGGGCGTTTCTCGATGGCCGCGATTACGTCATCCCCGAAGACGTCCAGGCGGTGTTGCCTTCGGTGGCTGGCCATCGTCTGCGCGAGCGTGCCGATGCAACGGGTCACGGGGGTGGCGCACTGGTGCAATGGCTGTTGCGCGAAGTGCCAGCGCTCTGATTCGCAAGACCTGCCGAGAGGATCAGCATGCGACTGTTGCCACGGATACGTGAGCGTTGGTTGTTGAAGCGTATCCCGCCGGGGCCGAGTATGCGGCTCGACCAGCGGCGGATATTCATCATGCCGACGCCGGTGGGCATGACCTTTCTGGCGGCCTTGTTGCTGATGCTGGTTGCGGCAATCAACTACCAGAACAGCCTCGCTTATGCCCTGACGTTTCTGCTCGGCTCGGTTTATCTGGTCGCGATCCTGCATACCTGGCGCAACCTTGCCGGCTTGACTCTGCAGGCTGGTAGCTCGCAGGCGGTCTTCCTCGGAGAGCAGGCGCGGATGCAGGTGCGACTGGAGAGCCGTGGACGCCTCTATCAGGCCGTCGCACTGGGCTGGCCGAAAAGCGGCCTGCAGCTGGTCGACGTGCCGGCAGGCGGAACCTGCGAGGTCGAACTGAGCCTGCCGACCGAACACCGAGGCTGGTTACGGCCGGGCCGTCTGCGCGTCGAGAGCCGCTTTCCGCTCGGGATTCTGGTGGCCTGGAGCTGGGTGGACCTGCAACTGGCGGCCCTGGTCTATCCAAGGCCAGTTGAGGGTGAGTTGTTGCCAGCCAGTGGGGCAGCTGAAGAGGAGCGCGAGGGCAGCTGCGTGGCGGGGCCTAGCATCGATGATTATCAGGGGTTGAAGGCTTGGCAACCGGGAGACTCGCGGCGACGCCTCAATTGGAAAGCCTATTCCCGCGGGCAGGGCCTACTGGTCAAGGACTTCACCGCTCTGCTTGGGCAGGAACCGCTGCTCGACCTGGACGCACTCGACGGTGACATCGAGGCGCGACTGTCCGTGCTGTGCCATTGGGTCGTCGAACTGTCAGCGCGTCAGCAGCCCTTCGTCTTGCAGATCGGCGGGACAGTCATAGGTCCGGATGCCGGGGTCGATCACCGCAATCGCTGTCTGCGTGAGTTGGCGGTGTTCGCCTTGGATCGGGATGACGGTCGATGAGCGCTCAGCAGACGATTCCGCGCAACAGCCTGGTCTGGCTGCTCGTCGCGCAGGTAGCGGTGATCCTGCCGCACCTGGGGCATCTGCCGCTTTGGGTCATCGGCCTCTGGCTGGCTTGCGCCAGCTGGCGCGTGCAGATTTTCCGCATGCGCGCCCGCTATCCGCGAAGCTGGCTGAAAGTCCTGATGATGATTGGCGTCGGCGGCGGCGTGTACCTGTCACGCGGTAGCCTGATCGGTCTCGATGCCGGCGTCGTGCTGCTAATTGCCGCGTTCATTCTGAAACTGGTGGAGATGCGCAGCCGGCGTGACGCCTGGGTGCTGATCTTCCTCGGTTTCTTTGCCGTGGCCACGAGCTACCTGTTCAACGACAGCCTGCTGGCCGGCGTGTACAGCCTGTTGCCTGTCGCTCTTTTACTGGCCGCCATGATTGGTCTGCAGCAAAGCAGCACCGATACCCACCCCTGGCCGACGCTGCGTCTGGCCGGCTCGCTGCTGCTGCAGGCCGTGCCGTTGATGCTCGTTCTTTTCGTACTGTTTCCACGCATGGGGCCGCTCTGGTCGTTGCCGCAGCCCCGTGATCGCGGGGTCACGGGCCTTTCCGACAGTATGTCACCGGGCGATATCGCGCAGTTGAGCCGGTCCGCCGCATTGGCGTTCAGGGCCAGCTTCGAAGGCCCCATCCCCGAAAGAAACCAGCTCTACTGGCGGGCCGTCACGTTCGAGCGTTTCGATGGTCGGCGCTGGTCGCAATCGCTCGCTGCACAGGTCCCAGGCGCGCCGGACTGGACGCCCGGAGGCAGCGCGGTGAGCTATTCGGTGGTCATGCAGCCCAGCGGGCGTCCGTGGTTGTACGTGCTGGATGTGGCTCAGGTCGCTGCTGTAAACGTGCGGCTGATGCCCGACTTCCATTTGCAGCGCCCGCGCCCCATCGATCAGGCGTTGATGTATCAGGCCACCTCATGGCCCGACTCGCTTCGCGAACCTGCAGCCAGCGCTGCCACGCTGGAGCGTGCCCTGCAGTTGCCGGCACAAGGCAATCCGCGCAGTCGTGCCTGGGCTGCACGGTTGCGCCGCGATCACCCGGACCCGGCGGCCCTGGTGCAGGCACTTTTGCAGCATTTCAATCAACAGCCGTATCGATACACGCTGCAGCCTTCATCGGTCGGGGCCGATATCGTCGATGGCTTTTTGTTCGATACGTTGAACGGCTTCTGCATTCACTACGCCGGCGCGACGACGTTCATCTTGCGTGCCGCGGGTATTCCCGCCCGGGTTGTCGCGGGATATCAGGGCGGGGAGATCAATCCGACGGGCAACTACCTGTCAGTCCGCCAACTGGACGCTCACGCGTGGGTGGAGTACTGGAGCGCGGGGCGCGGCTGGATTTCGATCGACCCCACGTTCCAGGTCGCGCCGGAGCGCATCGAACGCGGCCTTGAAGACGCGCTTTCCGACGAGCAAACGCTGTTCGATGATTCTGCGCTGGCGCTGCGGCGCTATCGTGACATCGGCTGGCTGAACCAGCTGCGATTCGGCTGGGACAATCTCAACTACGGGTGGCAGCGATGGGTGCTCGGCTACCGGGGTGAGCGCCAGCTGGACGTACTGAAGCGGCTGTTCGGCGAACTCGACGCCGGCAGGCTCGGGTTGCTGAGCGTTGCCGCGGCCGCACTGCTGATGGCGATCCTGGCGTTGATGCTGCTTAAACCCTGGCGTCGCGAGCAGGATCCGCAGCTGCGTCTGTTCCAGAAGTTTGAACGTCTGCTCGCTCGACAGGGTATCGAGCGGCAGGCGGGCGAGGGCGCGCGGGATTTTGCCGAGCGTGCGGCGGTGTCGATACCGGCGGTTGCCGAACCGATTCGGGATTTTGCGCGGCTCTACGAGATGGCGCGTTATGCTGGCCAGCCTGTGGATAGACGCGACATGCACGCGTCGCTTGCCAGACTGCGCCGTCAGCTGCCATGGCGCTCCGGTACGCGCGGAAAACGGCAAACTCAGCCCGGCGATCGATAGCTGCGTGCGATGGTGGCCTATCACCAAAGCCCAGTTGCACGCCCGTGGCTGCATGTCAGCGATAAGATGGTCACCGATAAAAACGATCCGAGGTGGGCATGACCCTTTCCGAACTGATACGAGCCGTGCGTGACAATCCCGCGAACATCGTCGTGCCCGCTACCTGGGGCCAGGGCCGGGCGGGTTTCGGTGGTGTGGTGGCAGCGCTGGTCTACGAGGCCATGCAGGCGCAGGTGCCGGACGGCCGTCCGGTACGCTCTTTAGCCATCACTTTCGTTGGTCCACTGGTGGTCGACACGCCGGTCAGCTTCGAGGCTGAGGTGTTGCGCGAGGGCAAGGCGGTCAGCCAGATGCTCGGCCGTGCGGTGCAGGACGGCCAGGTGGTCACCATCGTCCAGGGCAGTTTCGGTGCGCCCCGCACGTCTGCGGTCCGGGTAGCCGCGGAGCCGGCTCCGCCGATGCCGCCCGTGGAGGATTGTCAGGAACTTTCTTATATCCCTGGCGTTGCGCCGGAGTTCACGCGCTATCTGGCGATGCGCTGGGGCGTCGGTGGGCTGCCGTTCAGCGGCAATACCTCACGCGAGATGGGCGGTTGGGTACGCTTGCGCGGGAAGGTCGAACGCGAGCCGGTGACCGTCTCGTACCTGCTGGCGCTGGTAGACGCCTGGCCGCCAGCAGTGCTGTCGCACCTGAAGGGTTTCGCCCCTGGCAGCTCACTGACCTGGACCATCGAATTCATCCAGCCCACACCGTCACTCGACACCCATGACTGGTGTCAGTACCGCGCGGTGATCGAGCACGCTCAGGACGGTTATGGCCATTGTGCCGCTGCACTCTGGACCCCGGCGGGCGAGCTAGTGGCGTTGAGTCGTCAGACGGTGACGGTATTCGGCTAAGCGAAGGGCCGATCAGCCTCGGCCTCGGTCGAAGGCAGTCGAGGCCCTTTAGTTGAAGAGCCGTCGGCACGAGACCTCGGTCTCGTGCCGGCAGTGGCGGTTCACAGTTTGAATTGCTGAATCGCTTTGCTCAGTTCTTTGGAGAGCGCTGCCAGCTCGGAGCTGGTGGCGGCAGACACCGCGGTCTGCTCAACGGTCTGTTCGGTGACGTCACGGATGCCAGTCACTGAACGATTCAGCTCTTCGGCTACACCACTCTGCTGCTCGGCAGCGTCCGCGATCTGGGTGTTGCTCTCGCGCATCTGCGCTACCGCGGCGGTGATCGCTTCCAGTGCCAATCCCGCCTCGCGGGCTTCGCTCACGCAGTCGTCGGCCTTCAGCGAACTCTCCTGCATGAACTCCACCGCGTCGCGTGTCATGCCTTGCAGCCCGGAAATCATCTGGGTGATCTCATCGGTCGACACCTGAACACGCTTGGCCAGATTGCGTACTTCGTCCGCTACTACGGCGAAGCCGCGGCCCATCTCGCCAGCCCGGGCCGCCTCGATCGCGGCGTTCAGCGCGAGCAGGTTGGTCTGCTCGGCAATGCTGTGAATGACGCTGACCACGCCGCTGATCTTCTGGCTGTCGGCGGCGAGCTGACCGATCGTCTCGGCTGTCTGCTGCACCCCTTGGGACAGGCTGGAAATGGATCGCTCGACCCGCGCCACGACGCTGTGACCGTCACCGGCGAGACGGTCGGCTTGCTGTGACTGGTCACGGGTTTCCCGCGCGTGGTCGGCGATGTGGTGCACGGTCGAGCTCATTTCGGTGATCGCCGTGGCGGCCTGATCGGTTTCACTCTTTTGCCCGAGCATGCCCTTGCGTACCTCGCCCATGCTCGAGGCCAGGCGGCTGGCGCCTTCATCGAGGCGTGATGCTGCTTGCGTTACAGTGCCGACGATGCGCTGGTAGCCGGCCTGCATGGCATTGAAAGCACCGGCCATTTGCCCCACCTCGTCACGGCTGTCCAGTGGCACGCGTACCGTGAGATCACCGCTGCGCTCGACATGCAGCATGACGTCCTTGAGCGTGTTGAGATGGCTGAGCAGGAATCGGATCATCACCTGCGAAGCCGCCAGCAGCGCCAGCATCAGGACTGCGACGGCCAACGCGTAGCTGAAAAAGTGCTGCGTCAGCAGTTGCCAGACGCTAGGCGTGCGGGCCACAACGGCAAGGTTCTCACCGCCAGCCCGCGTGATCCGCTGCGCGCCGATAACCGGTGTGGTGGCGAAGAAGCGATCGTGATCGATTGCGATCCAGCCCTGGCCGGGTGCGATATTTCGACCTTCGATGACTAGCCCCTGACCGGCAGGCGCCGTCAATAGATCGGGATGGCGGGGAAGCGCACTGCCTTGCGGCCAATCCTGCAGCACGCCGGCCAACTGCTGAGCGCTGGCTTGCGCATCCTCGCTGCGGGACCGTTGTTCCAGTTGCAGGGCAAACAACACCAGCAGCAACGTGGTAACGAAGGTCACCATGTTCAGTGCCCAGAACTTGTACTTCAGGGAAAGATCACGAATCCAGAGAACCATGAGTGCGCTTCTTATCGAGTAATTGGCGAAGACCGCTGCAGACCGGCTCGATGCCTTTCCGCTAATTCGTTTTAACGGCGGCAAACGGCTGGGCTTTAGGCCTGTTCTGAATGTTCCAGGGGGGAGATGCCGAAGAATCGCTGAGCGCATGCCGTGCTGGAGGCAGCCAGTTCGGCTTCGCTGACGCCGCGGTGGCGTGCAACCTCTCGCAGCACTTCCACCAGAAACGCCGGCTCGTTCTGGCCACCCTTAGGCTTTGGCCGCAGCGTGCGCGGAAGCAGGTAAGGGGCGTCGCTTTCGAGCATCAGGCGTGACGCCGGTATTTCACGAACAAGGGGATGCAGGTGCGTTCCCCGGCGTTCATCGCAGATCCAGCCGGTGATGCCAATGTGCAAGTCAAGATCGAGGTAAGCGTAGAGGGCGCGTTTCTCGCCGGTGAAGCAATGCACGACCGCTGCGCTGAGTCGATCCCGCAAGGGCCGGATGATCTCGACCAGACGCTGGTCCGCGTCACGTTCATGGAGGAACAAAGGCAGACCGGTCGCTATCGCCAGCTCCAGATGCTCCTCCAGCACGCGCTCCTGTTGTGGCCGCGGCGACAGGTCCCGGTTGAAGTCCAGGCCGCACTCACCAACCGCGCGCACCTCGGGCTCGGCGAGTAGCTGCTTGAGATGCGCAGCGCTGTCGCTCGTCCATTGGTCAGCGTCATGCGGATGGATCCCCGCCGTGCAGAACAGGCGTTGCCGGCGCTCGTCCAGCTCGCGGCAGAGGGTCAGCGCCGCTTCGCTCTCGGTGAGGCTGGTGCCAGTCAGCACCATCTGAGCGACGCCGGCAGCAAAGGCGCGGTCCACCACTGCACGCGGATCCCGAGCAAAGGTTGGATGGGTCAGGTTGACGCCGACGTCGACGAGCTGCATGGAAGTACCTCTGCTATGTTTCAAAAAGATATAACCTGTTTAATCAATAAGTTATATATCAAACCTAAAGCTGGATAGTAGCTCATGCTGGCGGCGGGGGTGCCGCTTGTGAGAATCTTCGCCACCCTGTGGCTGGATGGCCGCGTTGCGTGCTGTCCAATCGAGTCGATACGTTGTGATGATCCGGCTACTGTCACTGCTGTTATGTCTGTGGGTGCTGACACCCTTGCCGGTTGCCGCGCGTGTCATGGGCCCACCTGCCTGGCAGCCATCTGATAAGGTACGCGATCTGGCCGAGATTCGCCGTAGCGGTGTGCTGCGCGTGCTGGTCAACCAAAGCCGTAACAGCTCGGGGGAGATCAAGGGCGAGGCCATCGGCGTCGAGTATGTGCGGCTGCGTGCATTCGAGCAGTTTCTCAATCGCAGCTCGAAAGGGCCGCAGCTGACGCTGGAAATCATCCCGAAGGCCAAGGACCAGTTGCTCGGTGCGCTGCAAAGGGGCCAGGGGGACCTGGTGGCGCCCGGCGAGCTCATGAGCCAGCAACTCGCGGGGCGCACCAGCCGTAGCCGGGCCGTTGTCAACAGCGTCCCGCTGGTGCTCGTCAGCCGGCAAGGCGCCCGTCGCTATACGAACTATGAACAATTGTCCGGACGTAGTCTGGCCTTGCCGGCCGGCAGCGCGGCCGGGCCTGCGTTGGAGCAGATCAATCGGCAGCTGATGCAGGCCGGGCGAGCGCCGATCGTCGTCGAGTGGGTCGACCCGACCTTGGCGGTCGAAGACGTGCTGGAAATGGTCCAGGCGGGCATCTATCCGGCGACCGTCGTCGAGCAGACGATTGCCGAACGCTGGGCAAAGGTACTGCCCAAGCTGCGTATCGAAACCGGCCTCGTGCTCGGCAAGACCGCGGACATGCACTGGTACCTGCGAAAAGAGGCCAGCATGCTGCTCGCCAGCGTCGATCGCTTTCTTGCGAGCTACAGCGCGCCGGAGAACCAGGATGCGGCCTTCGTCCGGGTCTATCGGCGGCTCTATCGGGTGCAGTACCCGCTTGACCGCGTCGGGCGGCAGCGTCTGGAAAAGGTACGGCCGACGCTGCAGCGACACGCCCAGCAGGAGGAGATTGACTGGCTCAATCTGGCGGCGCTGGCATTCAAGGAATCGACGCTCAATCCGGCCGCTCGCGGTGCGTCCGGCGCGACCGGCTTGATGCAGGTGACGCGCGCCACTGCTCAGAGCATGGGCGTGAGCGATATCGGCAAGCTGGATAACAATGTGCTGGCGAGCGCGAAGTATCTGGCGAACCTTCGCCGTCGTTATTTCGCCAGTCCGCGGTTGAACGAACGCGAACGTATGGCGTTCGTCCTGGCTGCCTACAACTTGGGGCCGCAGCGGGTACAAAGCATGCGGGCCGAGGCCCGTCGTCGTGGCCTGAATCCGGATCAGTGGTTTTTTCAGGTCGAGCGCGTCGCCATGTCCACGGTCGGCATGGGCGTGGTCAGCTATGTCAACGCAGTCAACAAGTACTACCTGGCCTACACCCGGGAGCGCTATCTGCTGGAAGGTGAGTTGCAGAGCGCGGGTAACTGAGCGCTCATTCGCTCTGTCTGGCGAGCAGCTCCTCGGCCGCAGGCAGGCGTTGACGTTCGTGCTCGTCGAAGCGGTCGGCGGCCAGTCGAGCGATCGCTGCCCGTTTGTCCGCATCGCTAAGCCCTCGGCTGTTTTCGATGCGCGCTTTCTCCTGGCGGTAGACGGCAATCCGGTTTCGCCATTGCTGTCGCGCTCCGTCGAGTTTTTCCAGCCGAGTGGTTGCGGCGTTGCCAACCAGTAGTTGGCGCAACTGGCGCAGATCGGTCGCGGTGCCGCCGTTAGCCTGTAGCGCCCTGGTCTGCTGGCGCAGTTCACTCTGCAGTTGCGGCGCCAGCGTGGCGCGCAGTTCGGGTGGCAGGTCATTTTGCAAGCGATCCATCGCGGCCCCTTTGGCGGCGGCGTCGAGCGTTGGATCGAGGCGAATCGCCAGTCTTTCCAGCGTGAAATCGTCGGCGGCTTCTTCGAGTGCGAAGAACGCGACATTGGCCTGCTCATCGAATATCGCCGCGCGCAGTTGCTTCACGGCGCGCAGCCGCTCGCGCATGGCGCCGATGTCGGCCTGCTGCGTATGGGCCTGTTCGAGCGCCAGGAGTTGGCGCTTATAGTCCAGATACTGACCCAGCAAACGGTAGGCCTGGCCTCTCGCGGGCTGCGAGAGCTGTGCCTCGATATAACGGCGCAGGCGATTGACGCTGGTCTCTATAGGTTCTTCGCCGATCGAAGCCAGGAAGTAGTCGAAGACGCGACGGATGTCGGGCTCGATGATCAGTCTGCCCTGCGAGTCAGCGCGAAGCCTGCCATCGACCTGGGTGCCGGCAAACGATGGTGGTAGTCGGTGAAGCGTCTCGGCTGCGGTCGGTGGTGCTGGCGGTGATGCCTGGGCCAGGGTCGCAGTCTGCTGTTTGGCCGTTGCCGGGGCGGATGGGGCCGGGGAATGCGCTTGCGTCTCGTCGGACGGAAAGAGCCAGTACAGGGAGACGCCGATGGCCAAGGCCAAGGCCAAGGCCAACAGCGGTAGCGTGGCGAGCTTTTTCATGAGTGATCCTTGCCAGTGCCGGGGCCAGCGGCCCCGGCCGTTCTTAGAGGCCCGCGTTCTTCAGGCGGTTGGCATGCTGCCGGTACACCGTCAGCGGATCGGTTTCGAACAGGCTGGTCAGTCCGAACACCTGGTTGACTTCGTCCAGGTGATTCATTCGATAGTTGTCCCGAATGACCATGCCCAGATGAGAACTGCAGCGCCCAACCAGGCCGTCGTTCGCGCCGTTGAATGCAAGCGAGCCCGCGCCAAGCATGGCGTCGCTGACGTCCAGAGGGTTGGTGAGCGGGCTGGTGCCGCTCCATGAGTAGTAGCGCACGCCGTTGACCTTGTAGGCGCCTTCGCCGCAATCGCTGGTCGGTATGCCCTGCGAATATTTGGCATTGAAACGTGCGGCGCCTTCGCTGTTGAGCGATTCGAGTGAGCCCAGCGCGTTCTGCGGTTCGGTGCTCGGACTGCCGGACAAGGCATGGATCAGCGCGCCCATGCCATTGACCAGACCCGCGACGATGGCTTCGCCGCCGGAGCCTTCCGGAATCCTGCGGATCAGGTCGGCGACGTCCGAGCCTTTATGCGGGGCGCCGACGCTGGTGACGGAGGCGACCAGGTCCGGGCGCACGGCGGCCACGTAGCGCACGGTAGGACCGCCGTGGCTGTGACCAATCAGATTGACCTTGGGCTTGCCGCTGATTGCGACGATTTCTTCGACTTGCTCCAGCAGCTCCTCGCCTCGAAGTTCCGAGGTATTGAGCTGGCTGACTTCGGTCACGTAGACCTGCGCGCCGTCGCGGCGCAAGGCGTGCGGTATGCCGTACCAGTAATCGATGCCGAGAATGCTGTCGAAGCCCAGCATGCCGTGCGTCAGGACGATCGGGTAACGCGTCTGGGTATAGCTGCTCGAGCTGAACAGGCCAGCTTGCAACTGGCTGGACATGGCCATGGCGGAGCCGAGGCATAGAGCGATCAGAGTCTTCTTCTTATTCATGGATGCACTCATCGTTGGGTGAATCGGGCTTTGGGCAATCCCTCGCCATTCACCGCGCACTGCGCGTACTGCCGCACGACAAGCGCAGCAATCGTGCCATTTGACGGTGGGTATGGCCTCCCGCGCTCTGGTACGCCGATTTCGGCTCGATCGATAGCAATTGGCTATAAGCCGTTCACGCCGCTGCTGTTACCAGGCGGAACGGATGAATGTGTAGGAAAGTTATATGTCGTCTATTTGCCAGCTGAATCGCCGGTATTCGGGGATTTTATCGACTATTCAGTCATTTGGAAACCGACTGGTCACGAGTAGTCGATCGCCACGATGTACCAGCACTTCGAGCCGGTGGGCGTTTGCACCTGCACCTCCGCGTCGAGTGGCTTGCCCACCAGCGCCCTGGCCAGCGGCGAGTCGATGCTGATCAGGCCTTGGCGCAGGTCCAGTTCGTCCGGCCCGACAATGCGATAGCGAGCCTGCTCGCCGTCTTCGTCTTCGACGGTAACCCAGGCGCCGAAATATACCTTGCCCGGATCGCTTGGCTTGTCACTGACGACCTTGAGCTTCTCCAGGCGCTTGGTGAGAAAGCGAACCCGGCTATCGATCTCGCGCAGCATCTTCTTGCCATAGGTGTACTCGGCGTTTTCGGAGCGGTCGCCTTGAGCGGCTGCCTCGCTGACCGCCTGAGTGACCTGAGGACGCCGGACGTGCCAGAGCTCGTGCAACTCTGCGCGCAGTCGGGCTTCGCCCTCGGGAGTGATCAGGGGCGTGCCGGCAGGGCGGGGCGGGCGGTAGCGGCTCATGGACAACTCCGGTCAGAAAAGGGCAAGCATTCTAAAGGCACTGGCTTTCGTTTCTACACTCAGCTCTCACGGAGCACGTTGAGCGGGCTGGCGTTCAGGGCTCGGCGTGTCCCCAATATCCCGGCCAGGCCGACCAGCAGCGCTCCGATCAATGGCAGCGCCAGCAGCCAGGGGTGTGGCTGCCAGCGCAAATCGAAGACGAAGTGATACAGCAGGGCGCTGACCAGTTCGCAGCCGAGAGCGGCAAGCAGGCCGCTGCTGGCGCCGAGCACACCGAACTCCGCGCGCCTGGCCTTGAGCAACAGACGGCGCTCGGCGCCCAGCGCCCGCAGCAGTGCACCTTGGTGAATGCGCTCGTCAAGGGTCGCCTGCAGACCGGCGAACAGCACGGCCAGTCCAGCGGCGAGCACGAACAGCAGCACGTATTCGACCGCCAACGAAACCTGCGCCAGGATGCTGCGCAACTGATCGAGCAAAGCCTGGACCTGGAGAATCGTAGCTGCGGGAAAATCACGGGCTAGCTGGACCAACTCACGATCCTTGCCGGCGGGCAGGTGAAAGCTGGTCATGTAGGTGCTGGGCAGGTCCTGCAGCGTTTCCGGTTCGAAAATCATGTAGAAATTGGGTTGAAAGCTGTCCCAGTTGACCTCCCGCAGGCTTGTCACACTGACGTCTCGCGTGAGGCCGCCGACCGTGAAACTGAGCCGGTCGCCCAAGCCGATCTTGAGGCTGTCCGCCAGTTCGGCTTCAACCGATACGCCAGGCAGCTCCTGGTGTTTGCCGCTCCACCATTGACCGGCCGTCAGGCGGTTGTCGGACGGCAGCTCGCGAGCCCAGGTCAGGCTCAGGTCTCGGCGAGTCGCCCGTTCACCCTGGCTGTCCTTGCTGACGACCTGGCGAACTGGCTCACCGTTGATTGCCACCAGGCGTCCCGGTACCACCGGATACAGCGGCGCGGCGTGATCCGACAGCGTCTCGATGCGCTGCGCAAACGCGTCCCGGTCGCTGGGCAGCACGTTGAGCACGAAGTGGTTGGGCGCATCATCCGGTAACTGGTTCTGCCAGGTATCGAGCAGTTCACCGCGCAGCAGGGCGATCAAGGCCATGGCCAGCAATATCAGGCCAAAGGCCAGGGCCTGACCGGCAGCCGCCAACGGATGACGGAGCAGCTGTCCGAGGCCAAGGCGCCAGCTCAGCGACGCTCCCGAAAGCGAGCGGCGCAGCGCCCGCAATGCCAGCAACAGCAATCCGCCCAGAATGACCGTGGCCAGCAGGCCGCCACCGAGCAACGCCAGGGTGATTTTCAGATCCAGACTCAGGCGCCACATGATCAGGCCCAGGGCAGCCACCGCCGCGCCGTAGACCAGCCAGGTGCTCGGCGGGACCGGCAGGATGTCTCGGCGCAGCACCCGCAATGGCGGCACGCGACCCAGCGCGGCCAACGGTGGCAAAGCGAAACCGGCTAGCGCGACCAGGCCTGTGGCAATGCCCGCAAGGGCTGGCCAGAGCGTGGCGGGCGGAACCTCGCCGACCACCAGATCGCGGAGAAGGAAAAACAGGCCATGTTGCGCCGTCCAGCCCAGTAAAGCCCCCGCCACGCTGGCCGCTACCCCCAGGTAGCCAAGCTGCAAGCCATAAAGCGCCAGCGTCTCGCGTCGTGACAGCCCCAGGCAGCGCAGCAGGGCGCTTGCGTCGAAGCGGCGAGCGGCAAAACGTGAAGCCGAAAGCGCTACCGCGACGCCCGCCAGCAGCACGGCGGCCAGGCTGGCCAGATTGAGATAGCGCTCGGCACGCGACAGTGCGCCGCCGATCTGGCGATTACCGTCTTTGGCGGTTTCGATGCGCTGGTGAGGCTGCAGTTCGGGTTTGACTGCGTTCTCGTAGGCCTGTAGATGCGCAGGCGAACCGCGCCATAGTTCGCGATAGCGAACCCTGCTGCCGGGTTGCACCACGCCGGTGGCGTCGAGATCGTCGAGGTGCATCAGCACGCGTGGCGTCAGGCTGTAGAAATCGCCCACGCGATCGGGCTCGTAAGTCAGTACTCGGGTCAACTGCAGCTGCTTGTTGCCGATCTCGATCTGATCGCCGATCCGCAGGTCGAGCGCGGCGAACAGACGCGCTTCGGCCCAGGCTTCCCCTGGCCGCGGGCCCGCGCCGGGCTGTTCGGGTTGGTAAGGCGCCGCGGCGCTGCGCAAGGTTCCGCGCAGTGGATAGTGGTCGTCGGCCGCTTTGACGCTGGTTAGCTGCAGGTTGTCGTCGGTCGCCACGACGCTGGAAAATTCGACCACGCGGGCATGGTCGAGCTGCAACTCGGTGCCGGCCTCGATCTGCTCGGACGCGGCAGGCGCGCTGCCAGTGAGTACCAGGTCAGCCCCCAGGAATTCGTTCGCGCGCAGCAGCATGGCGTCATTCAGACGGGCACCGAAATAACCGATGGCGGTGCTCGACGCGACGGCGATCAGCAGCGCAGCGAAGAGTATGCGCAGCTCACCTCCGCGTGCATCACGGAGCAGCTGGCGCAGCGCCAGGGCAGCCAGTCGCGTGGCAGGCACACGCTTCATCGCGTCTGCTCGTCGCTGAGCTGACGACCGCCTTCGAGTCGCAGCAGGTGCTCGCAGCGCTGGGCCAGACGTTCGTCATGGGTAACCAGCACCAGGGTGGTGCCGCGCTCGCGGTTCAGCTCGAAGAGCAATTCGATGATGTTGGCGCCGGTGTGACTGTCGAGGTTGCCGGTGGGTTCGTCGGCGAAGAGCACCTCGGGTTCGGCGGCAAACGCGCGAGCGACCGCGACACGCTGCTGTTCTCCGCCGGACAACTGCCTGGGATAATGATGCAGGCGAGCGCCAAGGCCCACGCGCCGGAGCAGCTCGGTGGCTTTCATCTGCGCGTCACGCTGGCCATGCAGCTCAAGGGGCAGCATGACGTTCTCCAGCGCGTTGAGGCTGTCCAGCAGCTGAAACGATTGAAAGACGAAACCGACATGTTCGGCCCGCACTCGCGCGCGCTGGTCCTCATCCAGGTCTCCGAGCTGGTGGCCGGCCAGGTGCACCTCGCCTGAACTGGGCAGATCCAGGCCAGCCAGCAGGCCGAGCAGCGTCGACTTGCCGGACCCGGACGTGCCGACAATCGCCAGGCTGTCACCCTTGTTCAAGCTCAGCGACACTTCATCGAGGATGGCCAGCTCGCCTTCCGCGCTGGGTACCGCTTTGCTAAGGTTCCGTGCGTAGAGAATTCTGACCGTCATGGGAGTTCCGATGCGAAATTGGCTGCGAAGTGGGGCGTTGGTGCTGCTGTGTTGGGCTCAGGGAGCCGTGGCGGGAACAGTGCTGGTGGTCGGCGATAGTATCAGCGCCGCTTTCGGCCTGGAAACCAACCAGGGGTGGGTGCACATGCTCCAGCAACGCCTTGATACAGAAGGGTTGGATCAGCAGGTCGTGAATGCTTCCATCAGTGGCGATACCAGTGCCGGAGGGCTGGCCAGACTGCCCGCTCTGCTCGACGAGCATGAGCCCGGCGTGGTGATCCTGGAGCTCGGTGGTAACGACGGCCTGCGTGGCCAGCCTCCAGCGCAGCTGAAAGACAATCTCGCGGCGATGATCGACCAATCGCGCGCGGCTGGTGCTCGCGTCCTGTTGCTCGGCATGCGCCTGCCGCCTAATCTCGGGCAGCGATACACCACGGCGTTCGCTCAGGTATATGACGCCCTCGCCGAGGAAAAGAGCCTGCCGTACGTACCGTTTTTTCTGGAGGGCGTGGGCGGGGTCGAAGGCATGATGCAATCCGACCGCATCCACCCTGCGGCGGGTGCCCAGCAACGTTTGCTGGATAACGTCTGGCCGGTGCTCGAGCCCTTGCTTTGAAGCTTGCGCGCGGCTACTGTCGCGCCCCTCGATCGGAGCCTCAAATGCCGCGCCCAGCCTGGACCCTGTTTGCCTATCGCCTCATTGTGCCGGATGAGCAGTTCGACCTGTTCGCGTGTCGCGAAAATCGTCTGCACCTGGCCCTGCGGCAACTGGAATTGAACGGACAGGTCGATCGTACGCTTTGCGGTGGCTTCCTACCGGCGCGCCCCCGTTGGCAGGATCTGGACCGGCCGATGCTCAAGGATCGGCGGCTCTGTTCGGCCTGTCGTGATGCGCTCAGTGCCCAACGCAAAGGCCTTCCGTCTGCCGTAAGCGCCTGGTAGCTCGGCGGCTGCCGTCGCTTCGAGTACAATGCCGGTCACACAAATATCATCCCCAAGGAAACCCTCAATGCTTTCGCGTGCGTCTGCAGTCGCCTCCTGTATGTCATTCGCTGCTCTGTTGCTGGCTGGGCAGGCCACGGCGCTGGAACTGCCGCTGCCTCCAGAAGGCGAGGACGTGGTCGGGCAGATCCAGGTCATCAAGGCGAAGTACGAAGACACGTTCGCGGCGTTGGGCGAAGCGCATGATCTGGGCTATCTGGAACTCGTGGCGGCCAACCCGGGCGTGGATCCCTGGCTGCCGGGAGAAGGCACGGACATCATTCTGCCGACGCGTTACATCCTTCCTCCGGGCCCGCGCGAAGGCATCGTTATCAACCTGGCCGAATACCGCCTGTATTACTACCCGAAAGGTGAGAAGGTGGTGCACACCTTTCCGCTCGGCATCGGCCGGGAAGGGTGGGGCTCGCCGGTTGGCAACACCCGTATTTCGGCGATGACCAGCAAGCCGGCCTGGTATCCACCTCAGTCGATTCGAGACGAGCATGCGGCCGATGGCGATCCGTTGCCCAAGGTTGTACCGCCAGGTCCGGACAACCCGCTTGGTCCGTACAAGATAAACCTGGCACTACCGGGCTATCTCATCCATGGTTCCAACAAGAAGTTCGGTATCGGTATGCGCGTCAGTCACGGCTGCTTTCGCATGCTCAACCACGACGTGTTGGAGCTTTCGGGGCTGGTCAAGGTAGGGACTCCGGTGCGTATCATCGACGAACCCTACAAGTTCGGTGTGAGCGAGGGTAAGGTCTATCTGGAGGCGCATACGCCCTTGCAGGACGAGGACAAGCACATGACGCTCATGGACAAGCACGCGGTGGTGATCAATACGCTGCTCAAGCGTGACGAAACCGCTGGCGTACTGGAGCTGGATTGGGAGATGGTGCGGGAAATCATTGCCGGCGAAGATGGCCTTCCGATCCAGATCGCCGAGCAGGGGCAATCCCTGGCCAATCACGCGGAGCCGATTTTCTGAGACTCTGCTGTCGGCAAATCGCTGCGTTCCGATCGCCCATAAAAAAGCCGACCTCGTGAGGTCGGCTTTTTTTCGCCTGAAGCTTACTTGCGGCTGGCGCGTTCCAGCATACGCAGTGCACGCTCGTTGGCTTCGTCAGCGGTTTGCTGAGCCTTTTGAGCAGCCTGCAGAGCCTCGTCGGCTTTGCTGTACGCTTCGTCCGCACGAGCCTGGGCACGGGCAGCGGCGTCTTCGGTCGCAGTCAGACGGGCTTCGCTTTCTTTGGTCATGCTGTTGCTGCAACCAGTAGCCAGAACTGCGGCGAAAGCCAGAGCAGAAAATTTCAGAACGTTGTTCATCGTGTTCCCCTTAAGGATGAAATCCATGGCAACTTCCGTTATGGAAAGTTGGCGCGCACATACTACCTATATGTTGCGCTAAGTAAACTGAGCCAAGCAGCCATTACCACAATTTTTCTGCCAGCTCATTTCTTTTCAGGGTGCCGAACAGCCAGGTTGATTGAAAAACAATCAAAGCGGCCGTTGCACTCGTTAAATGGACCGGCGCGGTACCCCAAAAGTTGCACTTGGCAGGGCTTGCACAGAGGAACGTCATGTCGATCAAGCCCGATCCCGGTACTTGTGCTTAGAGCAATTGAAGCAAGGTCTTACATGGCGGTAGCATGCAGCGTCCACTAACAACAATAGGATCGTGCGGGCTATCGTGCGCACCTCCAATCAAAAAGGGCAGGCATGCCTGCAAAGGAGGCGAGATGATCGACAAGCTAACCGTCCACCATGATCGAACGGGCCACCAGTTCGAAACTACCGTGGACGGCTATCGCGCCTATTTGGCTTACGTCGATTTGGGCAAGCAGACCCTGGATATATACCGGACGTTCGTTCCCGATGCGCTTCGTGGGCGCGGAGTCGCCGCGGTGCTGACGCAGCACGCTCTCGATTACGCTGCGCGGGAAGGCTACACGGTCATCCCTTCATGCTCTTACGTGGAGTGGTATATCGAGCGCCAAGGTGATGCGGCAGAAGATATCGATCGCGAGCCATAGGAAAACGCCGACCTGGGCGGCGTCTTCTCTGGTTCGAATCTGCGTCAGCCGCGAGCGCGGCTGGGCAGGACGGTTTTCAATTTAGCGTGCATGCCAAGGATCGCCTTCTCGGTGGCGCCCCAGTCGATGCAGGCGTCAGTGATGGAAACCCCGTACTGCAAGTCAGCCAGATCCTTGGGAATTGGCTGGTTGCCCCAACCCAGGTGGCTCTCCACCATCAGCCCAACGATCGAATTGTTGCCTTCGAGGATCTGATTGGCCACGTTGTCCATCACCAGCGGTTGCAACGCCGGGTCCTTGTTGGAATTGGCGTGACTGCAATCGACCATGATGTTGAGGCCGATGCCGGCCTTGCTTAATTCCTGTTCGCACACCGCGACGCTGACCGAGTCATAGTTCGGCTTGCCGTTACCGCCGCGCAGTACCACATGACCGTAGGCATTGCCTTTGGTGGTGACGATCGACACACCGCCGGACTGGTTGATGCCGAGAAAGCGATGCGGGCTGGACACCGATTGAAGCGCATTGATGGCGACCGTCAGGCTGCCATCGGTCCCGTTCTTGAAACCCACTGCCGAGGAAAGGCCGGACGCCATCTCGCGGTGGGTCTGGGATTCAGTGGTACGTGCGCCGATGGCCGACCAACTGATCAAATCCTGCAGGTACTGCGGAGAAATCGGGTCCAGCGCTTCGGTAGCGGTCGGCAGGCCCATCTCGGCAAGGTCGAGCAGCAGCTGGCGTCCGATGTGCAGGCCATCCTGGATCTTGAACGAGTCATCCATGTACGGGTCGTTGATCAGGCCTTTCCAACCGACCGTGGTACGCGGCTTCTCGAAATACACCCGCATGATCAGGAACAGGCTGTCGGATACCTTGTCGGCCAGTACCTTGAGGCGTTCGGCGTATTCGTGCGCCGCCTTGAGGTCATGAATCGAGCAGGGGCCTATCACCACGAACAGTCGATGGTCCTTGCCGTCGAGGATGTTGCGTACTACCTGGCGTCCTTCGGAAACCGTCTTCAGTGCGGTGGGTGTCAGCGGTATTTCGCGCTTCAACTGTTCCGGAGTGATGAGTGTCTCGTTGGAGGAAACGTTAAGGTCATCGATCGGTAAATCAGCCATCGTGTTCTCGTCAGGGTCGCAGATGCCGTCCGCCAGCCATCCCGGTGCGGCGGAAGGGCTCAGGGCGCAGCGGGGAAGCGGAACCTTATCGCGTATTGCGTTGCTTCGACAATGCTCTTGAAGTCGGACTGCTGCCTCTATGGCAGTGAGCGCCGGAGGCACCCGTACGGGACGGCTGTGCGCTGCTCCGGGACGCTGATAAGGTGGCGATTCAAGCGCGCCCGTGGCTAACGGCGCTCCACTGACCTGTGGCTGGAGTTTTTGCATGACCGCATCCAAACCTCGAATCGGAATCATCGGTACTGGCGCTATCGGCGGCTTCTACGGCCTCATGCTCGCGCGGGCGGGTTACGACGTGCATTTTTTGCTGCGCAGCGAGTATGAGACCGTCATTCAGAACGGGCTGCAGGTGAACAGCGCCGTGCATGGTCCGTTGCATCTGGATGCGGTACAGGCCTACCGCAGCGCGGCGGACATGCCCAAGTGCGATTGGCTTTTGCTGGGTGCCAAGAGCACCAGTAATCCCGAGCTGGCGCCGCTGATCGCCACGGCGGCGGGGAGCGATGCCAAGGTCGTGGTGCTGCAGAACGGCCTGGGCATCGAAGAGGATTTGCGTCGATCGCTGCCCGACGACGTTCACCTGTTTGGCGGCCTGTGTTTTATCTGCGCGCACCGCTCCGCGCTCGGCATTGTCGAGCATCAGGCGCTTGGGGGAATAAATATCGGCTACCACTCGGGCCCCGCAGCAGGCATGGAACAACAGCAGACGTTGGTCGAAGAGAGCGTGGCGATGTTTCGTGCCGCGGGCGTCGACGCCAACGCGGCGACCAATCTTGCCCAGGCGCGCTGGCAGAAATTGGTCTGGAACATGCCGTACAACGGCCTTTCCGTGCTGTTGAATGCCGGAACGGCACCTATGATGGCCAACCCGGACAGCCGCGCCCTGATCAGGTCGATCATGCTGGAAGGCCAGGGTGCGGCGGCAGCTTGCGGCCACCCGCTGCCGGAAGCGCTAGTGGATCGTATGCTGATGGCGACCGATCACATGCCCAATTATCTGCCGAGCATGTACCACGACCATGCGAACCGCCGTCCGATGGAGCTCGATGCGATCTACGCCGCACCGTTGGCGGCTGCCGCAAATGCAGGGTTTGCGATGCCCAAGACCGAGGCGCTGTACCAGGCTCTGCGTTTCATCTCGGAGGCGGCGAACCGCTAGATCATGCGGACGCGTGCATGAGGCGAACCGATTGCCGGATGAGCGCCCGAGTCGATAACTGTTCGTTTCCGGGGTGCTAAGCTCAAACGGGCCGCGTCATCTTTTTACCGTGCATTCACATGCTCGCTTGGCGTTGTGCTGGCCAAAGCACGGGTACCTTGGGCGCGCCTTGTTTTTTACGTCGCGAATGTGGCAGTGGGGTGACGGGCGCTGGATTCGTGACGAGCGGTACATAGGGAAATGGCCTAGAATTCCCACGTTCTGGTGCACGAAGTTATAAAAGTGGTGGCGTTCAGGCGCCATTGGCCTTTGAGGGAACTCTATGAAGCTTCAGCAACTGCGTTACATCTGGGAAGTGGCGCACCATGACCTCAATGTCTCGGCTACAGCGCAGAGCCTGTTCACGTCGCAACCTGGCATCAGCAAGCAAATTCGGCTGCTCGAGGACGAGTTGGGAGTGGAAGTCTTTGCTCGTAGCGGAAAGCATCTGACTCGCGTCACTCCCGCTGGCGAACGCATCATCACCACAGCCGGCGAAATTCTTCGCAAATGCGAAAGCATCAAACAGATCGCTCAGGAATTCTCCAACGAAAAGCGCGGCACCTTGAGCATCGCCACCACCCATACGCAAGCTCGCTATGCCCTGCCTCAGGTCATCAGCGCCTTCATCAAGCAGTACCCGGACGTGTCGCTGCATATGCACCAGGGCACGCCCACACAGATCGCGGAAATGGCCGCCGACGGTACCGTGGACTTCGCGATTGCCACCGAGGGCCTGGAGCTGTTCGGCGATCTGGTGATGATGCCGTGCTACCGCTGGAATCGCTGTGTGGTCGTGCCGCAGGGGCATGCGCTGGCGAAACTCGAAAAGCTCACGCTCGAGGCGTTGGCCGAGCATCCTATCGTGACCTATGTGTTCGGCTTCACTGGTCGCTCGAAACTCGACGAGGCCTTCAGCCACAAGGGGCTGTCGCCGAAGGTGGTATTTACCGCCGCGGATGCGGACGTCATCAAGACCTATGTGCGTCTCGGGCTGGGAGTGGGCATCGTCGCGCGGATGGCGGTCGACGCCAAGCTCGATCCGGATTTGGTGGTGCTCGATGCCAGCGAGCTGTTCGAGCCCAGCGTCACCAAGATCGGGTTTCGCCGGGGAACCTTTCTGCGCGGTTTCATGTGCGATTTCATCGAGACATTCGCCCCGCATCTGGATCGGGAAATGCTCGAGAAGGCGGTGCAATGCCGAAACAAGGCCGAGTTGGACCAGTTATTCGAGCACGTCGAGCTGCCGACCTTTTAGCGCAGCGAGCCCTGGCCGGCGTAAATTCGCTGCGATCCGGCCCGGCATCGCAGCGGCGGCTAGAGCGAAACCTGTCATTGCGGGATGACTGACGGTGCGCCCCTGAGCTGACTCGCAGAGCCAGCTCAGGGTGCCTGGCTTACCGCGACGGTTCAGGCTTTGGCAATCAGATTCCCGGCATGCAGGCCGCATTCTTTCTGCGTCGCCTCTTCCCACCACCAGCGGCCCTCGCGTTCATGCTGGTTCGGTAGTACCGGACGGGTACATGGCTCGCAGCCGATGCTGATGAAGCCGCGCTCGTGCAGGCTGTTGTAGGGCACTTCCAGCATGCGGATGTAGGTCCAGACGTCCTCACTGCTCATCTGCGCCAGCGGGTTGAATTTGTAGAGCGTGTGCTCAGGGGTCGAGAAGGCGCTGTCGATCTCCAGCACCGATACCTGGCTGCGAGTACCGGGGCTCTGGTCGCGACGCTGGCCGGTCGCCCATGCGCGCACGCCAGACAGCTTGCGGCGCAGTGGTTCGATCTTGCGGATTCCGCAACATTCGCCGTGGCCGTCGCGGTAGAAGCTGAACAACCCCTTTTCGTTGACCATCGGTTGGAGCAGGGCAGGGTCCGGCGTCATGATTTCGATCGGGATGCCATAGTGCTCGCGAACCTGTTCGATGAATCGATAGGTTTCGCTGTGCAGGCGGCCGGTATCGAGGCTGAACACCTTGACGTTCTTATTCAGCTTCCAGGCCATATCGACCAGCACTACGTCTTCGGCGCCACTAAAAGAAATCCAGAGGTCGTCACCGAACAGGTCGAAGGCAAGCTTGAGGATGTCTTGCGGGGATTTGCCGGCATAGGCGGCTGCCAGCTCGGCTACATCAATTGATTGGCTCATCAGGCGGCTTCCTTGGTTGGCGCTTCGGCGCTCTGCTGGCCGCGGATGTTAACAAATAGGTGTTATGTCTCTAAATAATGTTTAAGGTGAACGGCGCTAACTTTAACGAATAAGGGTTCGCGTTGCGCCACTTAACCCTTGTCGTTAGAGTGCCCATCCATTTTTTTGCTTTGAGGAGTGGCCCGTGGAAATAGCTTGTCTCGACCTGGAAGGTGTGCTGGTTCCGGAAATCTGGATTGCCTTTGCCGAGGCCACCGGAATCGAATCGCTCCGGGCGACCACGCGGGACATTCCTGACTACGACGTGCTGATGAAACAGCGCCTGCGTATTCTCGATGAGCATGGCTTGAAGCTCTCGGATATTCAGGCGGTGATCGCCACCCTGAAACCGCTCGATGGCGCCGTCGAGTTCGTCGACTGGCTGCGTGAGCGCTTCCAGGTGGTGATCCTGTCCGACACCTTCTATGAGTTCTCGCAGCCGCTGATGCGCCAACTGGGTTTCCCCACGTTGCTCTGCCATCGCTTGATCACCGATGAATCGGGGCGTGTCGTCAATTACGAGCTGCGTCAGAAGGATCCCAAGCGCCAGTCGGTCATCGCGCTGAAAAGCCTGTATTACCGCGTGATTGCGGCAGGGGATTCGTACAACGACACCACCATGCTGGCCGAAGCGCATGCCGGCATTCTCTTCCATGCGCCGGACAACGTCATTCGTGAGTTCCCGCAGTTCCCGGCTGTGCATACCTTCGCCGAGCTCAAGCAAGAGTTCATCAAGGCTTCGAATCGCCCGTTGACGATATAAGCGGCACCGGCGCTGGAGCTCGGTTGGGGCGCGCATCGAGCCCAACGGACCTCCAGCCCAACTACAGGGCTTCCAGCGTCTCCATCAGCACTCGCACCTTGTCGAGGGTCTCCTGGTATTCGGTCTGCCAGCGCGAGTCCGCGACGATGCCGCCGCCACCCCAGCACGTGGCCTGGTCGTTCTGGATCAGCAAGGTGCGAATGGCGATAGAGCTGTCCATCTCGCCACGAACGTCCAGATAGAGCAGCGAGCCACAGTAGATGGAGCGCTGAGAAGGTTCCAGCTCATCGATCACTTGCATGGCGCGGATCTTCGGTGCACCGGTGATCGAGCCGCCAGGGAAGCTACCGGCCAACAGGTCCAGTGCATCCTTGCCAGTCGCCAAGGTGCCGCAGACGCTGCTGACCAAGTGATGCACGTTCGGATAGCTTTCCAGAGAAAAGAGCTCGGGCACCCTTACGCTGCCGATTTCGCAACTGCGGCCGAGATCATTACGCAGCAGGTCGACGATCATCAGATTTTCCGCGCGATCCTTCTCGCTGGTAAGCAGCGCCTGGCCCTCGGCCTGGTCAGCCTGTGGATCGCTCCGACGCGGACGCGTGCCCTTGATTGGCCGGGTGTTCACGACGCCATTGGCGAGTTGCAGAAAGCGTTCCGGAGAGAGGCTGACGATGGCACCGCCCTGGACGGCGATGAACCCCGAGTAAGGCGTCGGGCAGGCCGCGCGCAACGCCTGATAGGCCTGCCAGGGATCACCCGTACAAGGTGCGCGGAAACGCTGCGCGAAATTTACCTGATAGCAATCGCCGGCCTGGATGTATTGCTGGATGCGCTCTATGGCGTGCTGATACTCGGAGCGCTCGAGATCGGCGGTAAACGGTGAGTCGAGCTTGAAGGAGGTGCTCTCGGGTTGCCCCTCCGATTCGAAGAGCTGGATCAGTCGCAAGCGATCGGAGTCGGCCAGCGCCGGATGGAAAACCAGCTGTGTCGTTCGTTGCTGATGGTCGCTGATCAGGGCCCAGGCGTAGAGGCCGAGACGAGCAGGGGGCAGTGCCAGATCCTTGATCGCGACGGCGGGGAGGCGTTCGAGGCGCGAGCCGAAATCGTAGCCAAGGAAGCCCAGGATGCCACCGGCGAAAGGCAGTTCGAAACCCGCTGGCAGCGCTGCCTCGCCGAGTCTGTGCAAGGCTGCCCGAACGCGCCCGAAGAAGGCCCTGCCGGTTTCCGCCGCGCCTGGCTCCAGGGTTTCCAGTGGCCAGGCACTGAGCAGATCGTAGCGGCCACGCTCAGCGGTTGGACGCCCGGAGTCGAGCAGCACCGCGCCCGGCGAACGACAAATACGTTCGAACCGGAGGCGAGGATCGGGCTGGTACGCAAGCGGGTGAACCGTGCAGAAAGGCATTGGAGGTCTAGGTCCGGGGCGCCCCGGCCATCTTCTGGCCGGGTGTTGGCTCATGCGTGGCTCGGTATGTGGCCGAACAGTTCCTGGGCGAATCGCACCCGTTCCTCCGGCGTCTCCTGAATGCCCTGTGCCTTGAGCTCTTCGATGCGGTTTTCCACCGCTTGCGTGCGATGGGTCAGGCCGCAATCGTTCGCGATCTGAATGTTCAGCCCAGGGCGCGCGTTGAGCTCCAGAATCAGCGGACCCTTGTCCTGGTCCAGAACCATGTCGACACCGATGTAGCCCAGCCCGCACAGCTCATAGCAGCCGGCGGCAAGCTTCATGAAGCCGTCCCAGTTCGGCAGTTGCACACCGTCCACCGCATTGGTGGTATCGGGGTGTTTGGTGATCTTGTTGTTCAACCAGGTGCCCCGCAGCGTGATGCCGGTGGCCAGGTCGACGCCGACACCGATCGCGCCCTGGTGGAGGTTGGCCTTGCCGCCGGACTGCCGAGTCGGCAGGCGCAACATCGCCATAACCGGGTAGCCCATCAGCACGATGATGCGAATGTCCGGGACACCCTCATAACTGATGCTCTTGAAGATCGGATCCGGCGTGACGCGGTATTCGATCAGTGCGCGGTCGCGGTGGCCGCCGAGCGAGTAGAGGCCGGTGAGAATGTTGGAGATCTGATGCTCGATTTCATCATGAGTCATGATCTTGCCGGACACGGTCCGGTAGCGACCTTCGAAGCGATCGGCAATCACCAGGATGCCGTCACCGCCAGCACCTTGCGCAGGCTTGACGACGAAATCGACATGGTCCTTGACGATGTCCTTGAGCTTATCGATGTCTTTCTCGGTCTCGATGATGCCGTACATCTCCGGTACGTCGATGCCGGCCTCGATCGCCCGTTCCTTGGTAATGATCTTGTCATCCACGATCGGATACAGGTTGCGCTTGTTGTACTTGAGCACGTAATCGGCGTTGCGGCGATTGATGCCCATGATGCCCTTGGCTTCGAGGGCCTTCCACGTTTTGATCAGACCGAACATGGCTCAATCCTTCAGAAAGGCTTTGAAGCGGAACAGCTCGGTCAGGCGGTAGCCGCGGTAGCGACCCATCGCCAGCATGAAGCCCACCATGATCAGCAGTACGGCCGGGAAGGTGAACATGAAGTAGATCAACTCCGGGATGCTCATCAGCAGGTGGGCGAGGGTGGCGGCGATCAACGTGCCAACCGCAACCTTGAACGCATGACCGGCGCCGCGCTCTTCCCAGGTGATGGAGAGGCGCTCGATCGTCATGGTCAGAATGACCATCGGGAACAAGGCGACGGAGAGCCCTCTCTCCAGGCCGAGCTTGTGGCTGAACAGGCTGATGACCGCGATCAGTACCACAACGAAGGTCAGCACCACGGAAAGACGCGGCAGCATCTGCAGTTTCAGGTGCTCGAGATAGGAGCGTAGCGAGAGGCCGAGCGCCGTGATGATGGTGAACAGGACGATGCCGAAGCCGAGCTGGGTCTCGCGAAACGCCAGGGCGATAAGTACGGGGGTGAAAGTACCAAGCGTCTGCAGGCCGCCAAGGTTGCGCAGGATCAGGATCACCAGCACGCCGATCGGAATCATGATCATGATCTGATAGGTCTGCTGGGTCTGCAGCGGCAGGCCGTACAGCGAGTATTCCAGGAAGTCCGCGTCGGTGTTCTCGTCGGTCAGCTTGGCCAGGCGGATGGCGTTCATCTCGCTGCTGTTCAGTGTGAAGGTAACCTGTGCGTTGCGGCCGCCCTCGAGGTTGACCAGCGGTTCGTCGCCCGTCCACCAGACCAGTCGATCCGCCGGCAGTCCTTGGTCGCCATTCTCCGGGTTGAAATACAGCCACTTGTCGCCGTTGAAGCTGCGTAGCCACAGTTCAGGCGTCTGTGCAGTGTCGGCGGCCAGGCGCACTGTGTGTACCCGCTCCATCGGTACATGGGCGATCGACAACAGCAATTCGATGATGCGCGCCTTGTTGGCTGGCGAAGCATCGCCGCCGAGCAAGAGCTTGACGTTGTCGTCATTGTCGTTATTGACGCGTTTGATGGCCTCGCTGATGAAGGTCTCGACGTCCGCCGAGTGTTGGCGAATCGGCGAGAGCAGTGCTTCGGCAGCAATTTTCTCTGCGCCTTCGACCGGAATGCTGTCGCGGAAGATCGGGCCGTTTGCCTTGGTTTGCTCACCGCTATAGCGCCGGGTCAATACCAGGCGGTAGTAGAGCGTCTGATTGCCGCTGACCCGCCGTGCCGACCAGGTGACACGACGGTTGCCGTCGGCGCGGTTGATGCTCACCCCATAGTTGTTGGAGATGAAGCTCTCGTTGAGGCTGACGAACTCCTGGTTCAGCGGCGGTACGAACATCTGCAGCTTTACCGGATCGCGCGGGTTGGCCTGGAATTCGATCTTCGCATCGATGTTCCAAAGATCGTCCGTCTCATCTTCGGTAATCGGAATGCCAAGAATGAAAATCTGGTAGGCGGTGATCGCGATGCCCAGGGTGACGAGCAGAAAAATCAGAACTTTCAGATGCAGGGTAAGGGCGCGCATGGAATTACTCGTCAGCGTCGGAAACGGTAGTGCAGCCGGGCTCGCCAGCAGCGTACTTAAGGCTTGGGTCGACCAGGGCATCGAAGCGCGCGAGCGCATCGGAACCTATTAAAAGTGGGTATTGGAATGCACTTCGGTCCGTGAGGTTCACTTCAATGCTGCGTTTAGCCTTGCCCATGCACATAACAAGCTCTACGACGGGGCGCGGCGTATAGGTTTTTTCTTCTTCTGGATCGAAGTCGCCGGCACGACGCTTGATTTTGCTGATGCGCTGCAGCGGCAGCTCGATCGGGCGGTTGTGAGCTTCGTCGATGGCTAGATAGAAGCGGACCCAGCGCTCTCCGTTACGTTTGAACCGCTCGATATCGCGAGCGCTGAGCGATGCCGTCTGTGCGCCGGTATCGAGTTTGGCGGGCACTTCCAGACCGAAGTCGGGCAATCCCACGTGTTCGTTCAGGCCATAGATGGTTTTGCCGCCGGCTTGGGCTAGACAGGGAAAGACCAAAAGGCACAACAGTAGAAGACGAGGTTTGGCGAGCATAGATCCAGAATTAATCGAGTCGGGGAACGGTGGCCGGAGCGACGACCCATGGAGTGGAGCGTGGCGAGGCTGTCGCCACGCGCGGCATATAGCTCGGCATTCTAGCATGGCGGCCGAATCGCGCGGCTAGGCCTAACAGCCGTCATCGCTGTCGTTACGCGTCGACATTTTCGGGTTGCTTTAGGTAATTGTCGACAATCTACTTTTGTATCATTGACTGGCTGGCGTGGGCTGGCTTACTTTGTCCGTACTTCACGCTCAGGTGTCAACAATATGCTCGATGCTTTGGATGCGCCTCGCTCCGACCTGGTCGATACCGGAACCCTGTCTGAACATGTTTTCCGATTGATCCAGGCCGCCATCGTCAAAGGCGAGATCGCCCCGGGCAGCAAGATCTCGGAGCCTGAGCTTGCGCGTACCTACGGCATCAGCCGTGGACCGTTGCGCGAGGCGATACACCGCCTTGAAGGGCAGAAGCTGCTGGTGAGAGTGCCGCATGTGGGCGCCCGCGTGGTGTCGCTCAGTCATGCAGAGCTGATCGAGCTGTACGAGATCCGCGAATCACTTGAGGGCATGGCTTGCCGGCTCGCTGCCGAGCGCATGAGCGAGACGGAGATCGATGAACTGCGACGTGTGCTGGACACCCATGAGCGGGACGCCGCGTTTCAGGCCGGCGTTGGCTACTACCAGCAAGAGGGCGACTTCGATTTCCACTACCGGATCATCCAGGGCAGCGGCAATCGAACCCTGACCCAGATGCTCTGTGGCGAGCTTTATCAGTTGGTACGCATGTACCGCATCCAGTTTTCCGCGACGCCGAATCGGCCACGCCAGGCATTCGCCGAACATCATCGAATTCTCGACGCTATCGCTGATCGCGATGGTGAGCTCGCCGAGCTGTTGATGCGCCGACACATCGGCGCCTCCAAACGCAATATCGAGCGCCATTACCAAGCTGCAACAGACATACAACCAAGAGGTGAGGCATGACACTTCCTACCCCCGGCCAGCGTTTCCGTGATGCGGTGGCCAGCGAGCATCCCCTGCAGGTGGTCGGTGCGATCAACGCCAACCATGCGCTGCTGGCCAAGCGTGCCGGTTTCAAGGCGATTTATCTGTCTGGCGGCGGCGTGGCGGCCGGCTCGCTGGGTTTGCCTGATCTGGGCATCAGCGGTCTGGACGACGTGCTGACCGATGTTCGACGCATCACCGATGTGTGCGACCTGCCGTTGCTGGTGGATGTCGATACTGGCTTCGGTTCGTCTGCCTTCAATGTGGCGCGTACCGTCAAGTCGATGATCAAGTTCGGCGCGGCGGCCATTCACATCGAAGATCAGGTCGGGGCCAAGCGCTGCGGACATCGGCCAAACAAGGAGATCGTCTCGCAGCAGGAAATGGTCGATCGGATCAAGGCGGCCGTCGACGCCCGTACCGACGACAGTTTCGTGATCATGGCGCGTACCGATGCGCTCGCGGTCGAGGGCCTGGAGTCCGCCCTTGAGCGTGCTGCCGCATGCATCGAGGCGGGCGCCGACATGATCTTTCCCGAAGCGATCACCGAACTGGCGATGTACAAGACCTTCGCCGAGCGGGTAAAGGCGCCGATTTTGGCCAATATCACCGAGTTCGGTTCGACGCCCCTATACACCACCGAAGAGCTGGCCGGCGCCGATGTCTCCCTGGTTCTCTATCCGCTGTCCGCCTTCCGCGCCATGAACAAGGCGGCCGAGAACGTTTACACCGCGATTCGTCGCGATGGCACGCAGAAGGATGTCATCGACACGATGCAAACCCGCATGGAGCTGTACGAGCGCATCAACTATCACGCCTTCGAGCAAAGCCTCGACGCCCTGTTCGCGCAGAAGAAGGGTTGAGCTAACCGGGGCGCTCTGCGGCGCCCCGTCCCCGGGTGAGCAATTTGCGGTATCCAGAACAAATCCAATAAGGAGAGAGCAATGGCTGAAGCAAAAGTATTGAGCGGCGCCGGCCTGCGTGGCCAGGTCGCCGGGCAGACTGCCCTGTGCACGGTTGGCAAGACCGGGGCCGGGTTGACCTATCGTGGCTATGACGTGCGTGAACTGGCTGCACAGGCGGAGTTCGAGGAAGTCGCTTACCTGCTGTTCTATGGTGAATTGCCGACCGCGCAGCAACTCGACGAATACAAGGCGCGCCTCAAGACGATGCGCGATCTGCCTGCTGCCCTGAAGGAAGTGCTGGAGCGAATTCCTGCCGATGCTCATCCGATGGACGTCATGCGCACCGGTGCGTCCATGTTGGGAACGCTGGAACCCGAGCTCTCCTTCGACCAGCAGCGCGACGTGGCCGAGCGCCTGATGGCCGCGTTCCCGGCGATCATGTGTTACTGGTACCGCTTCACGCACGAGCAGCAGCGGATCGAGTGCAGCAGCGATGAAGACACCCTGGGCGGGCATTTCCTCGCGCTGCTGCATGGCAAGAAGCCAAGCGAGCTGCACGTGAAAGTGATGAACGTCTCGCTGATCCTCTATGCCGAGCACGAATTCAACGCCTCGACATTCACCGCGCGAGTCTGCGCTTCGACCTTGTCGGACATGTATTCCTGCATCACCGGCGCCATCGGCTCGCTACGCGGCCCCTTGCACGGCGGCGCCAACGAGGCAGCGATGGACATGATCGAGCGCTGGAAATCGCCCGACGAGGCGGTACAGGGCATCCTCGGCATGCTCGAGCGCAAGGACAAGATCATGGGCTTCGGTCATGCGATCTACAAAGAGTCGGATCCGCGCAATGAAGTAATCAAGGTCTGGGCCAAGAAGCTCGCCGATGAAGTGGGTGACACCGTTCTCTACCCGGTATCTGTCGCGGTCGATGAAACCATGTGGGCGCAGAAGAAGTTGTTCCCCAACGCCGATTTCTACCACGCCTCCGCATACCACTTCATGGGCATCCCGACCAAGTTGTTCACGCCGATCTTCGTCTGCTCGCGCGTAACGGGTTGGGCGTCTCACGTAATCGAACAGCGGGCCAACAACCGAATTATCCGGCCGAGTGCCGATTATGTCGGCCCGGAGCAGCGCAAGGTCGTCCCGATCGCCGAGCGCTGATTCACAGGCGGGGAGGTCGTGACTGTCTCCCCTCTGGTTTTCACCACTTACTGGATCGAGTCCTTCCGGCATGAATACAGAACACCGCAAACCGTTGCCAGGCACTCAGCTGGACTATTTCGACACCCGTGCGGCCGTCGAAGCCATCCAGCCGGGTGCGTATGACAAGCTGCCCTATACCTCTCGCGTGCTGGCCGAGCAGTTGGTCCGTCGGTGCGATCCGGCGATGCTGACCGATGCGCTGACGCAGATCGTCGAGCGTCGGCGTGACCTGGATTTCCCATGGTACCCGGCGCGAGTGGTCTGCCATGACATCCTGGGCCAGACCGCGCTGGTGGACCTGGCCGGTTTGCGCGACGCGATCGCCGAGCAGGGCGGTGACCCCTCGAAGGTCAACCCGGTGGTGCCGACCCAACTGATCGTCGACCATTCGCTGGCAGTGGAATTCGCCGGCTTCGATCCAGAGGCCTTCGAAAAGAACCGGGCGGTCGAAGAGCGCCGCAACGAGGATCGCTTCCACTTCATCGAGTGGACCAAGACCGCGTTCAAGAATGTCGATGTGATCCCGGCCGGCAACGGCATCATGCACCAGATCAACCTGGAGAAGATGTCGCCAGTGATCCAGGCGCGCGGTGGCGTGGCTTTCCCGGATACCTGCGTCGGTACCGATTCGCACACGCCGCATGTCGACGCGCTGGGCGTCATCGCCATCGGTGTCGGCGGCCTGGAAGCGGAAACGGTGATGCTTGGCCTGCCATCGATGATGCGTCTGCCCGATATCGTCGGCGTGCGCCTGACCGGCAAGCGTCAGCCGGGCATCACGGCTACCGATATCGTCCTGGCGCTGACCGAGTTCCTGCGCAAGGAGCGCGTGGTCGGAGCCTGGGTCGAGTTCTTCGGCGAAGGCGCCGACAGCCTGACCATCGGCGACCGCGCGACCATCTCCAACATGTGCCCGGAGTACGGCGCTACCGCTTCGATGTTCTACATCGACCAGCAGACCATCGATTACCTCAAGCTGACCGGTCGCGAGCCGGAGCAGGTTGCGCTGGTCGAGCAGTACGCCAAGGAAACGGGCCTGTGGGCGACGGCTCTGGAAGGCGCCGAATACGAGCGCGTGCTCGAATTCGATCTGTCCAGCGTGGTGCGCAACATGGCGGGCCCGTCCAACCCGCACAAGCGTCTGCCGACCTCGGCGCTGCACGAGCGTGGCATCGCCGACGAAGACAAGCTGGCTGCAGCGCGCGCCGAAGAGGCCGAAGGTCTGTTGCCCGATGGTGCGGTGATCATTGCCGCTATCACCAGCTGCACCAACACCTCCAACCCGCGCAACGTGGTGGCCGCCGGCCTACTGGCGAAAAAGGCCAACGAGTTGGGCCTGGTGCGCAAGCCTTGGGTGAAGACGTCCTTCGCGCCGGGTTCCAAGGTCGCCAAGCTGTACCTGGAAGAAGCTGGGCTGCTCAGCGAGCTGGAAAAACTCGGTTTCGGCATCGTCGCCTACGCCTGCACCACCTGTAACGGCATGTCCGGTGCACTGGACCCGGTGATCCAGCAGGAAATCATCGAGCGCGACCTGTACGCCACTGCAGTTCTCTCCGGTAACCGCAACTTCGATGGCCGTATTCACCCGTATGCCAAGCAGGCCTTCCTTGCCTCGCCGCCGCTGGTGGTCGCGTACGCCATCGCCGGTACCGTGCGTTTCGACATCGAGCAGGACGTGCTGGGCACCGACAAGAACGGCAATCCGATCACCCTGAAGGACCTCTGGCCGTCCGACGAGGAGATCGACGCCATCGTCGCGTCCTCGGTGAAGCCTGAGCAGTTCAAGCAGATCTACATCCCGATGTTCGATCTGGGCACCATCGAGGAAGCCAAGAGCCCGCTATACGACTGGCGTCCGATGTCCACCTACATCCGTCGTCCGCCGTACTGGGAAGGCGCGTTGGCTGGCGAGCGCACACTGAAAGGCATGCGTCCGTTGGCGATCCTGCCGGACAACATCACCACCGATCACTTGTCGCCATCCAACGCCATCCTGCTGGATTCGGCCGCCGGTGAGTACCTGGCCAAGATGGGCCTGCCGGAAGAGGACTTCAATTCCTACGCAACCCACCGCGGCGACCATCTGACCGCGCAGCGGGCGACGTTCGCCAACCCGCAGCTGGTCAACGAGATGGCGGTGGTCGACGGCAAGGTGCAAAAGGGTTCGCTGGCGCGCGTCGAGCCGGAAGGCAAGGTGATGCGCATGTGGGAAGCCATCGAAACCTACATGACTCGCAAGCAGAACCTGATCATCGTGGCCGGTGCCGACTACGGCCAGGGCAGCTCGCGTGACTGGGCGGCCAAGGGCGTGCGCCTGGCGGGTGTCGAGGTGATCGTCGCCGAAGGCTTCGAGCGTATCCACCGTACCAACCTGGTGGGCATGGGCGTGCTGCCGGTCGAGTTCAAACCGGGCACTACGCGCCTGACCCTTGGCCTCGATGGCACCGAAACCTTCGATATCGAAGGCGAGCTGTCGCCGCGCTGCGATCTGACGCTGGTCATTCATCACAAGAGCGGTGAAGAAACCCGCGCTCCGGTCACCTGCCGCCTCGATACGGCGGCGGAAGTAAGCGTCTACCAGGCCGGCGGCGTGCTGCAGCGTTTCGCCAAGGACTTCCTCGGGCAGGCGTGACCGGCCGTCTTCGTAGGGTGGATGGCGCTTTTCCATCCACCGCACCAGCCCGCGCGGTGGATCGGTCAAGCGTGATCCACCCTACAACCCATTCATCTTCCAGCCAGGACTCACTCATGGCTCATCAAACCCAGATCAGAATTCCCGCGACCTACATGCGTGGCGGCACCAGCAAGGGCGTGTTCTTCCGGTTGCAAGACCTGCCGGAAAGCTGCCAGGTGCCGGGCGCTGCGCGCGACAAGCTGTTCTTGCGCGTGATCGGTAGTCCCGACCCTTATTCGGCGCACATCGACGGCATGGGCGGCGCCACGTCCAGCACCAGCAAATGCGTCATCCTGTCCAAGAGCACTCGACCTAATCATGACGTCGAGTATCTCTATGGTCAGGTGTCGATCGACAAGCCCTTCGTCGACTGGAGCGGCAACTGCGGCAACCTTTCAACCGGCGCCGGCGCGTTCGCGCTGCATGCCGGCCTGGTGGATGCCGAGCGTATTCCGCAGAACGGCACCTGTGTGGTGCGGATCTGGCAGGCCAACATCGGCAAGACCATCATCGCCCACGTGCCGGTGGCCAACGGCCAGGTGCAGGAGACCGGCGATTTCGAGCTGGACGGCGTGACCTTTCCGGCTGCCGAGATCGTGCTGGAATTCCTCGATCCGTCCGACGACGGCGAGGAGGGCGGTTCGATGTTTCCCACCGGCAATCTGATCGATGAGCTGGAGGTCCCGGGCATCGGTACGCTCAAGGCGACCATGATCAGCGCCGGCATTCCCACTGTGTTCGTCAATGCTGAGGACATCGGCTATCAGGGCACAGAACTGCGTGAGGACATCAATGGCGATCCGGAGGCTCTGGCTCGTCTGGAGTCGATTCGTGTAGCCGGTGCTCTGCGAATGGGCTTGATCAAGACCGCGGAGGAGGCGCTGACCCGTCAGCACACGCCGAAGGTTGCGTTCGTTTCCCAGCCGAAAAGCTATCGGGCGTCTTCCGGCAAGAACATCGACGCAGGTGAGGTAGATCTGCTCGTGCGGGCGTTGTCCATGGGCAAGCTGCACCACGCCATGATGGGCACCTGTGCGGTGGCCATCGGTACGGCGGCGGCGGTGCCTGGCACGCTGGTGAATCTCGCGGCAGGTGGTGGCGAGCGTCAGGCCTTGCGCTTCGGGCATCCGTCCGGCACGCTGCGGGTCGGTGCCGAGGCGAAGCAGATCGACGGTCAGTGGACGGTTACCAAAGCGATCATGAGCCGCAGCGCGCGCGTGCTGATGGAAGGCTGGGTACGTGTGCCAGGTGACACTTTCTGATGCGCTTCAACTGCCGGAAATCGAATTCTTCCGGCTGAAAAACGCAAAAAGTCCGCACCAAGCGGACTTTTTGTTGTCTAGCGAAGCGGCACTTATTTGAGCCGACGCTCGACGCCTTTCTCCACGAGGATCTTTGCAGAGATTTCCTCGACGGAGAAATGGGTCGAGTTGATGTAGTTGATGTTCTCGCGGCGGAACAGGCTTTCCACCTCGCGGACTTCGAATTCGCACTGAGCGAAGCTGGCATAACGACTGTTGGGTTTGCGTTCGTGGCGAATGGCGGCCAGGCGATCCGGGTCGATGGTCAAGCCGAACAGTTTGTCCTTGTACTCCTTGAGGGCGCTCGGCAACTGCAGACGCTCCATGTCGTCCTCGGTCAAGGGGTAGTTGGCAGCGCGGATGCCGTACTGCATCGCCATATACAGGCAGGTCGGTGTTTTGCCGCAGCGGGAAACGCCGACGAGGATGAGGTCCGCCTTGTCGTAGTAGCGAGTGCGGGCGCCGTCATCGTTATCGAGGGCGAAGTTAACCGCCTCGATACGCTCCATGTAATTGGCGTTGTGGCTGATGGAGTGGGATTTACCAACGGAGTAGGAGGAACGTGACATCAGTTCATGTTCCAACGGCGCAAGAAAGGAAGAGAAGATGTCGATCATGAAGCCATTGGATTCGGCCAGAATGTCACGGATTTCCTGGTTCACCAGGGTGTCGAAGATGATCGGCCGGCCACCGTCCTTTTCCGCGGCATTATTGATTTGCTGTACCATGGCCCGCGCTTTTTCGGCGGTGTCTATGTATGGGCGGGTCAGCTTCGTGAAGGTAATGTTCTCGAACTGTGCCAGAAGACTCTGGCCCAGGGTTTCCGCGGTGATGCCTGTGCCGTCAGAAATGAAGAAAGCAGTTCGTTTCATGTGCCTTGGGCCTTAAGTCGAGAACGGTTCCCAGCTATAGTAGGCCCTTCGCCGAGCCCGGTTGGCGGGCATTGTTACTTATTTTGCAGGGTCGGGCCACAGTCGTGCGGCCAGGCTCCGGTTGAGTTTCCAACACTAATGTGGAGAGATCACCTTGGTAGAGTACGTAGTTTCCCTCGATAAGCTCGGCAATCATGACGTTGAGCGTGTAGGGGGCAAGAACGCCTCCCTCGGCGAGATGATCAGCAACCTCGCAGGCGCGGGTGTTTCGGTGCCTGGCGGTTTCGCCACTACGGCCCAGGCCTATCGTGATTTCATGGAGCTCAGCGGTCTCAACGAGCAGATCCATGCGCTTCTCGATGCGCTGGACGTGGATGATGTCAATGCCCTCGCCAAAGCCGGCGCGCAGATTCGCGGCTGGGTGATGGAAGCTGAATTCCCGCCTCAACTGGATGCCGACATCCGCACCGCATTTGCGGAAATGTCCGGCGGCAATGACAACATGGCGGTCGCGGTACGCTCCTCGGCCACCGCCGAAGACCTGCCGGATGCGTCTTTCGCCGGCCAGCAGGAAACCTTCCTCAACATCCGCGGCGTGGACAACGTGATCCGCGCAACCAAGGAAGTGTTCGCTTCCCTGTTCAACGACCGTGCGATTGCCTATCGCGTGCACCAGGGCTTTGACCACAAGCTGGTTGCCCTGTCCGCCGGCGTGCAGCGCATGGTGCGTTCGGAAACCGGCACTGCAGGTGTCATGTTCACTTTGGACACCGAATCCGGCTTCCGCGGTGTGGTGTTCATCACCGGCGCCTACGGCCTGGGTGAGACTGTCGTTCAGGGCGCGGTCAATCCGGATGAATTCTATGTCCACAAGCACACGCTGGAAGCCGGTCGCCCGGCAATCCTGCGCCGCAACCTGGGCAGCAAGGCAATCAAGATGGTGTACGGCGCCGAAGCCAGTGCCGGCAAGTCGGTCAAGACGGTCGACGTCGACCAGGCTGATCGCATGCGTTTCTGTTTGACCGACGAAGAAGTGACCAACCTCGCCAAGCAGGCCATGACCATCGAGAAGCACTACGGGCGTCCGATGGACATCGAGTGGGCCAAAGATGGCGACGACAACCAGTTGTATATCGTCCAGGCACGTCCGGAAACCGTTAAGAGCCGCAGCAGCGCCAATGTAATGGAGCGCTACCTGCTGAAGGAAAAAGGCACCGTGCTGGTCGAAGGTCGTGCCATCGGTCAGCGAATCGGCGCCGGCCCGGTCAAGGTCATCCACGACGTCAGCGAAATGGACAAGGTTCAGCCGGGCGACGTGCTGGTTTCCGACATGACTGACCCGGATTGGGAACCGGTGATGAAGCGCGCCAGCGCCATCGTCACCAACCGTGGTGGACGCACCTGCCACGCGGCGATCATCGCCCGCGAGCTGGGGATTCCGGCGGTCGTGGGTTGCGGTAATGCCACCGAGTTGCTGAAGGACGGTCTGCGCGTGACCGTTTCCTGCGCCGAAGGCGACACTGGTCTGATCTTCGATGGCGAGCTGGGCTTCGACATTCGTCAGAACTCCATCGACGCCATGCCGGAACTGCCGTTCAAGATCATGATGAACGTCGGCAACCCTGACCGTGCCTTCGACTTCGCGCATCTGCCGAACGAGGGCGTCGGCCTGGCCCGCCTCGAGTTCATCATCAACCGCATGATCGGCGTGCACCCCAAGGCGCTGCTGAACTTCGACGGTCTGCCTGCAGATGTGAAGAGCAGCGTGGAGAAGCGCATCGCCGGCTACGACGATCCCGTCAACTTCTACGTCGAGAAGCTGGTCGAGGGCGTAAGCACCCTGGCCGCCGCGTTCTGGCCGAAGAAGGTCATCGTGCGCCTGTCGGACTTCAAGTCGAACGAGTACGCCAATCTCATCGGCGGCAAGCTGTACGAGCCGGAAGAAGAGAACCCGATGCTCGGCTTCCGCGGTGCGTCCCGCTATATCAGCGATTCGTTCCGTGACTGCTTCGAGCTCGAGTGCCGCGCGATGCGCAAGGTGCGCGAGGAGATGGGGCTGACCAACGTCGAGCTGATGGTGCCTTTCGTTCGTACTTTGGGCGAGGCGTCGCAGGTTATCGACATCCTTGGGCAGTTCGGCCTGAAGCGTGGCGAGAACGGCCTGCGCGTCATCATGATGTGCGAGTTGCCATCCAACGCGTTGCTGGCCGATGAGTTCCTCGAATTCTTCGACGGCTTCTCAATCGGCTCCAACGATATGACTCAGCTGACGCTGGGCCTGGATCGTGACTCGGGTATCATCGCGCACCTGTTCGATGAGCGAAATCCGGCGGTCAAGAAGCTGCTGGCGAACGCAATCGAAGCGTGCAACAAGGCTGGCAAGTACATCGGTATTTGTGGCCAGGGGCCGTCCGACCATCCCGATCTGGCCAAATGGCTGATGGAGCAGGGCATCGAGAGCGTTTCGTTGAACCCTGACTCGGTTCTGGATACGTGGTTCTTCTTGGCTGACGCCGAGATCCAGTGAGCTAGTGGCGAGGCGGAGGGGACGGTTCCCGGCCCCTTCCGCTTTCCAGACGGAAAGCGCTATTCCATACTCGAGGCCCAGCCCGACGGGCCAGTGGCATCGGTATTTCAGCAAGGAGTTCCCATGCAATACGTCACCCCGGACCTGTGCGATGCGTACCCTGATCTGATTCAGGTCGTCGAGCCCATTTTCAGCAACTTCGGTGGTCGGGATTCATTCGGTGGCGAGATCGTTACCATCAAGTGCTTCGAAGACAACTCCCTGGTCAAGGAGCAGGTCGACGTTGACGGCACCGGCAAAGTGCTGGTGGTGGATGGTGGGGGATCGCTGCGCCGCGCGTTGCTGGGCGATATGCTGGCGGAAAAAGCCGCGCGCAATGGCTGGGAAGGTTTGGTTATCTACGGTTGCGTGCGTGATGTCGATGTGATCGCGCAAACCGAACTAGGCGTCCAGGCGCTAGCCAGCCATCCGATGAAAACCGACAAGCGCGGGATTGGCGATCTGAACGTACCGGTAACCTTCTGCGGGGTGACCTTCCGCCCGGGTGAGTACGTTTATGCCGATAACAATGGCATCGTGGTCTCGCCAGAGCCGTTGAAAATGCCTGCGTGATTCGCGAGCGTTGCCTACCTAAGCCCGGCCATGCCGGGCTTTTTGCAATTTGCACGAGATTACTATTTTGCTCGACCAGACCTCTCAAACGGGGCTGCTGCATGCCTTGGTACTCGACGGACAGGGCGGCGCACGGCCGATCGCGTACGCTGATGTCGCCACCCTGCAGTTAAATGAAACCGAAAGTCTGTGGCTGCATTGGGATCGGGGTCAGCCGGCCGCACGAGACTGGCTGCGAAGGCACAGCGGGCTCAGCGCTTTCGCCTGCGACGTATTGCTGGAGGAAAACACGCGGCCTCGTCTACTGACACTGCCGAACGATGAGCTGCTGCTCTTTCTACGAGGCGTCAACCTCAATCCGGACGCCGAGCCGGAAGACATGGTATCGCTGCGTGTCTTCGCCGATGCTCGCCGGGTCATTTCCCTGCGCTTGCGGCCGTTGCGTTCCACCGAGACGGTCATGCAACAACTCGAGGCCGGCGTCGGGCCGAAGACCTCGTCGGAAGTTCTCCTTGCGCTCGCTGACGCGCTCACCAACCGCGTCGATGACCTCGTCGAGGTGGTGACCGAGAAGCTCGATGCCGAGGAGGATCGTGTCGAGACCGATGAACGCTATTCGCCGCCGCAGGACGAAATGCTTTCGTTACGCCGGCAGGCCGCCAGTCTGCGTCGGTTTCTCCTGCCCCAGCGCGAGATCTATGGGCAACTGACGCGCAATCGTCTGCCCTGGTTCGTCGATGACGATACCGATTACTGGAACGAACTGAGTAATCGGCTGATTCGCTACCTTGAGGAGCTGGACCTGGTTCGCGAGCGCGTCAATCTGATTCTGGAAGCCGAAGAAAGGCGAATGCGTGAACGCATGAACAGGACCATGTACCTGCTCGGGATCATCACCGGATTCTTCCTGCCGATGAGCTTCCTGACCGGGCTGCTGGGTATCAATGTCGGCGGCATCCCCGGATCGGAGCATCCTTATGGCTTCTATGTGGCATGTGGAGTCATCGCTGTGGTCGCCGCCTTCCAGTGGTGTATCTTTCGCCGCCTCAAGTGGGTGTGAATGTGACTTTGCGGTGCCTATGTGCCGTCTAGATCACACAATTTAGCGAGGTAACCATGCGCGATCCCTTCGAAGAGTCGTTGCGGGACATGCTCAATGCTCAGTCTTCGCGTGATGACAATGCGTGCCTGAACCGGGTATTGAAAACTGCCAACCGCCAGGTCGGGGCAGGGGACCTGTTCGGTTTGATGGGGAATTGGCTGCAGGCTGTTCTGATCGCTGCGAGCGGCAGCGCCGGCCGAGCGCCCACGGTCGCGCGCCGCACGTCTTCCCGATCCACTTTTTCTTCTGATAAGGCTGATTGATCATGGAATTCGATCCTTGGAGCCAGAGCCTGTTAGGTGCAATGAACGCGCTCTGGGCACCTATTGCCGCATTCATTCCACGCTTGTTCGGGGCGCTGCTGGTCGTCGCGATAGGCTTCATCGTCGCCAAGCTGCTCGATGCGCTGCTTTCCAAGGTCCTGGCGAAGATCGGACTCGATCGGCTGGTGGCCGGGACGGGAGTTAACAAGCTGCTGGGCCGCGCTGGCATACGTGCGCCGGCTTCTGCGCTGATTGGAAAGATCGTCTATTGGTTCGTGCTGCTGGTTTTCCTCGTGTCTGCCGCCGAGTCCCTCGGTCTCGCGCGCGTATCGGCGGTACTGGATATGCTGGCGCTCTACGTGCCGAAAGTATTCGGCGCGGCGTTGATTCTGCTTGCCGGTGTGTTACTGGCTCAACTGGTCAACGGCTTGGTGCGCGGCGCTGCCGAGGGTGTGGGGCTGGATTATGCGGGAGGTCTTGGACGGATCGCGCAAGGGCTTGTGATCATCATCAGCATCTCTGTTGCCATCGGCCAACTAGAGGTGAAGACCGAGCTGCTCAACTATGTGATCGCCATCGCGCTGATCTCGGTCGGGCTTGCCGTTGCGCTCGCCCTCGGATTGGGCAGCCGCGAGTTGGTCAGCCAGATTCTGGCCGGCATCTACGTGCGCGAGCTTTATGAAGTCGGCCAGCGGATACAGCTCGACGGTTCGCAACTGGACGGTGTCATCGAAGAAATCGGCACTGCCAAGACCTTGTTGCTGACCGACGATGGCGAGCTGGTTTCGGTTGCAAATAGTGTGCTTCTGGAGCAGCGAGTGGGCAGCCGTTAGGCCCGGTAATCTGTTAAAGTGCGCCGCCTCTTTTCGCGAGTTGGCGGAAATCGCGGCCACGACTTTTGCCGGTTCGAAGCGTCTTGACTACAGCCCATCCACCCAACATGAGCTATGACCCCCGCCTGCTTTCCGATGAAGAGCTGGTGCAGCGTGCGCATGTCGAGCTGTTTCATATAACACGTGCGTACGAAGAGCTGATGCGCCGCTATCAGCGCACCTTATTCAATGTATGCGCGCGTTATTTAGGCAACGATCGGGACGCTGATGATGTCTGCCAAGAGGTGATGCTGAAGGTTTTGTACGGCTTGAAGAACTTCGAGGGTAAGTCGAAGTTCAAGACATGGCTATACAGCATTACTTACAACGAATGCATAACGCAGTATCGAAAAGAGCGGCGTAAGCGTCGGTTACTCGATGCGCTGAGCCTCGATCCGGTTGAAGAAGCCTCCGAGGATAAGGCACCGAACGTCGAGGAGAAAGCCGGGCTAGACAAGTGGCTGGTCCATGTGAACCAGATCGATCGGGAAATACTGGTGCTACGTTTTGTCGCAGAACTCGAGTTCCAGGAAATTGCCGACATTATGCATATGGGGTTAAGCGCAACGAAGATGCGCTACAAGCGAGCGTTGGATAAACTACGCGAAAAATTTTCCGGAATTGCTGAAACTTAACGGCAACAAGCTGTCTTAGTGAATAGCGAACAGCTTGGACCTAGAGACAGCCGGTTTCCTTAGATTGTTCTGATACTCACCACCAGATGGGGATTTACGGATGAAACTTAAAAACACCTTGGGCGTTGTAATTGGTTCCATGGTTGCTACTACTTCTCTTGGCGCTCTGGCCCAGGGTCAAGGTGCTGTAGAAATGGAAGCATTCGGTAAGCACTACTTTACCGACAGCTCCCGCGACGTTCAGCGTGATGGCGAGCTCTACGGAGCCGGTGCTAGCTATTTTCTGACGGACGACGTTTCTCTCGGCCTCTCCTACGGCGAGTACCACGACCTGACCTCCCGCGATCCGGTCGGTGCTGGCGGCCACAAGGACATCAAGGGTAGCTTGACCTCCCTCGACGCTACCTATCACTTCGGTCAGCCAGGCGTAGGTCTGCGTCCGTACGTGTCGGCAGGCGCTGCTCACCAGAGCATTGGCCAGGCTAACCGTGGCGGTCGTGACCATAGCACTTTCGCCAACGTCGGCACCGGTGTGAAGTACTACTTCACCGAGAACTTCTTCGCCAAAGCTGGCGTAGACGGCATGTATAACATCGATGCCAACGAAGGCGAGTGGATGGCTGGTGTAGGCGTCGGCTTGAACTTCGGCGGTGGCGCGCAGCAGCAAGTCGCTCAGGTCGAGCCGACTCCTGAGCCTGCCCCGGCACCGATCGTCGACAACGAGCCCGAGCCGGAGCCGGAATTGGTCCGCGTTGAGCTCGACGTCAAGTTCGATTTCGACAAGGCGAAGGTTCGCGAAGAAAGCTACAGCGACATCAAGAACCTGGCGGATTTCATGCAGCAGTATCCGCAGACCAGCACCACTGTCGAAGGCCACACTGACTCCGTTGGTACCGATCAGTACAACCAGCGCCTGTCCGAGCGCCGCGCTCAGGCAGTACGCGACGTTCTGGTCAATCAGTACGGCGTGTCGGGCCAGCGTGTTGACTCGGTTGGCTATGGCGAAACCCGCCCGGTTGCCGACAACAGCACCGAGGAAGGTCGTCAAATCAACCGTCGTGTAGAAGCTGAGGTCGAAGCGCAGGTTCGTTAATTCGTACCTCGCCTCGTCACTTGGTCGCGCCGGTGTAGGCTGGAGCGATCAATAGCTTTACCAAAAAAATCCGATGCCAGCTTCTGGCGTCGGATTTTTTGCATTTCCTGGTCCTCGTTTTCGGAGCGGGGACTGAAAGCCATGGGAGCGGCAGCCTGTTGGCGTTCCGTTCGCATGCTCCGAGCGGCTGCAGCGAGCCTCCTCGAGTAGTCTTGGACATGAACTGGGTAATACGTCTTGCGGGCCGCGCCAACTCGCTCGATTCGTTCGTGGTGTAGATAACTACCCGCATCTGATGCTTTGAGAGTGGAATGACGCTGCTGGCGGCGTGGTCATCGACCTGAATAGCCGGCGCCGATCTGTTCTAAAGACGCTGACTACGACGGTTCCAGTGGCCGATACGACTTTCGCCGCGAACTCCAATGCATTGGTCGAGCGTAAGCGCGGGGCGATGCTCCCTTCCACAGCACCTCGCTTTTGGCGCGTATGACTGCCTTCATCTGCAATCGAGCTCAGCTGGATTTGGGGTTGAGGCAGTAGATACAGAAGTGCTACCGAAATCAGCCGGTCTGGATGTTGCCACATGAAGCGCTGCAGTTTCGTTGGGCCATCGAGGGCGCAACGCGCGCGAGGGTGCGTCCTATGCCGTCAGGCGGGAAATGTGATCGGGTATCAGGGCAAGCCAGACGGCATGTAGGTATCGCAGCCGCCCGCTAAAACGAAAAAAAAGCTGCTCCCGGTGAGGGAGCAGCTTTCTTCGGTAGATGCCAGAAGCATCTGGTCACCACTGACCCGAGCGATGCTCGGGTCGTGCCAGCTCTTAGTGGAATTGGTTCATGGTGTTGTCTTTACCGCTTGCCTTCAGAGCTGCTTCGCCAGCGAAGTACTCCTTGTGGTTGTCGCCGATGTCAGAGCCAGCCATGTTCTGGTGCTTGACGCAGGCGATGCCCTGGCGCAGTTCTTCACGCTGAACACCTTTGACGTAGGCCAGCATGCCCTGGTCAGCGAAGTACCCTTTGGCCAGGTTGTCGGTCGACAGCGCGGCGGTGTGGTAGGTCGGCAGAGTGATCAGGTGGTGGAAGATACCGGCGTGGGCCGAACCGTCGCGCTGGAAGGTGCGGATCTTCTCGTCGGCAACTTTGGCCAGTTCGGTCTCGTCGTACTCGACGCTCATCAGCTTGGCGCGATCGTAGGCGGAAACGTCCTTGCCTTCGGCGACGAACGCATCGAATACCTGCTGGCGGAAGTTCAGGGTCCAGTTGAACGACGGGCTGTTGTTGTAGACCAGCTTGGCGTTCGGGATGACTTTGCGGATCTCGTCAACCATGGCAGCGATCTGACCAACGTGCGGCTTCTCGGTCTCGATCCACAGCAGGTCGGCACCGTTCTGCAGCGAAGTGATGCAGTCCAGGACGCAGCGCGCTTCACCAGTGCCAGCACGGAACTGGAACAGGTTGGACGGCAGGCGCTTGGGACGCAGCAGCTTGCCTTCGCGCTTGATCACGACATCGCCGTTGCCCAGTGCGGCCTCGGAAACTTCTTCGCAATCGAGGAAGGAGTTGTACAGGTCACCCAGGTCGCCCGGCTCTTTGGTTACGGCGATCTGCTTGGTCAGGCCGGCACCCAGGGAGTCGGTACGCGCAACGATCACACCGTTGTCGATGCCCAGCTCGAGGAAGGCGTAGCGTACGGCAGCGATCTTGGCGAGGAAGTCGGCATGCGGAACGGTCACTTTGCCGTCCTGGTGGCCGCACTGCTTCTCGTCGGAAACCTGGTTCTCGATCTGGATGCAGCAAGCGCCTGCTTCGATCATGCGCTTGGCCAGCAGGTAGGTGGCTTCCGGGTTACCGAAGCCAGCGTCGATGTCGGCGATGATCGGTACGATATGGGTTTCGTAGTTATCGATCTGGTTCTGGATTTCGTTCGCCTTGGCGGTGTCGCCAGCTTCACGAGCGGCATCCAGCGCGGTGAACAACAGGTCCAGTTCGCGGCTGTCTGCCTGGCGCAGGAAGGTGTACAGCTCTTCGATCAGGTCGGAAACAGCTGTCTTCTCGTGCATCGACTGGTCCGGCAGCGGTCCGAACTCGGAGCGCAGCGCGGCAACCATCCAGCCCGACAGGTAGAGGTAACGCTTGTTGGTAGTCTTCAGGTGCTTCTTGATGGAAATCAGCTTCTGCTGACCGATGAAGCCATGCCAGCAGCCCAGCGATTGGGTATAGACGGACGAGTCAGCGTCATACTCGGCCATGTCTTTGCGCATGATGTCGGCGGTGTACTGAGCGATTTCCAGACCGGTCTTGAAACGGTTCTGAGCGCGCATGCGAGCGACGGATTCAGGGTTGATAGCGCTCCAGCTGCTTCCAGCTGCTTCTTTCAGAGCGGCAACGGCCTTGATGTCGTTTTGATAAGCGGACATGGTCAATCCTTCAAAAAATACGTGGTTGGTTAAGCACGACTTTCCCACTTGAACCTGCATGCTTCCGCTGATGATGCGGGCAACACGCGGCAGAGCGTCGAAATACCGACCGAGACGAGGATTGAACCGAGGAGAGGAGGGTGTGCAGTTACGACCGACAAGAAGGCCTAGGCGAGCTGCGGAATGTGCGTGGCATTCCTGTATCTTCGGCGTGGTGCCGTCGATGACTCAGCGTACTGACATCTTCAAGCTGGTACGTCAATCGCTTCCCCGTCCCTCAGGACGACTCGTTCCAGTCGCAACCTCGTCAGTCCGCCTTGTGGGCAGTAAAGTCACGGAACGCCTCGCTGGTTGGCTGAGTGCGATCCGGAGGCCCTTCTCAGAGCCTCTGGTTAGCGGGAGCGGGGCCATAATGCGCCGAGCGATATGGTTCGTCAAATGTTTTGTAGTGCTTTTTTGTTGTCACTACATTTGTCCGAATCGGGCGTATGTTGCCCACCAACCTAATCCAGGGTCTCTACCTTGAGTCGTAGGGAAACGTCCTGACTGCCTTGAGTGGAGTATCGACGGAAGGTCCCGCTTTGATCGCTGCTAGCGCTCTCGTCGATACCACCCAGCGAAATCCACTCGCCAAGCCGCCCGCTGACGCGTGTGTCGGTTTCCTGAATGTCGATGGCATTCGGACGGACGCTGTTCAGGCGATCCTGATGACTGCTGATACTCACCTGCACGCGGTCGCCATGTACCGTAGCGGTGGCATAGAACCCACGGGTGACGTCGCGGTATTGCGTCTGTTGGTAGACCTGGCCATAACCATCCGTACCGCTGGTGGTAATGGGCACGCTCTGGCCTACCTGGATCAGGGCCGGATATCCCTCGGTGGCCTGGACCTGCTGAATGCCGCTGCCCTGGCTGCTGGTGCTGCGGCGAATGATGCGAACCTGATCGCGACCATTCTTCTCGCCGCGTCCCGCCTGTATTTCCACGTTGCCGCTGCCAATGGATCCGTCGATGCGATAGCCGTTTTCACGGCCTGTCGCCGTATTTTGCGTATCGATGCTGATGAGCAGCCTTCGCGGCTCGCTATCCAGCTGGGACAGCACGTTGCGCAGCTCACTGATAACCGCATCCGGTGCATTGACGATAAGCTGATTGCCATAGGCGTTGACCTTGCCTTGATCGCCGACGACGGATTGCGCGATGGGTAGAACATCTTCGGCCATGCGGTAATTCAGTGGGATCACTTCGGTTGCGGCCTGCAGCGAAAGGCTGGTGAATAGCGCGAGGGCAGCGAGCAGATGGCGAGTCATATCAAAAAGCTCCGCAGGTCGGGGTCGGACAGGCTATGGTCCCAGGCGGTATCGAATTGTCGTTGCAGCTGGCGGGCACGCCCTGGATCACTGTAAAGCGCATAGCCGCCGTTCTGGTCGGGCTCGGGACGAACCAGCGCGCCACAGTCGTCTGCCACGAGGAAAGCGCCCGATTGCACAGGATATTCGGGGTGACGCTTGCGAATCTGCATATTGCTGCTCAATCGGCGTGCCAGGCCGAGCAGGCGGTGTCCCTGTTTGACGGCACGCGAAGCGTCATCGAGCAGTACCCGCAGACGATTGCGCGGATGCGCCAGAAGAAATCGCACACAGGCCTGTTGAATGCTGCTGTGGTTGTATAGCAGCGGCTCGAAGTCAGGGCTGTACAGGCTCAAGCTGCGGTGCGCCTGGCCGAGCAGGGCGAGGGCATGCTGGCGCGCACTGTCGGAGGACTCGAACCGTTGTATTCCCAACGTCTGCCCCAGAACGAAAGGCGCGGCTTGCCACGGCTCGGGCGGGGTCTGCACGGCGGGCGGATTGTCGATCGCGAAGCGACCCGGCGACAGGAACTCGATGGCGGCCAGTTCAAGTACCGCGTCCGAGTGGTCCGGGCCGTCAATGCTCATGGCGCTCAGCTGCTTTTTCGAAGCATGTCGACATGAGGCAGGCCTGCCTCGAGAAACTCATCGCTGACCACCTCGAAACCGAGCCGTTCGTAGAAGGCGGTGGCGTGCACCTGTGCAGTGAGCCGTTGTTCGCTGAGGCCGCGGCGTTCGGCCTCCTGAATCACCGCTTTCATCAGCGCGCCTCCGACATGCATGCCGCGCCAATCGCGTAGAACTGAGACACGGCCAATGTGCCCGTCGCTGAGCAGTCGGGCCGTGCCGATGGGATAGCCGCTTTCCAGTGCGAGAAAATGCACGGCCTCCGCATCGTCCGCATCCCATTCCAGCTCGGGTGGAACGGATTGTTCGGCGATGAACACGGTTTCGCGAATTCGACGCAGGTCGGCGTTGTCCCGTTGCCAGTCGGCGATGCGAACTTCTATTTCACTCATCAGCGAACTCCAGACTTCCCTGTTTGACCAATTGCCACACCAGATTACGCCCATCCTCGTCACCCAGCCAGGCGGCAAGGTTCTCGGCGTGCAGTGCATCAGCGGAGCAGATCAGCTTCAGCAGATCGCGCAAGTGTGCCGGAAGCAGTCGGCTTTGGCCGCTGGCGAAGAGCAGCAAGCCTATATCGACTTCGCTCCAGGCCAGGCGGGCGCTGAGATTGCGCACCAGGACTGCGCCGTCATCGAGCGCCGAAAGCAGACCCTGTTCGTCGATATCGGGACCTTGCACACGCTCGGGGTAGCGCGGTTCGGTCATGAATTGGCCAAACCAGGTGAGCAACAACCGCTCATCACCCATATGCTCGGCGAGCATGGCGCGAAGGCGCTGCAACGCGTCGCTCTGGATCTGGTGCGGATCCTCGGCCGGAACCAGGTCGGCATCGCTGTAGCGTTCTTCATCAGGCAGGAACTGGGCGAGGAAGTCCGTGAAATGGGTGAGGACCTCCGCTGCGCTGGGCGCGCGAAAGCCCAGCGAATAGGTCATGCAGGCATCTTCTGCGGTCCCGAAGTGTGCCAGCCGGGGTGGCAGATAGAGCATGTCGCCAGGCTCGAGCACCCATTCGTCAGTACCTTGGAAGTCCGCCAGAATGCGCAGGTCGGCGTGGGGCAACAATGGGCTGTCGCTGTCGCACATCTGTCCGACTCGCCAGCGGCGCTGGCCTTGGGCTTGAAGCAGGAACACGTCGTAATTGTCGTAATGCGGCCCAACGCCGCCGCCCGGTGCGGCAAAGCTGATCATGACGTCATCGATTCGCCAGTTCGGCAGGAAGCGGAAGTGCTCGATGAGATCGGCGACCTCGGGAACCAGCTGGTCGACCGCCTGGACCAACAGCGTCCAGTTGCGCTCCGGCAAGTCCTGGTAGGTGTCTTCGCCGAAGGGTCCGCGGCGCAGTTCCCAGGGGCTGTTGCCGTGTTCGATGACCAGGCGCGACTCGACTTCCTCTTCCAGCGAGAGGCCTGCCAGTTCGTCAGGAGAAACCGGGCTCTCGAACGAGGGGATCGCCTGGCGAATCAGCAAAGGCTTCTTCTGCCAGTAATCGCGCAGGAACTCGCGTGCGCTGATGCCGCCGAGAATTTGCAAAGGAAAATCGGAAGTCATGCTTGTTACCTTGCTCTGCTACAGAGCTGCAAATAAAAACGCCCGGCACAGCCGGGCGTGCAAAAGAGGTGATGGCTCAGATCCGCTTGGCCTGGGCTGCGGCATTACCGATATAGCCGGCAGGGGTCATCTGGCGTAGCGCTGCCTTCGCCTCGGCGGGAATTTCGAGGCCGTCGATGAAAGCCTGCAGCGCCTCCGGGCTGATGCCCTTGCCGCGCGTCAGTTCCTTGAGCTTCTCGTACGGGTTTTCTACGGCGTAGCGCCGCATGACGGTCTGGATCGGCTCGGCCAGCACTTCCCAGCAGGCGTCGAGGTCCTCGGCTATGCGCGCTTCGTTGAGTTCCAGTTTGCCGATGCCCTTGAGGCTCGCCTCGTAGGCGATGACGCTGTGAGCGATGCCGACGCCCAGGTTGCGCAGTACGGTGGAGTCGGTCAGGTCACGCTGCCAGCGGGAGATGGGCAGCTTGCTCGCCAGATGCTGCAGTAGCGCATTGGCAATGCCCAGGTTGCCTTCGGAGTTTTCGAAGTCGATCGGGTTGACCTTGTGCGGCATGGTCGACGAGCCGATCTCACCCGCAACGGTGCGCTGCTTGAAATAACCCAGCGAGATGTAGCCCCAGATGTCGCGATCGAAATCGATAAGAATGGTGTTGAAACGCGCAACCGCGTCGAACAGTTCGGCGATGTAGTCGTGGGGTTCGATCTGGGTGGTGTAGGGGTTCCACGAAAGGCCCAGATCTTTCTCGATGAACTCGCGCGCATTGGCTTCCCAGTCGACGTTCGGGTAGGCCGAAAGATGGGCGTTGTAGTTGCCCACGGCGCCGTTGATCTTGCCCAGTAGCGGCACGGCTGCAACCTGCGCGATCTGGCGTTCGAGTCGGTAGACGACGTTGGCCAGCTCTTTGCCGAGGGTGGTCGGCGAGGCGGGCTGGCCATGAGTACGCGACAGCATCGGTACGTCGGCGTGCGCCACGGCCAGCGTGCGGATGGCGTCGGCGAGTTGACGCATCAATGGCAGCAGCACTTCGTCACGGCCCTCGCGAAGCATCAGCGCGTGGGAGAGGTTATTGATGTCCTCGCTCGTGCAGGCGAAGTGGATGAATTCGTTCACCTTGGCCAGTTCGGGCAGCTGCTTGGCCTGTTCCTTGAGCAGGTACTCCACCGCTTTCACGTCGTGGTTGGTGGTGCGTTCGAATTCCTTGACCCGTTCGGCGTGCTCGAGCTGGAAATTTTCAGCCAACTGGTCCAGCAGGGCGTTGGCTTCGTCCGAGAAGGGGGCAACTTCCGGAATTCCGGCGTGTGCGGCCAGGCGTTGCAACCAGCGAACTTCAACCTGAACGCGGCAGCGAATCAGACCGAACTCACTGAAAATGGGGCGCAGAGCGCTGGTTTTGCCGGCGTAGCGGCCATCGACAGGGGAAACCGCGGTGAGCGAGGAAAGCTGCATAGAGGGCATTCTCGGACAGTCGAGCAACGAAAAGAGGGCGCAGATTATACATGAAAGCGGACAGGTGACGGTCGCTGTGACCGGGTCGGTTGCGTTGTAGCCTGGTTCATTCCGCGCGAAGCATGGCGTAAAGCGCGTCGAGCAACCTGCGCCGGCTAAAGACCATTTGCCAACGATGGCCTCCCAGCTGGCGCCACAGCCGCGCCGCGCGAATGCCGGCTAGCAGGAGCGCGCGGATTTTGGCGGCATTGTCGGTTTGCTGCAGATGACGCATGTCGCCTTGCACCTGGATGCGCTGGCGAAAGGTGCTGAGCGTGTCCTGATAGAGGCCGCCGAACGAGGCGATCACATTCTCGTGGGTCAATCCGAAATGGTCGACCTGTTGTTGAATCTGGTCCAGACGACTGCCGATGACTTGCAGCATGTCGCCGCGTTTATCCAGTTGCCGCTCCAGGCCGATCATCGCCAGCGCATAGCGCAGGGGCTCGCGCTGAAGGCTGCTGGTGTCACGCTCCAGCGCGCCGACCAGGGCGCGGTAGCCATCGCGCAGGTTCAGGTCGTCTCCACCATATATCTCCAGCGCCGGCTTGTTCTCGCGTACGAGCAGGCTGCCCAACATGCTACCGAGTGCGGCATTCGGCACTTGACCAGTTCGGGCGATGCGGTCGACCAGTACCGCGGCTTCGAATACCGCCCCCAGGGCGATCAACTGTTCCTGCTGCGGTGTCATGCGTGAGCTCCGGCAAGCCAGCGCTCGGCCGTTTCGATCACGCCGCCGCCGAGGCAGACGTCGCCGTCGTAGAAAACCACGGACTGCCCAGGTGTCACCGCGCGCTGAGGCTCGTCGAAGACGACCCGATAGCCATCGCCGATCCGCTCCAACGTGCAAGCCTGATCGGACTGGCGGTAGCGTACCTTGGCCGTGAGACGCAGCGGTGCGGGCAATTCGATCGGGTTGACCCAGTAGATCTCGGACGCGAGCAGGGCGCGAGAAAACAGCCAGGGATGGTCATTACCCTGTCCGACAACCAGGACATTGCGGTCGAGGTCTTTGCTCAACACGTACCAGGGCTCGTCGCCGGCATCCTTGAGACCGCCGATGCCCAGTCCCTGGCGCTGACCGATGGTGTGATACATGAGGCCATGATGGCGGCCGATGACTTCCCCCTCCACGGTCTCGATGTCGCCCGGCTGAGCCGGCAGGTACTGCTTGAGGAAGTCGCTGAAGCGGCGTTCGCCAATGAAGCAGATGCCGGTGGAGTCCTTCTTCTTGGCCGTGGCAAGCCCGTGTTTCTCGGCAAGCGCACGGACCGCAGGTTTCTCCAGCTCTCCGACAGGGAACAGGGTCTTGCTCAGCTGTTCGCCGCCCACAGCGTGGAGGAAGTAACTCTGGTCCTTGTTGGGATCGAGCCCCTTGAGCAGCTCGCTGCGCCCGTCGCGGTCATGGCGGCGCACATAGTGCCCGGTAGCGATCAGGTCCGCGCCAAGTGACAGCGCATAGTCGAGGAACGCCTTGAACTTGATTTCGCGGTTGCAGAGGATGTCCGGGTTCGGGGTCCGCCCGGCCTTGTATTCGGCAAGGAAATGCTCGAACACGTTGTCCCAGTACTCTGCAGCGAAATTCGCGGTATGCAGCGGGATGCCGATTCGATCGCAAACTGCTTGCGCGTCGGCCAGATCCTCGCGTGCGGTGCAGTACTCGGTGCCGTCATCCTCTTCCCAGTTCTTCATGAACAGGCCTTCGACCTGATAGCCCTGTTCGAGCAGAAGCAGGGCGGAGACCGACGAGTCGACTCCACCGGACATGCCGACAATGACACGAAGTTTTTCAGGAGCAGCGGATGTTGAAGCGGGCATAGAAACTCGAAGTCAACTGCAAAAAAACGTGATTCTAACAGGCCGGTCAAGTGAGCGGTTAAGGCGGATCAGTCCCGAACGACCGCAAGGTCAAATGGCTGCCCTGCCAGGTAGTCATCGATGCAACGCAGTATCAACTCGCTTCGCCAGCGTTCCGGCTGGGCGACCAACTCGTCTCGAGTCATCCAGAGCGCACCTGTGATGCCTTCGTCGAGTGTCCGCTGCGGATCATGCGTGAGCGGTGTGGCCGCAAAGCAGACACGCTGATAGGTCACGCCGTTGCTCGGCGCGGTGTAGAGATAGATGCCTACCACGCCGCTTAGCTCGACCGTCCATCCCGTCTCCTCGAGCGTCTCGCGTAAAGCCGCCTGACGCAGTGTCTCGTTGGGCTCCAGGTGGCCGGCAGGTTGGTTCAGTACCAGCCGGCCGCCCTTGGATTCTTCGACCATGAGGAAGCGGCCATCTGCTTCGACGATCGTCGCCACCGTGATGTGGGGGTGCCAGGTCATGTCGGGTCTTCCTGTGTAAAGGAGCGATAGTATCGTTCGCACGTAGCGAAAACAGAAAACCCCGGCCTGGGCCGGGGTTTCGTTTACAGCGAACGCCGATTTACGCTAGCGGATCATGTCAGTGCGGCGAGCGCGGCGTTGAAGGTTGCGCTCGGACGCATGACCTGGCTGGTCAACTCCGAGTTGGAACGGTAGTAGCCGCCAATATCCACTGGCTTGCCCTGGACCGCGGCCATTTCGGCGATGATGGCTTCTTCGTTGTCGCTCAGCTGTTTGGCCAGCGGTGCGAAGCGAGCTTGCAACTCGAGATCTTCGGTCTGTGCCGCCAGTTCCTGGGCCCAGTACAGCGCCAGGTAGAAGTGGCTGCCACGGTTGTCCAGCTCGCCGGTGCGACGCGAAGGCGACTTGTTGTTGTCGAGCAGCTTGCCGGTGGCCGCGTCCAGCGTCTTGCCAAGCAGCTTGGCCTTGGCGTTGCCGGTCTTGATCCCGGTTTCTTCCAGCGATACCGCCAACGCGAGGAACTCGCCGAGCGAATCCCAGCGCAGGTGGTTCTCTTCGATGAGCTGTTGGACATGCTTGGGCGCGGAACCGCCAGCGCCGGTTTCGTACATGCCGCCGCCGGCCATCAGTGGAACGATGGAAAGCATCTTGGCCGACGTGCCCAGCTCCATGATCGGGAACAGATCCGTCAGATAGTCGCGCAGTACGTTGCCGGTCACCGAAATGGTGTCCTGGCCGCGGATCAGGCGCTCCATGCTGACGCGAATGGCCTCGTTGTAGCCCATCAGACGGATGTCCAGACCGGTCAGGTCGTGCTCCTGCAGGTAGGTTTCGACTTTCTTCTGCAGCTCACAATCGTGGGCGCGCTCGGGATCAAGCCAGAAGATTGCCGGCGTGTTCGATTGACGGGCACGAGTGACTGCCAGCTTGACCCAGTCGCGAATCGGCGCGTCTTTGGTCTGGCAGGCGCGCCAGATGTCGCCTTTTTCCACGTCGTGCTGTATCAGAACGGTGCCATCGGCGAGTACGACGCGCATGGTGCCGTCCACAACCATCTCGAAGGTCTTGTCGTGCGAGCCGTATTCTTCGGCTTTCTGCGCCATCAGGCCAACGTTCGAGACGCTGCCCATGGTGGTCGGGTCGAACGCGCCGTTGGTTTTGCAGAAGTTGATCATCTCCTGATAGATCCGCGCGTAGGTGCTTTCCGGCATTACGGCTTTGGTGTCCTTGAGCTTGCCGTCCTTGCCCCACATCTGCCCGGAGCTGCGGATCATCGCTGGCATGGACGCATCGACGATCACGTCGCTCGGGATGTGCAGGTTGGTGATGCCCTTGACGGAATCGACCATCGCCATTTCCGGGCGGCCGGCATAGCAGGCGTGGATGTCGTGGAGGATCTCTTCCTGCTTCGAATCGGGTAGCGCCTTGATCTTGTCATAGACGCTGCTCAAGCCGTTGTTCGGATTGACGCCCAGTTCCTTGAACAGCTCGCCGTACTTATCGAAGACGTCCTTGTAATAGACGCTGACGGCATGGCCGAACACGATCGGATGGGAAATCTTCATCATCGTGGCCTTCACATGCAGCGACCACATGACGCCCGTTTCCTTGCAGTCCTGCAGGGTCTCTTCGAAGAAGGCACGCAGTTTCTTGCAGCTCATGAACATGCCGTCGAGCACTTCGCCTTCCTGCAAGGAAAGCGTCTTCTTCACTTCGACCTGGCCGTCTTTGCCGACGAACTCGATACGCACGTCGCCAGCTTTGTCCATGGTGATGGACTGCTCACTGGAGAAGAAATCGCCACCGCGCATGTAGTCTGCGTGGGACTGGGAGGCCTTGCTCCACTTGCCCATGGAGTGCGGATGCTTGCGGGCAAAGGCTTTAACGGCCGCAGGTGCGCGGCGATCGGAGTTGCCTTCGCGCAGTACCGGGTTCACGGCGCTGCCGAGCACCTTGCTGTAGCGCGCACGGGCGTCCTTTTCGGCGTCGGTCTGCGGATCTTCCGGATAGTTGGGGATGTTGTAGCCAAGCGCCTGCAGTTCTGCGATGGCCGCCTTGAGCTGCGGTACGGATGCGCTGATGTTAGGCAGCTTGATGATGTTCGCGTCCGGCTGGTTGGTCAGCTCGGCGAGCTTGGCCAGGTCGTCATCGACTGCTTTGTCGGCGTCCAGCTGGTCGGCAAAACTTGCAAGAATGCGCCCTGCAAGAGAGATGTCACGTGTTTCGACGGCTATGTCAGCAGAGGCGGCAAAGGCTTCTACAATGGGCAGAAGCGAATAGGTGGCCAGTGCCGGTGCTTCGTCGGTGAAGGTGTAAATGATCTTCGAGCGGGTGGACATGTAGTGTTGACTCTCTCTTGCTGAGCGTGCACAGAGCCTCGAGGTGCGCAGGTAGGCGCGCTGGCTGTTTTGCGCCAGTTACGAAGCTCGCCGCGATGATGTTGGTTGCAGCACCACTAGAGTGTTGAGCGTTTGAACCGTCCGGCCACGGTTGGCAGCCTGGCGATTTCCGGAGCAAGGATCCCGTTGGAGACCGATTGACCCTTCATGACTCGTTAGTCACCTAAGCAGTATATCACCGCAGCCTGTTGTCGAAGAATGCCGGAGCCATACGACGAACGAACATATGGTTTCGGTCGATTCAACTGGGGTACTCTTTGAAGATGACCACTGTTTAATGTTTAACCACAAAACGGAGTCCAGCATGGGATACCAAAAGATCCAGGTGCCTGCCAGCGGTGACAAAATCACCGTCAATGCCGATAACACCCTGAATGTCCCCAACAACCCGATCATCCCTTATATAGAAGGTGACGGCATCGGTGTGGACATCAGTCCGGTGATGATCAAGGTGGTCGATGCCGCCGTCGAGAAAGCGTACGGTGGCCAGCGCAAGATCTCCTGGATGGAAATCTACGCTGGAGAGAAAGCGACCCAGGTCTACGATCAGGACACCTGGCTGCCGAAGGAAACCCTGGAGGCCGTTCGTGACTATGTGGTTTCCATCAAGGGGCCGTTGACCACGCCTGTCGGTGGCGGCATCCGCTCGCTGAACGTTGCGCTGCGCCAAGAGCTCGACCTCTATGTATGTCAGCGTCCTGTTCGTTGGTTCACCGGCGTGCCCAGCCCGGTGAAGAAGCCGGCCGATGTCGACATGGTGATCTTCCGCGAGAACTCCGAAGACATCTATGCCGGCGTCGAATGGAAGGCCGGCTCCCCAGAGGCGGAGAAGGTCATCAAGTTCCTTACCGAGGAAATGGGCGTCAAGAAGATCCGCTTCACGGAAAACTGCGGCATCGGCATCAAGCCGGTCTCGCTCGAGGGCACCAAGCGCCTGGTTCGCAAGGCCCTCCAGTATGCAGTGGATAACGATCGTAGCTCGGTTACCCTGGTGCACAAGGGCAACATCATGAAGTTCACCGAAGGGGCCTTCAAAGAGTGGGGCTACGAGGTGGCGCGTGAAGAGTTCGGCGCAGAACTGCTCGATGGCGGCCCTTGGATGCAGTTCAAGAACCCGACGACCGGCAAGAACATCGTTGTCAAAGACGCCATCGCCGACGCCATGCTGCAGCAGATCCTGCTGCGTCCCGCCGAGTACGACGTTATCGCTACGCTCAATCTCAACGGTGACTACCTGTCCGATGCGCTCGCGGCAGAAGTGGGCGGCATCGGTATCGCTCCGGGTGCCAACCTGTCCGACACGGTCGCCATGTTCGAGGCGACACACGGTACGGCGCCTAAGTATGCCGGCCAGGACAAGGTGAACCCTGGTTCGCTGATTCTTTCGGCGGAAATGATGCTGCGCCACATGGGCTGGGTGGAAGCGGCGGACCTGATCATCAAATCGACCGAGAGCGCCATCGCCGCGAAGACGGTGACCTATGACTTCGAGCGCCTGATGGAAGGTGCGAAGCTGATGTCCTGTTCCGAATTCGGCGACGCCATGATCTCCCACATGTAATACATGCGGGCAACACGAAAAGGCCGATCAATGATCGGCCTTTTCGTTACCTGGAGTCAGGCGTCTACGGTCGAGCCCTGTGAAACAGGCGCCACTGTTTCAGTCGTGCTCTGCAGCGATTGAATGTTGGTTGCGTGCAGGCCCTTGGGACCTTGCAGGATGTCGAACATGACCGCCTGCCCAGCTTTGAGCGTTCTATACCCTTCCATTTGTATGGCCGAGTAATGGGCGAACAGGTCCTCATCGCCGCCGTCTGCTACGATGAATCCGTAGCCTTTGGCGTTGTTGAACCACTTGACCTTACCGCTTAGCATGCTGTTATCCCTCTGCAAAGGAGTCCATCACTGGAGTAACATCCATTTCATTCCGCGCTGATGCAGCACATAGCCCATACGCGCAGCCCGTTGCCGTTGTGGCACATACTGTTTGTATCACCGTTTTGCCGATAGTCAAGGCGACTCGTCAGGTGGCTGTGAAGCCATTCCAATTACCCGGCCTCGGCGCCCCGATCTAGAACCGTTATACGCATGCGTGCATCTCCAGAGATTCGACTAATATTCAATCATGATCGTCCCAAACCGCTGGACGACGACTCCACCGGCCTAGCTGTCGAGGAGGCCAAACCGCTGCTGAAGGCACCACCGATGTTCAAAGTTGTCATGTTCAATGATGACTACACGCCGATGGATTTCGTCGTGGAGGTGCTTGAGGGAATTTTCAATCACAATCGGGAGCTCGCCACCAAGATCATGCTGGCGGTTCATACCGAAGGGCGGGCCGTTTGTGGCGTCTACACAAGAGACGTTGCTGAAACCAAAGCGATGCAGGTCAATCAATATGCAAGGGAGTGCCAGCATCCGTTGCTTTGTGAGATCGAGAAGGACGGTTAAACCCCGAGTGCTGGGTAAGAGGTGAAAGCTATGTTGAACCGTGAGCTCGAAGTCACTTTGAATCTGGCTTTCAAGGAGGCTCGTACCAAGCGTCATGAATTCATGACGGTTGAACATCTCCTGTTAGCCTTGCTGGATAACGAAGCAGCCGCAACGGTTTTGCGGGCCTGTGGGGCCAGTCTCGATAAATTGCGCCATGATTTGCAGGAGTTCATCGACTCCACGACGCCGTTGATTCCTCAACACGATGAGGAACGCGAAACCCAGCCAACCCTGGGCTTCCAGCGCGTGCTCCAGCGTGCTGTTTTTCACGTTCAGAGCTCCGGAAAGCGCGAGGTCACTGGCGCGAACGTTCTGGTGGCCATTTTCAGCGAGCAGGAAAGCCAGGCGGTGTTCCTGCTCAAGCAACAAAATGTAGCGCGTATCGATGTGGTCAATTACATCGCTCACGGGATTTCCAAAGTGCCGGGTCATAACGGCAACCCGGAAAGCGATTCGGACATGCAGGACGAGGAGGGCGGCGAGTCGGCCGCCTCCGGCAATCCGCTCGACGCATATGCCAGCAACCTCAACGATTTGGCCCGTCAAGGACGGATCGATCCCTTGGTTGGCCGCGAGCATGAAGTCGAACGGGTCGCGCAGATTCTTGCTCGGCGCCGCAAGAACAACCCGTTGCTGGTCGGTGAGGCCGGAGTCGGTAAAACGGCGATCGCCGAGGGTCTCGCCAAGCGTATCGTAGATCGCCAGGTTCCAGAGTTGCTGGCGGATAGCGTGGTTTACTCGCTCGACCTGGGTGCGTTGCTTGCCGGGACCAAATATCGCGGCGATTTCGAGAAGCGCTTCAAGGCGCTGCTGAACGAGCTGCGCAAGCGTCCCCAGGCGGTGCTGTTCATCGACGAAATCCATACGATCATCGGGGCCGGCGCGGCCTCGGGTGGAGTGATGGACGCGTCCAATCTGCTCAAGCCGCTGCTGTCGTCGGGGGAGATTCGCTGCATCGGCTCGACCACCTTCCAGGAGTTTCGCGGCATCTTCGAAAAAGACCGAGCGCTGGCTCGACGTTTTCAGAAGGTCGACGTTTCCGAGCCCTCCGTGGAGGACACGATTGGTATCCTGCGCGGCTTGAAAGGCCGTTTCGAGCAGCATCATGGCATCGAGTACAGCGACGAGTCTCTTCGCGCCGCCGCCGAGCTGTCTTCGCGTTACATCAATGATCGGCACATGCCCGACAAGGCGATAGACGTCATTGACGAGGCGGGCGCTTACCAGCGCCTGTTGCCGGAGGATAAGCGTGCGCCGCGAATCGATGTCGAGCAGGTTGAGAACATCATCGCGAAAATCGCACGCATACCACCCAAGCATGTCAGCACGTCGGATAAGGAATTGCTGCGCAATTTGCAGCGTGATCTGAAGCTGACGGTCTTCGGTCAGGATGACGCCATCGACTCGCTCGCGACCGCTATCAAGCTGTCCCGGGCTGGGTTGAAAGCTCCTGACAAGCCTGTCGGTTCATTCCTGTTCGCCGGCCCCACCGGGGTCGGTAAGACGGAGGCTGCCCGGCAACTGGCGCGCGCACTGGGTATCGAGCTGGTTCGCTTCGATATGTCCGAGTACATGGAGCGCCATACCGTGTCTCGGTTGATCGGTGCGCCGCCCGGCTATGTCGGTTTCGATCAGGGCGGGTTGCTGACCGAGGCCATTACCAAGCAGCCTCATTGCGTGCTGCTGCTCGATGAGATCGAGAAGGCGCACCCCGAGGTATTCAATCTGCTGCTGCAGGTCATGGATCACGGCACTCTGACGGACAACAACGGCCGCAAGGCTGATTTCCGCAACGTGATTCTGATCATGACCACGAACGCTGGCGCGGAGACCGCTGCCCGGGCTTCGATTGGCTTCACTCATCAGGATCACGCCTCGGATGCCATGGAGGTGATCAAGAAGAGCTTCACGCCTGAGTTCCGCAATCGCCTGGATACGATCATCCAGTTCGGTCGTCTGAGCCATGAAGTCATCAAGAGCATCGTCGACAAGTTTCTCATCGAGCTGCAGACGCAGCTTGAGGACAAGCATGTCACGCTCGAAGTGTCGGATGCGGCCCGTGGCTGGTTGGCCGAGCGTGGCTATGACCCTCAGATGGGCGCGCGACCAATGGCTCGTTTGATTCAGGATAAGATCAAGCGACCGCTGGCCGAGGAGATTCTGTTTGGGGAGTTGGCCGAGCATGGCGGCGTGGTGCACATCGATATTCGCGACGGTGAACCCTTCTTCGAGTTCGAGACGTCAGCCGAACTGGCATAGCCTAGGCTAGCTTGTTGCGCCTAGATGAAACGCCCGGCATTTGCCGGGCGTTTTCATTTGACTGCACTTGTCGCCTGCGAGTGCTTCCAATACATGCTGCGCGGTGGCTGAGCAATAAATAGTTCAGCGCAACAAAAAGCCCGGCGGTTGCCGGGCGTTCGTCCTCGCGGTCCGTTAACGGGCGCGGTAAGTGATACGACCTTTGCTCAAGTCGTAAGGCGTCAGTTCGACGCGAACCTTGTCACCGGTCAGGATCCGGATGTAGTTCTTGCGCATCTTCCCAGAGATGTGCGCAGTAACGACGTGCCCATTTTCCAACTCCACACGAAACATGGTGTTGGGCAGGGTGTCGACGACAGTACCTTCCATTTCGAAGCTGTCTTCTTTCGACATTCAGTAAAGCCCTCGGTGTCCAATGAGTAACCCGGCGCGAAAAATGCCCGGGTAAAAGCGGCAAGTATTGTGCCTGAAAGGGCCCTGAGAGCCAAGGGCTCAGCTCAGAGTAATCCAGCGCTGGTTGACCAGCAGTTCGATGGGGCGATACTCGGTTTTGTAATTCATCTTGCGGCAATTCTTGATCCAGTAACCCAGATAGATTGCCTTCAGCCCGAGCCGCGCCGCCTCGCCGACCTGCCACAGGATGGCGAAGCGGCCGAGGCTTCGGCGCTCTTCGTTCGGGTCATAGAAGGTGTACACCGCGGACAACCCGTTGGGCAGCACATCGGTAACCGCCAAGGCGAGCAACCGTCCTTCCAGGCGGAACTCGTAGAAACGGGAAAAGGGAAGGTCGCGTACCAAAAAGGTATGGAACTGGTCTCGGCTCGGCGGGTACATGTCGCCGTCCGCGTGGCGTTGCTCAATATACGTGGCGTAGAGCGAATAGTACTCTTCGGTGAACGAGGGGCGAACGTTGGTGACGGTCAGATCGGCGTTGCGCTTGAGGATGCGTCTCTGCTGGCGATTGAGCTGTAGCCCTTCAGCGGGTATGCGAGCGGGGATGCAGGCGGTGCAGCGTTGGCAGTGCGGACGATAAAGGTGGTCGCCGCTACGGCGAAATCCCATTTCAGACAGCTCGGCGTACACCTGCACGTCCATCGGCTGGCTGGGGTCGAGGAAGAGCGTCGTGGCCTGTTCGTCGGGCAGATAACTGCACGCATGAGGCTGGGTCGCGTAGAACTTGAGACGAGCCAATGAAGTCATGGTCAGTTCTCGGAAATCTTGTAATCAGTGTAGGTCAGCTCGGCTTCGTCGACTAGGGCTCCCATCGGGCTGGACCGGGTTCATCCAGGTGCTTTGCGAGCGCTTCGGCGAAGATCCGGCGGGGGATTGTTCGCGCGCCGAAACTGGCCAGGTGTTGCGTCGGCATCTGGCAGTCAATCAATTTGAAATCCCAGTCTCGGAGACGTTCCACTAATGTCACGAAACCCACCTTGGACGCATCGGTCGTGCGACTGAACATCGATTCACCGAAGAATAGCCGACCCATGGCGAGGCCATAGAGGCCCCCGACCAGCTGTCCGTCTTGCCAGACTTCAACCGAGTGCGCGACGCCAAGCTGATGCAGTTTGATGTAGGCGTTCTGCATCGGTGTCGTGATCCAGGTTCCGTCGGCATAGTCGCGTGGTGCGGCGCAGCCTTCTATGACGTCTCGGAATGCACGATCGAACGTAACGTCGAATACGCCCTGGCGCAGTTTTTTGGCTAGGCTGCGCGAAACATGCAGTTCCTCAGGGTAGAGCACTGTGCGTGGGTCGGGGGACCACCACAGCAGCGGCTGCCCCTCCTGATACCAGGGAAAGCAGCCATGACGGTAGGCAGCCAGCAAGCGCTCGGGCGACAAGTCGCCGCCGGCCGCGAGTAGCCCGTTGGGTTCACGCATCGCCGTCTCCAAAGGGGGAAACGACAGCTCGTCGCGCTGCAGCCAGGTCAGCATATCGGTCGTCACGAAGGGGCGGCGAACCCGCCCCGGAGTGGGTTACTGGTCCAGGTACTTTTCCGCATCGAGTGCGGCCATGCAGCCGGCACCAGCGGATGTAATGGCTTGACGATAGACGTGATCGGCCACGTCGCCTGCCGCGAATACGCCCGGTATAGTCGTGCAGGTGGCGTCGCCCTCGCTGCCGCCCTTGACCTTGAGGTAGCCATCTCGCATGTCGAGTTGGCCCTGGAACAGGTCGGTGTTGGGCTTGTGGCCGATGGCGATGAAGACGCCCGCCAGCTCGAGCTTCTGCTCTTCACCCGACAGGGTGCTTTTCAGGCGAACACCGGTGACGCCACTGGCATCGCCCAGCACTTCTTCCAGGGTATGGTTCCAATGCAGGCGAATGTTGCCGTTGGTCGCCTTTTCCATGAGCTTGTCCTGGAGAATCTTCTCCGAGCGCAGCTTGTCGCGACGATGGATCAGGTGCACTTCCTTGGCGATGTTCGACAGGTACAGCGCTTCCTCGACAGCCGTATTGCCGCCGCCGATCACGGCTACCACCTGGTTGCGATAGAAGAAGCCGTCGCAGGTGGCGCAGGCCGATACGCCGCGCCCGGCGAACGCCTCTTCCGATGGCAGGCCGAGATACTGGGCCGAGGCGCCGGTGGCGATGATTAGGGCGTCGCAGCTGTAGGTGGCGCTGTCGCCCTTCAGGACGAACGGGCGCTGCTGCAGCTCGGCGGTATGAATATGGTCGAACACCACTTCGGTATCGAAGCGTTCCGCGTGTTTCTGCATCCGTTCCATCAGTGCCGGGCCGGTGAGACCCTCGACATCGCCCGGCCAGTTATCCACTTCGGTAGTGGTGGTGAGCTGGCCGCCAGGCTGGATACCGGTGATCATCAGCGGTTTCAGATTGGCGCGGGCGGCGTACACCGCGGCGGTATAACCGGCCGGGCCTGAGCCGAGGATGATCAGACGTGAATGCTTGACTTCATTCATAAAAAGCCCTCATAAGCCTTTGTTGCGAATAGAGAAGCGTGCTCCAGTCGAGCCGCGCTGAAAAAACTGGCGTTTATGCTACACCGAAGCATCGCGAAAAGCCCAAGCCGGCGCGGAACCGGCATGCCATCGAATCGACAAACCCGTACAATGTCCAATTATCTGGCTGAATACGGTTCATAGAGAGCGCCCTGGGCGCAGGAAATAAAGCGTTTTGAAGAATACCTCCTCTACCGCGCCGGCTTCCGTCTGGCGACAGCAATTGCATTACCGTCTCAAAGAGGGTGCCTTGATCGCGCTCGGAGCGCTGTGCGCGTACCTCTGGATGGCATTGCTGACCTACGACCCGGCCGATCCGGGCTGGACGCACACCAGCAACGTCCAGCAAGTCCAGAACGCCGCCGGCCGCGCCGGGGCCTGGTTCGCCGATGTGCTGTTCATGGCCCTCGGTTATTTTGCCTTCCTGTTTCCGTTGTTACTGGGCATCAAGACCTGGCAGGTGTTCCGTGCGCGGCACCAACCCTGGACCTGGAACGGCTGGCTGTTTTCCTGGCGGTTGATCGGGCTCGTATTCCTGATTCTTTCAGGCTCTGCGCTGGCTTATATTCACTTCCAGTTCGCCAATAATCTGCCTGCGTCGGCGGGTGGGGCATTGGGCGAAAGTCTTGGGCAGCTCGCCGAGGCGGCGCTCAATGTTCAGGGCAGCACCTTGTTGTTGCTGGCTTTCTTCCTGTTTGGTCTCACGGTATTTACCGATCTTTCCTGGTTCAAGGTAATGGACCTGACCGGCAAGATCACCCTCGATCTCATCGAGCTGATCCAGAGCCTGTTCAGCCGCTGGTGGTCCGCTCGTAACGAACGTAAGCAGCTCGTTGCGCAGCTGCGTGAAGCCGATGACGTGGTCAACGAAGTAGCCGGCTCACTCCCCGATCGTCGTGAACGCGCCAAGGTGAAGGAGCGCCTGCTCGAGCGGGAAGAGTCGCTGAGCAAGCACATGAGCGAGCGCGAAAAGCGTCCGGCGCCGGTGATCCCGCCAGTTGCACCGCCGAAGCCGGTCGAGCAGAGCAAGCGCGTCCTGAAGGAAAAACAGGCCAATCTCTTCGTCGACCCGCTGATCGAGGGCAGCGTGCCACCGCTGTCGCTGCTGGATGTCGCTGAAAAACAGCAGAAGCAGTACTCGCCCGAATCGCTGGAAGCCATGTCGCGGCTGCTGGAGATCAAACTGAAGGAGTTCGGCGTCGAGGTCATCGTCGAGTCGGTTCATCCGGGCCCGGTCATCACCCGTTTCGAGATTCAGCCAGCGGCCGGGGTCAAGGTCAGCCGGATCTCCAACCTGGCCAAGGACCTCGCACGTTCACTGGCGGTGATCAGTGTGCGCGTGGTCGAGGTGATTCCCGGCAAAACCACCGTGGGCATCGAGATTCCCAACGAGGACCGCCAGATCGTACGGTTCTCCGAAGTACTGTCCTCCGCTCCCTATGACGACGCCAAGTCGCCGGTCACCATCGCGCTCGGCCACGATATCGGCGGCAAACCGGTGATTGCCGACCTGGCGAAGATGCCCCACCTGCTGGTCGCCGGTACCACCGGTTCGGGTAAGTCGGTCGGCGTGAACGCGATGATCCTGTCGATATTGTTCAAGTCCACGCCGGAAGACGCACGGCTGATCATGATCGACCCGAAGATGCTCGAACTGTCTATCTACGAAGGCATCCCGCATCTGCTGTGCCCGGTCGTAACCGATATGAAGGAGGCGGCCAACGCGCTGCGCTGGAGCGTCGCCGAGATGGAGCGTCGCTACAAGTTGATGGCGGCCATGGGCGTGCGCAACCTGGCCGGCTTCAACCGCAAGGTGAAAGAGGCGGAGGAGGCCGGTACGCCGCTCACCGATCCGCTGTATCGCCGCGAGAGCATGGAAGATGAGGCGCCACTGCTGAAGAAGCTGCCGACGATCGTCGTGGTGGTAGACGAGTTCGCCGACATGATGATGATCGTCGGCAAGAAGGTCGAAGAACTTATCGCGCGTATCGCACAGAAGGCGCGGGCAGCGGGCATCCATTTGATCCTCGCGACCCAGCGCCCCTCGGTGGACGTGATCACCGGCCTGATCAAGGCGAACATCCCGACTCGCATGGCATTCCAGGTCTCGAGCAAGATCGACTCACGCACCATCCTCGACCAGGGCGGCGCCGAACAGCTGCTCGGCCACGGCGACATGCTCTATCTCCCGCCGGGCACCGGATTGCCGATTCGCGTACACGGCGCCTTCGTATCCGACGATGAGGTCCATCGCGTAGTGGAAGCCTGGAAAGCCCGCGGTGCACCTGACTACATCGAGGAAATCCTCGCAGGGGCCGAAGAGTCCGGCAGTGGTTTCGACGGCGGCAGCGGTGAAGGTGGTGGCAGCGAAGGCAGCGAGGAAGATCCGCTATACGATGAGGCCGTGCGCTTCGTTACCGAAAGCCGTCGCGCCTCCATATCCGCGGTGCAGCGTAAGCTCAAGATCGGCTACAACCGCGCGGCTCGAATGATCGAGGCCATGGAAATGGCAGGTGTCGTCACCTCAATGAATACCAATGGCTCGCGCGAAGTGCTCGCGCCGCCTCCCATCCGCGATTAGTCGCACTGAGGGCTTCATGCAATTGATTCGCACGCTGTTTGCATCTGCGCTGCTGTTTACCTTTGTTCCCGCTCACGCCGACCAGGCCGCTTCGGTACAGCGCCTTACCGGTCTGTTACAGAAAGCCGAGACCCTGACCGGCCGTTTTTCCCAGCTGTCACTCGACGGCACCGGGACTCAACTCCAGGAAACATCCGGCGAGATGGCCCTGAAGCGCCCGGGGCAGTTTCGCTGGCACACCGACGCACCGATGGAGCAACTGCTGGTTTCCAATGGCAAGAAAGTCTGGCTGTACGACCCGGACCTGGAGCAGGTGACCATCCAGACCCTCGATCAACGACTGACACATACGCCGGCTCTCTTGCTCTCAGGGGACGTGTCGGCGATCAACGAGAACTTCGAGGTGTCGCACCAGGAAGCGGGCGAGGTGGTCGATTTCACGCTCAAACCCAAAGCCAAAGACACGTTGTTCGATAGCCTGCGCTTGTCCTTTCGCGGTGGCGTGATCAATGACATGCAGATGGTCGACGGCGTGGGCCAGCGCACCAACATCTTGTTTCAGGGCGTCAAATTGAACCAGCCGCTCAAGGCCGACCTGTTCACTTTCGAGATTCCCAAGGGCGCCGACGTCATCTCCGAATGATCCTCTTCGCTGCCTTCACCCACGCATGCGGCCTGCTTGATTGCAGGCCGTTCGCATAAGAGGTTCCGCCCGCGATGGACCTTTTCAGTCGCGAACCTGCCGCTCAGCCGTTAGCTGCGCGTTTGCGTGCCACCAGTCTCGACGAGTATGTCGGGCAGGAGCACCTGCTGGCGCGCGGCAAGCCACTGCGCGAAGCGTTGGAGCAGGGTGCGCTGCATTCGATGGTGTTCTGGGGTCCCCCCGGGGTTGGCAAGACGACCTTGGCGCGCTTGTTGGCCAAGGTTTCGGATGCACACTTCGAGACCGTCTCGGCGGTGCTGGCAGGCGTCAAGGAAATCCGCCAGGCAGTGGAGATCGCCAAGCAACAGGCGGCGCAGTATGGCCGGCGCACCATTCTCTTCGTCGATGAGGTGCACCGCTTCAACAAGTCGCAGCAGGATGCCTTTCTTCCGTACGTGGAGGACGGCACGCTGATTTTCATCGGTGCCACGACCGAAAACCCTTCGTTCGAACTGAACAACGCCTTGTTGTCCAGGGCGCGCGTGTACGTGCTCAAGAGCCTCGACGAGGCTGCGTTGCGAAGGTTGGTCACGCGCGCATTGACCGAGCCGAAAGGCCTGGGCGATATGCACCTCAGCCTGCCCGAGGAGAGTTTCCAGGTGCTCATGGCTGCGGCTGATGGCGACGGCCGACGGATGTTGAACCTGTTGGAAAACGCTTCGGACCTGGCTGAAGAGGGCGGCGAGATCAGCGTCGAGCTGCTGCAGGATCTGTTGGGCGATAGCCGCCGGCGCTTCGATAAGGGCGGCGAAGCGTTCTACGACCAGATTTCAGCCCTCCACAAGTCCGTTCGTGGCTCCAATCCTGACGCGGCGCTGTACTGGTTCGCACGGATGATCGATGGCGGCTGCGACCCGCTCTACATCGCACGCCGGGTGGTCCGGATGGCCAGCGAGGAGGTCGGTAACGCCGATCCGCGTGCTATGGGGCTGTGTCTGTCGGCCTGGGATGTGCAGGAGCGCCTGGGCAGCCCGGAAGGCGAACTGGCAGTCGCGCAGGCCATTGTCTACCTGGCCTGCGCGCCGAAGAGCAACGCCGTCTACATGGCCTACAAAGCCGCGATGCGCGATGTCGCTGAAAACGGTTCGCAGGAAGTGCCTCTGCATCTGCGCAACGCACCGACACGGCTGATGAAGGAGTTGGGCTACGGCAACGAATACCGCTACGCCCATGACGAGCCGGATGCCTACGCCGCCGGCGAGGACTATTTTCCAGACGCAATGGCGCCGCGTCAGTATTACCAGCCGGTGCCGCGCGGGCTGGAAAGCAAGATTCGCGACAAGCTCGAGCATCTGGCTCGTCTCGATCGGCAAAGCCCACGGCAACGGAGAAAAACATGATTCGGATGGCGCTTGCGGTGGCGGCTGGCGGCGTGGTCGGTACGCTGATCCGCTTCGGTATCGCGACCTGGGTATCGACCCACTGGCCCCGCCATTTCCATCTCGCGACGCTGGCGGTCAATCTGCTCGGCTGTCTGCTGATCGGTTACCTGTATGCGTCTTTTCTGGCGCGCCCGGACATTTCGCCGGAGCTGCGCGGCGGCCTCATCATCGGTTTTCTTGGCGCCCTGACGACGTTCTCCAGTTTTTCGCTCGATGGGCTGCGCCTGCTCGAGAGTGGCCAGCTTGCAACGGCCTTCGGTTATATCGGCGTCAGCGTCCTCGGGGGGCTGATGGCCGCCTGGGCAGGGCTGACGCTCGCCAGGTTATGAACCTGATCGCGATGACAGTAAACTCCGTTTTCGCTCTGCCTTTCCTCAAAGCTTTCATAGACGAGACCCACCATGCTTGATTCGAAACTGGTACGCACACAGCTGCAAGATGTCGCCGATCGCCTGGCTACTCGCGGCTACCAGCTGGACGTGGCGCGTATCGAGGCGCTGGAAGCACAGCGCAAGACCGTGCAGACCCGCACCGAGCAACTGCAAGCCGAGCGCAACGCGCGTTCCAAGTCGATTGGTCAGGCCAAGCAGCGCGGTGAAGATATCGCCCCCTTGCTCGCCGATGTAGATCGCATGGCTTCCGAGCTCAATGCCGGCAAGGTCGAGCTCGACGGCATCCAGTCCGAACTGGACCAGTTGATGCTGAGCCTGCCGAATCTCCCGCACGAGTCCGTCCCTGTGGGCAAGGACGAAGACGACAACGTCGAGGTGCGCCGTTGGGGCACGCCGAAGGCGTTCGAGTTCGAGGTCAAGGATCATGTGGCGCTTGGCGAAACGCATGGCTGGCTCGACTTTGAAACCGCCGCCAAACTGTCGGGCGCTCGCTTCGCCCTGATGCGCGGGCCGATTGCTCGTCTGCATCGCGCCCTGGCGCAATTCATGATCGACCTTCACACCCGCGAACACGGGTATGAGGAGGCGTATACGCCGTATTTGGTTCAGGCTCCCGCGTTGCAGGGTACCGGCCAGTTGCCGAAATTCGAGGAGGATCTGTTCAAGATCAGCCGTGAGAACGAGGCTGACCTCTATCTGATTCCGACTGCCGAGGTGTCGCTGACCAACATCGTGGCCGGTGAGATTCTCGATGCCAAGCAGCTGCCGCTGAAGTTCGTCGCACACACGCCGTGCTTCCGCAGCGAAGCCGGTGCGTCTGGCCGTGATACTCGGGGCATGATTCGCCAGCATCAGTTCGACAAGGTCGAGATGGTGCAGATCGTCGAGCCGAGCCAGTCGTTCGAGGCGCTTGAAAGCCTTACCGGCAACGCCGAAAAGGTGCTGCAGCTGTTGGGACTGCCGTATCGCGTGCTGGCGCTGTGTACCGGCGACATGGGCTTCGGCGCCACCAAGACCTACGATCTGGAAGTCTGGGTGCCGAGCCAGGACAAGTATCGCGAAATCTCTTCCTGCTCCAACTGTGGCGATTTCCAGGCACGTCGCATGCAGGCGCGTTTCCGTAATCCGGAAACCGGCAAGCCCGAGCTGGTGCATACGCTCAACGGCTCCGGTCTGGCGGTAGGTCGCACGCTGGTCGCAGTGCTGGAAAACTACCAGCAGGCGGACGGCAGCATAGAGGTGCCCGAAGTCCTGAAGGCCTACATGGGCGGTATCGAAGTCATCGGCTGATAGCGCGGCCAGCAGGTGTGTTGGGGCCGGTAGTCGGCGCGGTGAATTGCCGCTCCGCAGGCCGGCACCCGGCACTATCCTGACTTCTTGATACCCGACAAGGGCCATCTTCCGCGCAATGGTTGAGATGGACCTACTTTTCCTGCCCCAGGACTCGCTGATGGATTTTCTGCCGCTGTTTCACAATCTCAAAGGTCGCGCGGTGCTGGTCGTCGGTGGCGGCGAGATCGCCTTGCGCAAGGCGCGCTTGTTGTCCGAAGCCGGTGCAGTGCTGCGTGTCGTGGCGCCTGAGATTGAACCGCAGTTGACCGACCTGGTAGAGCGAGGCGGCGGGCAGTCCTGTCTGCGCGGCTATGCCAGCGGCGACCTTGCCGGCTGCGTGCTGGCGATCGCTGCAACCGATGACGAGCCGCTGAATGCACAGGTGTCGCAAGATGCCAAGGCGCTCGGCATACCGGTCAATGTGGTGGATTCGCCCGATCTGTGCACTGTCATCTTCCCTGCGATAGTCGATCGCTCACCGCTGATGATCGCCGTGTCCAGCGGTGGCGACGCCCCGGTTCTGGCGCGGTTGATGCGGGCGCAGATCGAAACCTGGGTACCTGCGGTGTACGGTCAGCTGGCTGGTCTGGCCAAGAAATTTCGCAGTCAGGTCAAGGCTAAGCTGCCGAACGTCCAGCAACGGCGAGTGTTCTGGGAAGAAGTCTTCCAGGGCAACATCGCCGAGCGGGCGATGGCGGGGCAGGCACACGAAGCGGAGCGTCTGCTGGAAGAAAAACTTTCCGGCGCGTCGCCCAAGCGCCTCGGTGAGGTGTACCTGGTCGGTGCGGGTCCTGGCGACCCGGATTTGCTGACCTTCCGTGCGTTGCGGTTGATGCAGCAAGCTGACGTCGTGCTCTATGACCGCCTGGTTGCGCCGGCCATTCTCGACTTGTGTCGTCGTGATGCCGATCGGATCTACGTCGGTAAACAGCGCGCCGAGCACGCCGTCCCCCAGGAGCAGATCAACCAATTGCTGGTGACGCTGGCCCGACAGGGGAAGCGGGTGTTGCGCCTGAAGGGCGGCGACCCCTTCATTTTCGGACGTGGCGGCGAGGAGATCGAAGAGCTGGCGGCTCACGATATCCCGTTCCAGGTTGTTCCCGGCATAACCGCCGCCAGTGGCTGCGCCGCCTACGCCGGTATCCCGCTGACCCACCGTGATCATGCGCAGTCGGTGCGTTTCGTCACCGGGCACCTGAAGGATGGCAGCTGCGATCTGCCATGGTCTGAGTTGGTGGCGCCCAGCCAGACGCTGGTCTTCTACATGGGCTTGGTTGGTTTGCCGGTGATCTGCGAGCAATTGATTGCCCACGGCCGCGCAGCCGATACGCCCGTCGCGTTGATTCAGCAAGGCACTACCAGCCATCAGCGTGTTTTTACCGGCACGCTGGCCAATCTGGCTGCGCGGGTCGCAAGCGAGCAGGTTCAAGCCCCGACGCTGATTATCGTAGGCGAGGTGGTGCAGCTCCGAGAGAAACTCGCCTGGTTCGAAGGGGCTGGTGCCGCGTCCGAATAAACGCGGCGCTCGCATGCATGCACATCAGATGTTGCGCCTGCTCAGCGCGACCAGATTCCCTTGCCTGGCAGCCGGTCGCGATCATGCGGGCGGCCCAACGCCAACTGCGGGCCCTTGGGGATGATGCCGTTGGCGTTGATATGGCGGTGGCTGGCGTAGTAATGGCTCTTGATGTGGACCAAGTCGACGGTTTCGGCGATTCCGGGCCATTGGTACAGTTCGCGCAGCCAGTTGGACAGGTTCGGATAGTCCTCGATCCGCCGCAAATTGCATTTGAAGTGCCCGTAATAGACGGCGTCGAAGCGAACGATTGTGGTGAACAGGCGCCAGTCCGCCTCGGTCAGGTATTCGCCGGTGAGGTAGCGCCGCTGGCTGAGGCGCTGCTCCAACCAGTCGAGTTCGCTGAATAGCTCATCGAACGCAGCCTCATAGGCCGTCTGCGTGGAAGCGAATCCGGCGCGATACACCCCGTTGTTGACCCGCGGATAAATCCGCTCGTTGAGCATGTCGATCTCGGCGCGCAGCGGCTCGGGGCAGAGGTCCAGCGACGATCCGGTCAACTCGTCGAAGGCGCTGTTGAATATGCGGATCAACTCCGCGGATTCGTTGTTGACGATGCGTTGCTGCTGGCGATCCCAGAGCACCGGCACGGTCACGCGGCCGGTGTAGCTTTCGTCGTCGCGGGTGTAGCGCTGATTCAGGTATTGCAGGCCATCCAGCGCGTCACCTGTCGAGCCGGTGCGTTCGTCGAAGGTCCAGCCGTGCTCGGCCATCAGCCAGCTGACGACCGACACATCGATCAACTGGTCGAGCTGCTTGAGCTTGCGATAAATCAGCGTGCGATGTGCCCAGGGGCAGGCGAGCGAAACGTAGAGGTGATAGCGCCCGGCTTCGGCCTTGACGGCCCGTTGACCGTCCGGACCGGGTGAGCCGTCCGCGGTCAGCCAGTCGCGTCGTTGCGCCTGCTCTCGCTGGAATTCGCCATCACGGCTGTTTTCGTACCAGCGGTCCTGCCACTGACCATCGACCAAGAGCCCCATGTGCTGCCTCCGTAAGCTTTCAGGTTAGGGACCAGTCTAGAGAGGATAGTTCGATGGATGGATCACAATCCCCGGCCAAACGCATCGTTCAGACCGATAGGTTGCGTCGCTCCCAGTACTGCCGCGCCTGATTGAATGCGTTCTCGCGCGAATGACCGAGCCCGCGCAGGGCCAGGGCCATCGTCGCCACCACCGCCAGTTCGCCATAGGCATCTTCGGCCTCGCCTCGCCAGACGGCGAGTAGATGCTGCGGATCGAGTTGCGCCGGCTTGACGTGACGTTGTGGCGAAAGCGCCGGCCAGTCCTCGTCCCAGGACTCGCCAGCTTGCGTGCCATACAGGTGCGCAACGCCGTCCGGATTGACCTCGATCTCGCCGCCTTCACCCTTGATGACGATGGCCGTGTCGCCCAGCAAACGGCTGGCTTCGCGATGGTTGGCCTGATAACCGGGGTGGAAAATGCTCTGCAGGCCGCAACGGGCGCCGAGCGGATTGAGAATCCGCGCCAGCGAGTGGATCGGTGAACGCAGGCCGAGAATGTTGCGTTGATCGATCATGCGCTGCAGGCCAGGCATCCAGGCACCGAGCGGTGCGAACGCGAGGTTGTCTCGATCCAGAGCAGCCGCAACGCTTTGCCAGTCTTCGCAACGGGCGATTCCGAGCAGATCGAGCTGCTGCTCGCTATACATTCTTCCTGCGGTATGAGCGCCACCACCGTGCATCAGGATGCGAATGCTATTTTGCGCCAGGCACATGGCCGCGAGCAGGTACCAGGGCAGATGACGTTTCTTGCCGGCGTAGGTTGGCCAGTCGATGTCCACGGCGATTGCTGGTGCGTGCAGCCGTTCGCGCACGGCTTCGGTGAAGCCGGCAAGCTCTTCAGCGCTTTCTTCCTTGTGCCGCAGCAGCATCAGGAAAGCACCGAGCTGGGTGTCCTCGACCTTGCCATCGAGCAGCATGCCCATGGCTTCACGGGCCTCTTCTCGGGTGAGATCGCGGGCGCCGCGCTTGCCTTTGCCCAGGATCCGGACGAAAACGGCGAAGGGGTGTTCGGGGGGCGTGACGAGGCTCATATGCAGTTGCTCGGTTTCGGCAATCCCGCCAGCTTTGCGGCAAGCTTGGCGGGTGTGCCTTTGAATAGACGGTTCAGGTGCATGCTGTTGCCTTTGTCAGGACCGAGTTTCAGCGCGGTGTACTTGATCAATGGCCGCGTTGCTGGAGACAGTTGAAATTCGCGGTAGAACTCGCGCAGCAGATGCAGGATTTCCCAGTGCTCGGATTCAAGGCTAAGGCCTTCAGCCTCGGCCAACGCTTGGGCGACAGGTTCGCTCCAATCCTCGAGATCGACCAGGAAACCCTCCTGGTCCATAGCAATGGCCGTGCCGTTGACGTTCAACGCGCTCATAGCCAGGCGTTCGTCCGTGAGTACCGACAGCACAGCTCGACGAAGCCGGGGTAGTCGACCATTTGCAAACGCTCGGGAAGGTCCGCCAGGCCGCGAGCGGTGACGTCTTCCTCCAGCGCGAACAGACCTATACCGTCTGGCATCAACTCCAGCGCCTGGCGTTGTGCGGTCGATGTTTGTAATGCATAGACTGCATCGCCGCTCAGCAACAGGGCGTCACCGGCCCCGAGAAGGTGCAGGCAGCTGGCCAGGCGGCTATCGGCAAAGGGCGAATGGGAAAGCAGATGCAAAGTGCTCATCAAAGGGTGATCACATGGTCGTAACGGTTGATAAGGGCATTGAGGCCGGCATCGTCGAGCACTTCCATTGACAGCGGCAACGCGCTCTCATCCAGTCCGCGCTCGTCCAGGCTGCGTTTGGCTACGAATAGCGAGTCGACGCCAAACATCGGAAGTGCCTGCAAATTGGCCGTCAGGTCCTTTTGCTGTACATGGGCTGCCTGCTGCGCCGGGGCTAGCTGGAATACGCCGTCGTCGAGGAACAGGAGTCCGAGCGGGAGTTCGAAAGCGCCACCGGCCAGCACGATGTCCAACGCCTCGCGAGCCGTTGGGCCGGACCAAGGCGATTGGCGGGTAATGATCAGCATCGAACGAGCCATCAGTGACCTCCGAAGCAGACGAGGCGATCGGCTTGCTGACCGGCTTCATGAAGCTGCCCCAGGCCGGACAGCTCCCAACCGGGCGCAAGATTCGCGGCAGGGCGCTGATGCCGCTTGGCTTCCTGTTCATCCAGCACGCCACGGCGCAGACCGGCAGCGATGCAGACCACGCCATCGAGTTCATGTGCGTTGACGAAGCGGGCCCATTGAGCCGCTATGTCTTTCTCGTCCTGTGCCGTCACCGGATTGGCTGACGCGCTGTGGACGCCGTCCTGGTAAAGAAACAGCCGGACAATCTCGTGTCCACCCGCCAGTACGGCCTCCGCAAAGCGCAACGCGCGTCGCGAAGCGGGGGAGTGAGCAGGGGAGAACAGGGCGATAACGAATTTCATGGGGCACCGTTGAATTGCTGGGGCACATGATACGCCAGCCACAGAAACGAAAAAGCCCGCCGAAGCGGGCTCGATCGATTGGCTGGCTATCAGTCGTCGCCACCCATGATGCCCATCAGTTGCAGCAGGCTGATGAACAGGTTGTACAGCGAAACGTACAGGCCGATGGTGGCCATGATGTAGTTGCGCTCGCCGCCGTGGATGATCGCGCTGGTCTGGAAGAGAATGCAGACCGAGGAGAACAGCACGAAGCCGGCGCTGATTGCCAGTTGCAGGCCGCTGATCTGGAAGAAGAAGCTGGCGACCATCGCACCCAGCAGGACGAAGAAGCCCGCGGTGATGAAGCCACTGAGGAAGCTCATGTCCTTGCGGGTGATCAGCACGAACGCCGACAGGCCGAAGAACACCAGGGCGGTCATCGACAACGCGGATGCGATCAATTCACCACCGTTGGCTGTGCCCAGGTACATGTTGAGGATCGGCCCCAACGTGTAACCCATGAAGCCGGTGAGGGCGAAGGTGGAAACCAGGCCCCAGGCCGAGTTGCGCAACTTGACGGTCAGGAAGAACAAGCCGTAGAAGCCAACCAGCACCACGAAGATGTTCGGGTAGGCGGCATTGGCTTGCATCGCCATGTAGGCGACAAAGGCACTGAAGGCCAGCGTGATGGCGAGAAGCCCGTACGTGTTGCGTAGAACGCGACTGACTTCCTTCTGTTCAACCTGCGTGTGCGTGGATGCGTACTGTTGCCTGAGCATGGCGACACTCCTATAGATGGATTCAGCCTGGAACGAACTGCCTCGATCATAGCAGAGCTTTCATTTCGTCCTAATAACAGAGTTTGACAGTGTGTTTCGTTCGGGTACTATGGCGGCCGCTCTCTGCGGAGGAGTGGCAGAGCGGTTGAATGCAACGGTCTTGAAAACCGTCGAAGGGGAAACTCTTCCGTGAGTTCGAATCTCACCTCCTCCGCCATCTTCAGAAAAAGGCCCCGATTTTCGGGGCCTTTTTCGTTTGGGGATGCAGGAAGTGGCGATCTATCTGGCTTGCCTCAGACGCCGGACGTCTCCATGCGAAGAGGCTCCGACCTCCTCGGCGTAGTGGCAGGCCACCAGCCTTTCGTCCAGCGGCCGGAATGCCGGTACTTCGGCGCGACAGCGCTCGGTGGCGTGCGGGCAGCGGGTGTGGAAGGGGCAGCCGCCAGGCGGATCGAGCGGGTTGGGCAGTTCGCCGCTGACCTTGATTTTCGGTCGCGCCGCATCGGGCCGAATGCTTGGGGTCGCCGCCAGCAGCACCTGGGTATATGGATGCAAGGGGCGGGTATAGATCAGCTCCGCCGGCCCCATTTCCATCGGGCTGCCGAAATACATGACCAGCACCTTGTCCGCCACGTGACGAACCACCGCCAGGTCGTGAGATATGAACACGTAGCCGGCGTTGAACTGCTCCTGCAGGTCCATGAACAGATTCAGCACCTGCGCCTGAATCGACACATCGAGCGCCGAGGTGGGTTCGTCGGCAATCAGTACCTTGGGATTGAGCATCATCGCCCGGGCCAGGGCGATGCGTTGACGCTGGCCGCCAGAAAACATGTGCGGATAGCGCTGATAATGCTCGGGTCGCAGGCCGACCTGTTGCATCATCGCCTGCACCCGCTCACGGCGCTCGCTACGTGATAGCCCGGTGTTGATGACCAGGGGTTCGGCCAACTGGTCACCAATCTTCTGCCTGGGATTCAGGGACGCGTAGGGGTTCTGAAACACCATCTGCACGTCGCGGCGCAGCTGTTTGCGTTGGGCCTTGTCGGCGCCTGCGACTTCCTGCCCGGCAATTTGCAGCGAACCGGACGTGGGTTCCTCGATGAGCGTCAGCGCCCGGGCAAGCGTGGACTTGCCGCAGCCGGATTCGCCCACCACCGCCAGCGTTTCTCCGGCGGCCAGTTCGAAAGACACCCCGTTCAGCGCACGCACGGTGGCCTGTGGTTTGAATAGCCCGCGCGAGATCTCGTAGTGACGGGTCAGCTCACGTGCGGACAGCACACTGCCTGTCGACGCCTCAATAGACATGATGTTCTCCGGGTGGCTGGCTCGGACGTTGCGCCTCGGGCAGCACTTCAGGTGCTTCGCCAGGCGTCATGTTGCGCGGGAAAAAGCAGCGCACTTCGCCGCGGTCATAGGGCTCCAGCGCAGGCCGCTCTTGGCAGCGCGGCTGGGCATAGGGGCAGCGTGGCGAGAGCAGGCAGCCGGACGGCCGGTCGTAACGACCCGGTACGATGCCCGGCAACGTCGCCAGGCGGCGACTGTTCGAGTGCTCCGGGATCGAGGCCAGCAGCGCTTCGGTATAAGGATGGGCAGGGGCTTCGAAAAGCTGCGGTACGCGACCGGTTTCCACTGCCTGACCGGCGTACATCACACAGACGCGCTGAGCGGTTTCGGCGACGACCGCGAGGTCATGGGTGATCAGGATCAGCGCCATGTTCTGGTCACGCTGCAGGCTCAGCAGCAGATCCATGATCTGCGCCTGGATGGTCACGTCGAGCGCCGTGGTGGGTTCGTCGGCAATCAGCAGCTGCGGCTCGCCGGCAATGGCCATGGCGATGGCTACGCGCTGGCTCATGCCGCCGGAGAGCTGATGCGGATAGGCATCGAGGCGACTGGCCGCGCCGGGAATTTCCACCCGCTCGAGCAGTTCGAGCGCGCGTTGCCGAGCGGCCTTGCCCTTGAGGCCCAGGTGTTGGCGCAGCACTTCCTCGATCTGGAATCCAACCGTGTAGCTGGGGTTGAGCGCGGTCATCGGATCCTGAAAGACCATCGCCAGGTCTTTGCCGATCAAGCGGCGGCGCTGGCGCCCTTTGAGTGTCAGCAGGTCCTGCTCGGCAAACCGGAGGCGATCAGCCGCCACCTTGCCCGGCGGGTCTATCAACCCCATCAGGGCCATCATGGTCACGGATTTGCCGGAACCGGATTCACCGACGATAGCCAGCACTTCGCCCCGCTCGACACGGAGGTCCAGCCCGTCGACGACCGGCGGTGCGCCGTCGTCGCCGAAACGCACCGACAGGTTCTGGATTTCGAGGAGGCTCATGGACGATTCTCCGCCATACGCATTGTGCTTGAGTCGCGCATCGATGAAATCCTCATGCGGCGTTCTTGAGCTTCGGATCCAGCGCGTCGCGCAGGCCGTCACCGAGCAGATTGATTGCCAGCACGCTGAGCAGGATCGCCAGGCCGGGCAGGGAGACCACCCACCAGGCGCGTTCGATGTAGTCGCGAGCCGAGGCCAGCATCGTTCCCCATTCGGGCGTCGGCGGCTGGACGCCAAGACCGAGAAAGCCCAGCGCCGCCGCATCCAGGATGGCCGAGGAAAAACTCAGCGTGGCCTGCACGATCAGCGGCGCCATGCAGTTGGGCAGCACGCTGACGAACATCAGCCGCAGCGTTCCGGCGCCGGCCAGCCGCGAAGCGGTAACGTAGTCGCGATTGAGTTCGGTCATCACCGCCGCGCGGGTCAGGCGTACATAGGAGGGCAGTGACACGATGGCAATCGCGAAGATGGTGTTGATCAGTCCCGGGCCGAGAATCGCCACGATTGCCACCGCCAGCAGCAGTGAGGGCAGGGCCAGCATGATGTCCATCAGACGCATGATGAACGGGCCGATTCCCGTGGGGGAAAAACCGGCCGATAGCCCGAGCAGGATGCCGGGGATCAGCGAGAAAACGACCGAGGCCAGGCCGATCAACAGGGACAGCCGCGCGCCATGAATCAGGCGCGACAGCATGTCCCGTCCCAGCTCGTCGGTGCCCAATAGAAACTGTGACGTGCTGGCCTCTTGCCAGGCGGGCGGGGTGAGCAGGAAGTCGCGGAACTGTTCGGTGGGGTTGTACGGCGCCAGGGCGGGCGCGAACAAGGCGCAGATCACCAGCAGCGACATGAAGATCAGGCCGCCCAGCGCGCCTCTGTTGCGGCGAAAGGCACTCCAGAACTCCCGGAGCGGTGAAGGGTACTCGGTGGTCGGCTCGGCGGCCGGCAGGGTGTCGATGTGGTTCATGTGCCCGACCTCCTTAACGCTGGTGACGAATGCGGGGATTGGCCAGCCCGTAGAGAATATCCACGGTGAAATTGACCAAGATGACCAGGCAGGCGACCAAAAGGATGCCGTTCTGCACCACCGGGTAGTCGCGTGCGCCGATGGATTCGATCAGCCACTTGCCGATGCCCGGCCAGGAGAAGATGGTCTCGGTAAGCACCGCTCCGGCCAGCAATGTGCCGATCTGCAGCCCGAACACGGTGAGGACAGGTATCAGCGCGTTGCGCAGCCCATGGACGAACACCACTCGGTTCGGCGACAGGCCTTTGGCCCGGGCCGTGCGTACGTAGTCTTCGCGCAGCACTTCGAGCATCGCCGAGCGGGTCATGCGAGCGATCACTGCCAGTGGAATCGTCGCCAGCACGATGGCGGGCAGGATCATGTGGTGCAGCGCATCCAGAAAAGCACCTTCTTCGTCACTGAGCAGGGTATCGATGAGCATGAATCCGGTGACTGGCTGCACGTCGTAGAGCAGATCGATGCGTCCCGACACGGGCGTCCAGCCCAGGCCGACCGAGAAGAACATGATCAGGATCAGCCCCCACCAGAAGATCGGCATCGAATAACCGACCAGCGATATGCCCATCACCCCATGGTCGAAAAGCGAGCCGCGCTTGAGAGCTGCTATCACGCCGGCAAGGACGCCGAGCGTACCGGCGATGACCAGCGCGGCGATGGCCAGTTCGAGCGTCGCCGGAAACAGCGTGGTGAATTCCTTCCAGACGCTGGTGCGGGTGCGCAACGACTCGCCGAGGTCACCCTGGGCGAGTCGTCCGATGTAGTCGATATATTGCAGGTAGAGTGGTTTGTTCAGGCCAAGGCGCTCCATGGCCTGGGCATGTAACTCCGGGTCGACCCGGCGCTCGCCCATCATCACTTCCACCGGGTCGCCCGGGATCATGCGAATCAGGGCGAAGGTGAGCAGCGTGATCCCGAAAAAGGTCGGGATCAGCAGGCTCAACCGGCGGGCAACGAAACTGAACATCGTGACAGAACTCCTGATCGGGCGTTGCCGACGACATGTGTGTCGGCGAGGCGATTGCGCGCTGGCTGATCAACCACGACCGATTCGGCTATCGTCGAACGCGGGTCGGGGCTGGTAGGCAAAGCGCGAGCGACAACCGGGCCAGCCCGCAGGCCAGCCCGGTTGCTCATCTCACTAGCGCTTGTTTTCCACGCCGTAGAAGGAGTTGAGTGCGAACGGGCTGATCTTGAAGCCCTCAACGCTGTTGCGCATCGGCTGGTAGACAGTCGAGTGCGCGATGGGGGTGATCGGCACCTGCTCCTGAATGATGTGCTGCGCCTGCTGATAAAGCTTGGTGCGCTCAGCCTGATCTGTCATCCGCTTGGCCTGTTTGACGACCTTGTCGTATTCAGGATCGCACCACATGGAAAAGTTGTTGCCGCCCACCGCATCGCAGCCATACAGGGTGTTGAGCCAGTTGTCAGGATCACCATTGTCGCCGGTCCAGCCGATCAACATGGCGTCGTGCTCGCCAGCATGGGCGCGCTTGATGTACTCGCCCCATTCATAACTGACGATGCGCGCCTTGATGCCGATCTTGGCCCAGTCAGCCTGGATCATCTGAGCCATCAGCTTGGCGTTGGGGTTGTAGGGACGTTGTACCGGCATCGCCCAGAGGGTGATCTCGGTGCCTTCCTTGACGCCGGCCTGCTTGAGCAATTCGCGGGCCTTTTCCGGATTGTATTCGGTGCCCTTGATGCTCTCGTCGTAGGACCACTGCGTAGGCGGGAGGGCGTTCACGGCCAGCTGCCCTGCGCCCTGATAAACCGCCTCGATGATCGACTTCTTGTCGATCGCCATGTCGAGCGCCTTGCGTACTTCGAGTTTGCCGAGCGGCTCGTGCTCCACGTTGTACGCGATGTAGCCAAGGTTGAAGCCGGGCTGGTTTGGCACCTTGACGTTGGGGTCGTCCTGCAGCGCCTTCAGGTCGGCGGGGCGAGGATTCAGTGTGACCTGGCATTCGCCAGCGCGGAGCTTCTGCGCGCGGACCGAGGCATCGGTGGTGATGGCGAAGATCAGGTTGTCGATCTTCACATCGTCCGGGATCCAGTACTCCTTGTTGCCCTTGAAGCGCACCTGCGCGTCTTTCTGGTAGCGGCTGAAGACGAACGGCCCAGTACCGATCGGCTTGCGGTTGATCTGCTCGGCGTTGCCGGCCTTGAGCAGTTGATCGGCATATTCAGCCGAGTGGATCGAGGCGAAGTGCATCGCCATGTTCTGGATAAAGGCCGCGTCCACCTTGTCGAGTGTGAAACGCACCGTCATGTCGTCGACTTTTTCGACTTTGGTGATGTTCTTGTCCATTCCCATGTCGGTGAAGTAGGGAAACTCACTGGGATAGGCTTTTCGGAACGGGTGGTTCTTGTCCAGCATGCGCTGGAAGGTAAAGACTACGTCGTCTGCGTTGAATTCGCGGCTGGGCTTGAAGTAGTCGGTGGTGTGAAATTTAACCCCGGGGCGCAGATGAAAGGTGTAGGTCCGGCCGTCGTCGCTGATGTCCCAGCTGGTCGCCAGGCCGGGCTTGGCGAGGGTGCCGCCGCGCTCGAATTGCGCGAGACGGTTGAATACGGTTTCAGCGGAGGCGTCAAAGTCGGTGCCGGTGGTGTACTGGCCCGGGTCGAAGCCGGCTGGGCTGCCTTCGGAGCAATACACCAGGTTGCTGGCAGCGAAGCTCATGGATGAGCCGAGGAGTAGTCCCGCGGCGAGCAACGCTCGGATGGAAAGATCGTTTCGCATGCAAACCTCATTCTTTTTTATGTTCATCGAGGGTTGGTCTTGTGGACCGAACAGTGGCTCACTGCACGCCGGTGTCGCCGTTGGGGTTCGCCCGCTCGGCGCAGAACACTGTTGGAGACCGAGTCCAGAAGACTACAGCCTAGCCTGTCTCGAAATTAAGTCATGCTGAAAACACGGTCAACCGAAATTAAGTACGGCTAAATATCGTCGACGTGGTTTCAGGCTCGAGCTCAAGCAATAGCGATGCCAGTTAACGAGTGGCCAGGTCGTCGAACAGGCCCATGGTGGTGACGGTGAGCACTTCGGCAACCTGATCGCCGATGTTGGCCAGGTGATGGGGTTTGCCCGCATCGAAGTGAATGGAGTCGCCGCAAGCCAGCGGATAGTCGCGACCGTCGACTGTGTAGACGATTCGCCCGGACAGTACATAGGCGAATTCGGCGCCTTCATGAGCGATTAGTTCGGACTGGTAACCCACCGGCATACTGACCTTGACGGCGTTGAGCAGATTGCCCGGAAAGTTCGTCGACAGCCGTTCGTAGGTCAACGGCTGGCCCTCGATGGTGTAGCGCACGCGCTCGCCCTGATGCGAGTCCGGTTGTGCCTGGCTGGGCTGGTCGAACAGTGAGTTGAGCGGAACGCCGAGTGACTTGGCGATGTTTGCCAACGACGATATCGAGATGCCCGTGAGGTTGCGCTCGGCCTGGGAGAGGAAGCTCGCCGTCAGCCCGGACTCCTGGGCAACCTGGTTCAGGGTCTTGTTCGCGGCTCGTCTGTGCCGGCGTAAACGCTCACCGATGCGATCGACTGTCATGGGGTCCCGCCTTGTGAAAGTGGCCAGTATACGGCCAGCCCGATGCGCTCGCGCCAGCCCTGGTTCCGGCAAAATAGCAGGCGCAATGAAAAAACCTTTGCTTGGAAATTTAAGCTGTACTTAAATTCTGCCGTCATTTACTCGAATGGGGAACAGGCATGACCATCGGTGTCGGCGGCAGTACGCAAGAGGAGGCGCTCGGGCGCTTGCGCCATATGCTCGAAGGCGTCGAGCCGATCGCTGCGGCCGAGTACCAGGCGCGTATCGACAAGGCGCAGGAACGCATGCGGCATCTCGGCCTGGATGCGATCTTTCTCAGCGCCGGGGCCAACCTCGAATATTTCACCGGGGTGCGATGGTCTCCGAGCGAGCGCATGGTTGGTGCGTTGCTGCCCGCTAACGGTGCGCTGCAGTACCTTGCACCCGCATTCGAACAAGGCACGATTCGCGATTTCATGGTCGTCGAGGGCGCGATCAACGGCTGGCAGGAGCACGAAAGTCCCTATCGGCTGTTGCTCGACTGCTTGCAGCGCATGGGGATCGTCCCGAACACCAGCCTGCGCCCACGGATAGGTCTCTGCCCGTCGTTGCCGTTCTTCATGTTCGATGGCCTGCGCCTGCTCGATCCCGGTTACGCGTTCACCGATGCAAGCGTGGTGACCGCCTATTGCCGGCAACGAAAATCAGCCGCCGAGCTGGCGTTGATGCAGCGGGCCAAGGACATGACGCTGGCCGTGCACGAGGCCGCCGCGAGCATTCTTCATGAGGGAATCAGCACCACCGAAGTGGTCCGCTTTATCGAGCATGCACACCGAGCGGTGGGCGCGTCGGGTTCGACCTTCTGCATCGTGCTGTTCGGCGAGGCGAGTGCCTTTCCCCACGGCGTGAAATATCCGCAGACGCTCAAGCGAGGCGATATGGTGCTGATCGACACCGGTTGTTACGTGCACAGCTACCAGTCGGATATCACGCGCAGTTACGTATTCGGCGAGCCGGACGAGCGTCAGCGGGCGCTCTGGGCATTCGAAAAAGACGCCCAGCTGGCAGCTTTCGCCGCAGCGCGACTCGGCGCTCGCTGTGAAGAGGTCGACGCGGCGGCTCGCCATAGCCTGGAAGCTTCCGGCCTGGGGCCTGGCTATCAACTGCCGGGGCTGCCCCACCGAACCGGCCACGGAATTGGCCTCGAGATCCACGAGAGTCCCTATCTGGTGCAGGGCGACCAGACACCTATCGAGGTGGGCATGTGCTTCAGTAATGAGCCGATGATCTGTGTACCCGGCGAGTTCGGTATTCGCCTGGAGGATCATTTCTACATGAGTGAAGAGGGGCCGCGCTGGTTCACCGAGCCGAGTCATAGCATCGACGATCCCTTCGGGCTGGACCGCTGACCAGCCGGGGCGCTGCGCTGAACTGCACCGGCAAACAAAACGTTGACTGTGCTTGTTCAAGGCTGATCGGGCCTGCCTAGAATCGAGGGTCCAGCCACCCACCCACCCGGACCTCATCTCATGTCTTCGCGCCGCTTCCCGCTGCTGCTCGTGGGCGCTTTCCTCGCGCTCTACCTGATCTGGGGCTCCACCTACTTCGTGATCAAACTGGGAGTCCAGGCCTGGCCGCCGATGCTGCTGGCCGGGCTGCGCTTCGTCATCGCCGGAACCCTGATGTTCGGCTGGCTGCGCTGGCGTGGAGTGCCGATGCCAACGGCGAAGGAGTGGCGTGCTTGTGCGATCGTAGGCTTCTTGCTGCTCAGCTGCGGTAACGGCGGGGTGACCATTGCCGAGCACCTTGGCGTGGCGTCGGCCGTGGCGGCGTTGGCCATCGCCACCGTGCCGCTGTTCGCGCTACTGTTCGGCTTGATCTGGAGCCAGCGCACCACCGGGCTGGAATGGGGTGGTATCGTGCTCGGCCTGGTGGGGATCGGCCTGCTCAATCTCGGCCACAACCTGCAGGCAAGCCCGCTTGGGGCCGTGCTGGTCTTGCTGGCGGCGGCAAGCTGGGCGTTCGGTTCGATGTGGAGCCGCCATCTCAGCCTGCCGAGCGGAGCCATGGCCAGCGCGGCGCAAATGCTCATCGGCGGAGCCGTCTTGCTGGCGGGCAGCCTTGCCAGCGGCGAGCGCCTTGAACAAGCACCCGATGCCGCAGGCTGGTTCGCCTTGGCTTATCTGACACTGCTCGGCTCCATCGTCGCCTTCAGCGCCTATCTCTACCTGCTCAAGCATGTGCGACCCGCCGCGGCTACCAGCTACGCCTATGTCAATCCGGTGGTAGCCGTGCTGCTGGGGGTGACGTTCGCCGGGGAACGGATCGGTACCGAAGAATGGTTGGCAATGACAGTCATCATATCTGCAGTGGTATTGATCGGCCTGCCGCAGTGGCGCAAACCGCCAGCTGCCGCCAGTGCTAAAGCCGTCTGAATGGCGAAGATCACCTCGACCCGCTAGGGTTGTATGATGAGTTGCGCGGGCCACGCGCAGCGGAGGCTCAGAACAACCGCCGTTGAGCGAGCGGTTCCTGATTCTGTCGGCTTCCGCTGGCCAGGCCTGCACATCCAATCCGTATCTTCTTATCGACAGGCGAACCGATGCCCGCTGCGAAAACCCCTGCCGCCAACGACACCGTCTTCATCCTTTCCCTGGTGATCTTCAATTTCATCTCGTTCATCTCCATCGGCATTCCACTGGCGTCTTTGCCGGGCTACATCCATGAAAACCTCGGGTTCAGCACCGCCATTGCAGGCATCGTCATTGGTGCGCAGTACCTGACGACCTTGCTATGCCGCCCACTTGCCGGTCGGCTGGCCGACGAGCGTGGCGCGAAGAAGACGGTGTTGATCGGTATGGCTTCAGGTCTGAGCAGCGGTTTGCTGCTGCTGATTTCGGCGTTGCTGTCGTCTTGGCCCACAGCGAGCCTGGCCGTGATGCTGGGGAGCCGCCTGATTCTGGGGTTTGCCCAGAGCCTAATCGGCATCTCGGCCATCACCTGGGGGATCAGCCGTCTGGGACCGGAAAGCACCGCACGGATGATCTCCTGGAACGGTGTCGCTGCTTATGGCGGGGTGGGTATCGGCGCGCCGCTGGGTGTGTATCTGGAACAATCGCTGGGCTTGTGGAGCCTGGGCGTGGTGACAATGCTGCTCGCGGCGAGCGGATTGGCACTGGCCTGGCGCCGGGGCGACGCGCCGCTCAACCCGGGCGAGCGCTTACCGTTCGGCAAGGTACTGTGGAAAGTCGCTCCGCCTGGCCTGAGCCTGTCGCTGGCCACCATTGGCTACGGCACGCTGACCGCCTTCATTGCGCTGTACTACAGCTCGCGCGGCTGGGAAGGCGCCGCCTGGTGCCTGACGGCCTTCGCCTTCGCTTTTATCGGAACCCGGTTGCTGTTCCCCAACCTGATCAACCGTGTCGGTGGCTATTCGGTTGCGGTGGTCTGCCTGGTGGTGGAGATTTTCGGGCTGACGATGCTCTGGCTTGCCGAGGCGCCGAGCGTGGCCCTGGCCGGTTCGGCGCTGACCGGATGCGGCCTGTCCTTGCTCTATCCGGCGCTGGGCGTGGGCGTGGTCTCTCGCGTCGGGGCCGTCAACCGCAGTTCAGGCCTCAGTGTCTTCGCCATGTTCTTCGACCTCGCGCTGGGCCTGTCTGGTGCAATCATGGGCGCGCTGGCCGTCTACATCGGCATGCAGAACATTTTTCTCGGCGCGGCGGCGATGGCCGTGGCTGGCCTTGCGATCGTCTGGGTGTTGCTCAAGCAGGAGCGCAAGGCCGAAGGATGACCCATGTGGTGGCGCTAGTTGAGTCCTGGGATCAAGCTGAGTGACGCCTGTCGCAGCGAACTCGTCAGCGTGAGGTAGAAAGGGGGAGGGTGTTACGGGAAACGGGCAGTTGCTGGGGAGGGGCGCCGTTGAGCCCGGCACCCGCTACCGCAACATTTGCGAAAGAGCGCCTGTAACGCAACGAATGTCCACGTGGGTCATCTTCCCGCCGCGCACATGCCGACATCCAGCGACGCACGTCGCGCCAGGGCCGCGGCGCTCGGCCGATAGCTGCCCTTGCCTCGCTGGAGTTGCTTCCAGAACTCCAGCGGCTGCTTGGTGCTGAGGTCCGATTGCTTCACCAGATTTTCCAGGGTCTTGCTGCTCATGTGGCCTCCAATAGCTCGGTCGAGTGGTTGGTGGTCTTGATAAAAGTCGCGTCCTTGCGCCAGCCGTCGCGGCTTTCCATGGAGCAGAGATTGCCTGGATGGAGTTACAGCTTGTTGACAGGTCGTTCAGGATTGGCCTGCTGGACGAACGGTCAGCCTTGGGCGTGACAGCCTGCCCTGGGTGAATCGACCCAGGCAAATTGACATGTAGCTGTAGGCCTCGTCATTACTCCAATTGCCGTCTCGTTGCTATCGAAATGCAATCAGTTAGCACGCCGCTAGATATATAAAGCGAATAACGGCTGCGCCTAATCTGGCATCAACCGTTCATCGTTCGGGGAGAATCGTTTCGAACTATTGCCCGCATGTCGCCCTCCGAGATAGTGAGGCGGTTGTAATGCAGTCGCCATTTTTAATTAGCATCACTCACGTAACTGGAGATATCTCATGTCGAATGATAAGAGCGGAAATCCGGGCAACTTTGCTAATGATCGCGAGAAGGCTTCCGAAGCTGGACAAAAGGGCGGCCACAACAGCGGCGGCAACTTTGCAAACGATCCGCAGCGCGCCTCTGAAGCTGGCCAGAAAGGCGGCCAGAACAGCGGCGGCAACTTCGCCAATGACCGTGAGAAGGCGTCAGAAGCCGGCCAGAAGGGTGGTCATAACAGCGGCGGCAACTTCGCTAACGATCGTGAAAAAGCGTCCGAAGCTGGCAAGAAAGGCGGCCAGAACAGCCACGGCGGCGGTCGCAATTCGTAATAGGTTATCGCCGCTGCGGTAACCGGTACGAATATAAGCGGGACCTGTATATCAGGTCCCGCTTTTTTTTTGTTCTTTTTTAGGAAGTTCATGAAAGTACATTGGAAGTTTTAAAGGCATCAGCCGTATTGATCGACGCACGGTCTTTATTGCTACATGCAGTCGTAGACAGTGAGCTCCGTTGGTGTTCGGACTCTTCAGGTAATTTCTTCTGACAGGCGGGAGGGGCGGCGCGACGGCCTGAAGTTGATCGTCGTAGAAGGCATTCTGGCTGCGCGTTGGAGAGATATGCGTTGACGGCTGAACTCATCGGAGCCGTTGCGGCCGAAATAGATAGATACAAAAACAGAAGTAGGACATGGCCCAGATTTTTCCTCGTTCGGCTGACATGTGGCTGCGCCTGGCCTTGCTCATCCTGTTTGGCGGGCTGGTCTTGCTGTTCGTGGCGCTCGCGGTGCTGGACCGCTCCGATTACAACACCGGCAAGGGCTGGGTGGTGCGCCAACCGGTGCCTTTCAGCCATGAACACCACGCGGGTGCGCTGAAGATCGATTGCCGCTACTGCCACGACAGCGTCGAAGTCAGCGCCGTGGCGGGGCTGCCACCGACTGACACCTGCATGAGTTGTCACTCGCAGATCTGGACGGGCGCCGAGATGCTTGCGCCAGTGCGCCAGAGCCTGGTCGAAGGTAAGCCGCTGCGCTGGAATCGCGTAGCCGAGCTGCCGGACTACGTCTATTTCCAGCACAACGTCCACGTCAACGCCGGGGTGGGTTGTGAGACCTGCCATGGCCAGGTCGACACCATGCCGCTGATGTATCGAGCGGAGACCTTCACCATGAGCTGGTGTCTGGATTGTCACCAGGACCCCGCGCCGCGGCTGCGGCCACGCGCTGCGGTGACCACCATGGGCTGGAAGACCGAGCACGACCGTCGTGCGGTGGGCGAGCGAATGATCGAGGAGCACCACGTCGACACCGAAAACCTGACCCACTGTTATATCTGTCACAGGTAACCCATGGATCGCACGCCGCTCGACTACGCCGCCATCCGCCAACGTCTCGAAGGTCAGCACGGGCCGCGCTACTGGCGCAGCCTCGAGGAGCTGGCCGACGAACCGGCGTTTGCCGCATTCGTCGAGGCGGAGTTCCCCAGCATCGCGCCGGAAATGGACCGTCGCCGCTTCCTCCAGTTGATGGGCGCCTCCATGGCAATGGCCGGTTTGGCCGGCTGTGGCCAGGAGCCGGAGGCAGGCGTGCCCTATGTCGTGCAACCGGAGAAGGTCATTCCCGGCGAGGCGCGCTGGTATGCCAGCGCGGTTCCGTTTGCCGGCTATGCGCAACCGGTGCTCGGGCGGACCCATGTCGGCCGCCCGACCAAGCTCGAAGGGAACCCTGACCATCCGCTCAGCCAGGGCGCTGCCACCGCTTTCACCCAGGCGGCCATCTTGCAGCTGTACGATCCGGACCGCTCCCAGGCGCCTCGCCATGAAGGGCATATCAGCACCTGGAACGCCTTTCAGCGTACGGCGGTGGAGCAGGCGACCCGCGCCGATGCTGCCCAGGGCGCCGGCCTGCATGTGCTGATGGGCGCCAATAGCTCGCCGACCTTGCAGCGCCAGTTCGCCGCCATGGTCGAGCGCTGGCCCAAGGCGAAGCTGTACCGCTTCGAGCCCTGGGAAGGCGATACCTATGCCGCCAGCGAACGAGCGCTGGGGCATCCGCTGGAAACCCACTATCGGTTCGAACAGGCCGAGTGGGTGGTGAGTTTCGAACATGACTGGCTCGGGCCAGGGCCACGCGAATTACCGCAGGCGATCGCCTGGAGCGAGCGCAAGCGAAGGGCCGCTCGCGGAGAAGGCGAAGCGCGCCTGGTCGTGGTGGAGTCCTTGTCCACGGTGACTGGTGCCAAGGCGGCCAACCGGCGGCGGGTCGAGGCATCGCAGCTACGCGCCTACGTACAGGCGTTGGTGGCCGCGCTTGGCGGTGACGCTGCGCCGAGCTTGCCAGGCGATGCGCGCCAATGGATCGATGAGTTGGCCGGGCAACTTCGGGCACGGCGCGGCCGCTGCCTGATCACCGCCGGTGAGTTCGCGCCGTTGGACGTTCAGGCCGCGGTGCATTGGCTCAATCAGCAGCTCGGCAACGTGGGCAAAACCGTTCGATACACCGAGCCGGTGACCTGGCTCGAAGCCGGAGGGCAGCGTCTTTCCGGCTTGCCGGAGCTGGTGGCCGCAATGCAGGACGGTGAGGTTGAAACCCTGCTGATGCTCGACTGCAATCCGGCGCACACGGCACCGGGTGGCCTGACTTTCACCGACGCCCTGAGCCGGGTACCGCTGCGCATTCATGCCGGCCTCTATTACGACGAAACGGCGGCTCAAAGCCATTGGCATCTGCCGTTGACCCACGCACTGGATGGCTGGTGCGACAGCCGCGCCGCCGATGGCAGTGTCTGCCTGACACAACCGTTAGTGCGGCCCTTCTACAGCAGCCGCACCCAGGCCGAGGTGCTGGCGCTGATGATGGGCGACCTGTCGCCAGACGCCCTGGCCCTGGTGCGGCAGACCTGGCAGACGCTGGACGACGATGCCTGGCGCAAGGCGCTGGAACTCGGGTACATCCGCGACAGTGCCTTTGCACCGGTCGAGGTCAGCGCAGGAGCGCCACGCTGGGACGCCTCGGATACCTCCGAAGCGGTCGGTCTGACCGTGCTGTTCCGGCCCGATCCGAGCATCTGGGACGGGCGCTTCGCCAATCTCGGCTGGCTTCAAGAGTTGCCCAAGCCGATCAGCAAGCTCACCTGGGACAATGTCATCGGTGTTTCACCGGCACTGGCCGAGCGGGAAGGGATCGCCAGCGGCGACCGCCTGCGTGTCACCCTCGAGCGTAACGTGGTCGAGGGGCCTGCCTGGATCATGCCGGGACAGGCCGATGACACGCTGAGCCTGTTCGGCGGCTACGGGCGGGACCGCGCCGGGCGGGTCGGCGATGGGCTTGGTTACGATGTATCGCCCCTGCGTACCGCCGAGCACCCCTGGATGCGGGAGGGCGCGCAGCTGACCCAGCTGGAACGGCATATCAAGTTGGCGTCGACCCAGCCGCATCACGTCCTGCAGGGCAAGGAACTGATCCGCAGCCACCTGCGCGAGGCAGCCTACGATGAAGTCGCGCCGAAGCCGGAACAGGTCACGCTGTATCCGCCGCCGAAGCAGGCCGACACCGCCTGGGGCATGGTCATCGATCTGGACCAGTGCATCGGCTGCAACGCCTGCGTAGTGGCCTGCCAGGCCGAGAACAACATACCGGTGGTGGGCAAGGAACAGGTCGAGATGGGGCGCAACATGCACTGGCTGCGCGTCGACCATTATTACGGCGGCGACCCACGCGAACCGACCTCGGCTTTCCAGCCGGTGCCCTGCATGCATTGCGACCAGGCGCCGTGCGAAGTGGGTTGCCCGGTCAACGCGACCGTGCACGGCCCGGATGGGCTGAACGAGCAGATCTATAACCGCTGCATCGGCACGCGCACCTGCTCGTCGTACTGCCCGTACAAGGTGCGTCGCTTCAACTGGTTCGATCTTACCGGTGACGATCCGCCCTCGATCCAGCATCAGCGCAACCCCAATGTCACGGTGCGCTCGCGCGGCGTCATGGAAAAGTGCACCTACTGCGTGCAGCGCATCAGCGAAGCGCGAATCGCCGCCCGTATCGAGAATCGGGAGATCCGCGATGGCGAGGTGAAAACAGCCTGTCAGCAGACCTGCCCGACCCAGGCGATCGTTTTCGGCAACCTTCAGGATCCGGACGCAGAGGTCAACCGCGAACGCCACACCAGGCGCCACTACGCGCTGCTCGAAGAACTCAACACCCGGCCCAAGACGACCTACCTGGGCCTGGTAGAGGAGCCGGCGATATTGCCGGGCGATCACGAGCGCCTGGAGTTGCGCTCGGCCAAGGGGGAACGTGATGTCTGAGACACCGCATTTCCTGCCGCAAGGGATGCCGCTTGGCGCGGTGTCGGAGCGGGTGCTCGATCTACCGACCGACTTCAACCGCTACCGGCGGGCCTGGTGGATGCTGTTCACCATCAGCTGCCTGCTGCTGGGTGTGTTCGTCGTCGCCGCTGCGGTGGCGTTGTGGAGAGGCGTCGGCGTGTGGGGCAACAACATCCCGGTGAACTGGGGCTTCGCCATCCTCAACTACATGTGGTGGCTGGGCATCGGCCACGCCGGCACGTTCATCTCGGCTTTGCTGCTGTTGCTCAACCGCCCGTGGCGCAACTCGCTCAACCGCCTTGCCGAGCTGATGACGCTGATGGCCGTCGTCTGCGCCGGGGTCTATCCGATCCTGCACCTGGGACGGCCCTGGCTGTTCTACTGGACCGCGCCATACCCCAACACCATGGAGCTCTGGCCACAGTTCAAGAGCCCGACGGCCTGGGACTTTTTCGCGGTGCTGGGTTACCTCGGCGTGTCGCTGCTGTTTCTCTATGTCGGTTCCATCCCTGATTTCGCTTCGGCGCGCGATCGCGCCACCAAGCGGCACTACCAATACTTCTACGGGCTGCTCGCGCTCGGCTGGCGCGGCGCGGCTTCGCACTGGAGCCACTGGCGCCGCACCTACCGATTCATCGCACTGCTGGCGGTGCCGTTGGTGTTCTCGGTGTCCAGTGGCTACTCGTTCCTGCTCGATCTGGCGCCGGAAACGGGCTGGCACTCGACCGTCTTTCCGCCGTATTTCGTCGCCGGTGCGGTGTTCTCCGGTTTCGCCATGGTAATCGTCATCGCGCTCGGGTTGCGGCGGTTCTTCGGTTGGCACGAGCTGATCACCAATAGCCACCTGGACAAGCTCGGCCTGCTATTGCTGGCGACCAGCTGGATGACCAGTTACGGCTATTTCGCCGAACCCTTCATCGCGTTCTACTCAGGCAAGGAACACGAAATCCTGGTGACCATGAACCGCATCGCCGGCCCCACCGCCTGGAGCTTCTGGACGGCGATCTTCTTCAATCTGGTGGTGACCCAGGCGCTGTGGTGGCCGGCGGTGCGGCGCAACGGCCGGGCCATGCTGGTCATCGCCCTCGGCGTACTGGTGGGCATGTGGTGCGAGCGCTACATGCTGATCATCCAACCGCCGACCCGCGATTACCTGGTTTCCAGTTGGCAAGCGTACAGCCCGTCGTTCTGGGACTGGGCACTGTTCGTCGGCACCTTCGGCCTGTTCATGGTGCCGTTCTCGCTGTTCATGCGCTTCCTGCCGATGATCTCCACCTTCGAGCTCAAGGAAGTGCTGCATCGCTACCGTGGAGGCGCCAGTGAGTAAGCGCCATTACGGCCTGCTGGCCGATTTCGCCCATCCCGATGCGATGCTTGACGCCGCGCGCGCCGCACGTGCGGCGGGCTATCGGCGGATCGAAGCCTACAGCCCGTTCCCCGTAGAAGGGATCGAGGAGGTGCTCGAACACCGCAGCAATCGTCCTTACTGGTTTGGCGTGGTGGGTGCGCTGGTGGGCGTCGCCATCGGGCTGGGCATGCAGATTTACGCCAACCTCAGCTACCCGCTGGAGATCGGCGGGCGGCCGCTGATCGCCTTGCAGAGTTTCAGCATCGTCACCTTTCTGCTGATGGTCAGCTTCGCGACGATCTTCGCCGTGTTCGGCCTGCTCTGGTTGTGCCGGCTTCCCTTGCTCTGGCACCCGCTGCATGACGCGAGCGCGTTCGATCGCACCACCGATGATCGCTTTCTGCTCTGCATACGCGCTGACGATCCGCTGTACGACGAGACCGGGACGGCGCTCTGGCTGGCCGAGCGCGCGGTGTCGGTGACCGAGGTGCCGGCATGATTCGCTGGTCATTGCTCTGTGCGCTGCTGCTGGGCCTGGTCGGTTGCGACGACATGGCCGAGCAGCCGCGTGCCGCTGCGCAGGAAGCCAGCACGTTCTTCCCGGACGGCAAGGTCAACCAGGTACCGCCCGCCGGCACCGTTGCCCGCGGAGACCTGGCCTGGGAAGCCGTACTGGCCGAGCGACCCGCGCTGACGGTGACGCTGATGCAGCATGGCCGGGAGCGCTTCGAGATTTACTGCACGCCTTGCCATGGCGTGGCGGGCGATGGCAACGGCACCGTGGTCAATCGCGGTTTTCCGCGGCCCCCGGATTTCGCCGAGCCCAGGCTCGTCGCGGCGCCCGATCGACATTTCATGGACGTCATCGCCCACGGCTACGGCCAGATGTACAGCTATGCCGCACGCGTGCTGCCCGCCGATCGGTGGGCCATCGTCGGCTATATCCGCGCGTTGCAGTTCAGCCGTCGCGCCGAGATTGGCGGCCTGCCTGAAATCGACCGCGACACTTTGGAGCGCCTGCCATGAACCTGCGCAGATGGGCATTCATCAGCGCCGGACTCGGCGTGCTCGGGTTGTTGGCGTGCCTGCTACTGGCCAGTCGCGAGGCGGTGGCGGCGAGCCTGGCCAGTCTGCTGGGCCTTGCCGGCATTCCGTTGGGCGGGTTGTGTCTGGGCTTGAGCGTGGCGCTGGTCAGCGGCAATGCGCGGGACCAGTTATGGCCATGGACGCTGTTCAGCTCGCGTGCCTTGCCAGCGCTGGCGCTGATTGCGCTCCCGGTGCTGGCGGGTGCTGGTGTGCTTTACCAATGGGTCGGTCCTGATGAGGGCGGTTTTCGCGGGTTCTGGCTCGCCTGGCCAAGCTTCGCCGTGCGCGGTGTGCTGTATCTGGCGGCATGGTGGGCGTTGTCGACCTGGGTGCTACCGCTCAGCATCAAGCGGCCCGCGGCGGCCGGTCTGGGCCTGATTGCGCTGGTAATGACCACGTCATTGGCGGCGGTGGACTGGGCGATGTCGCTCGACCCGCACTTCAAGTCCAGCCTGTTCGGCATGGTCTGGTTCGGCCGGTTGATGCTCAGCGGTATCGCCTTTTGTTGCCTGTTGGCACTGGCCCGTGGAAGCAATCGGCCAGGTGTGCTGCGCGGCATGCTGGCCGCCGCGGTGTTGGCCTGGCTCTACCTGCACTTCATGCAATACCTGGTGATCTGGTACGGCAACCTGCCCGAAGAAATCCGCTGGTATCAGCACCGCGCCGAGGGTGGCTGGCTGTGGCTGACCTGGCTGTTGGGTGCCGGTCAATCGCTGGTCTTCATCGCGTTGCTCTGGCCGTTCTCGCAGCGGCGCAGGGTGTTGATGGTGCTGGCGACGGCAACGCTGTTGCTGGGGCTCGCCGAAGGCGTCTGGATGAGCCTGCCGGGCCTGAGCGAGATGCATCCGGTACTGCTTGGGCTGTCACTGATCGCTGCCTGGCTGGCGGGCGGCGGGCTGCTGGCGCTGGCCTTGCTGGCGAAGAGAACACTGCCGAGGAGAACGCCATGAGTGTGCCGGTGGATCCGGTTTCGAAAGAAGACGGCTTCGAACATCACGACGCCAACGTCAAGGTGCTGTTGATCATCGGTTTCGGCATTTTCGCCGTCCTGCTGGTCGCCGGTATCGGCGTGGCCGGTTTGCTCTGGTGGTACGACCTGCAGCCTGGCGAGGCGGTCACCGCGCTTGAGCGGCAGGCGGCAAAACCGCCCGAGCCGCGTCTGGAAAGCGATCCGCGCGCGGGTGGCAACGACGTGTTGGCAGCGGGGCGCGAAGTGATCGAGCACTACGGCTGGGTCGACCGCGACGCCGGGCTGGCACGTATCCCGGTGGACCGCGGCATGCTGCTACTGGCCCAACGCGGCTGGCCTTCCCGTGCTGAGCCCGAGTCCGGTGAAACCATGCCGCCTCGCGAGCAGCAAGCCAGGGGGAGGGCGCAGCCGTGACGCATCGATCTCCATGCCAGGACGGGGCGACGGCTATATGTTGGCACCCATCCTACAAATCTGCGGTACGGCAGCAGCGGCGCGAGACGCAGCAATCCACGTGCGTCCCGTGCGGCCAAGTCGGCGAACAGCGGCCGACGAGCCAGCGGCCACAGGCCACAACTCGCTTTCGACGCGGCATTGCTAGCGTGTTTCTGGCGGTCCTTGTCCTGCTGTACGGCGGCCCGGTCATGGCCGATGCGCCGTTCGATCCGTTCGCGGCAGCCGGTATCGAACAGAAGCCCGGCGCACAGCTGCCGATGGGGCTGCACTTCAGCGACGTGAACGGCAACCGGGTCACCCTCGGCGAGCTGTTCGATGGGCGCCCGGTGATCCTCGCGCCGGTGTACTACCGCTGCCCGAACGTTTGCGGCGCGCAGCTTTCGAGCCTGTTCAATCTGTTGTCGGCGTTGTCCTTCGAGCTCGGCAAAGACTACGAGGTCATTGCGTTCAGCATCGACCCGCGCGAAACCCCGCAAGATGCCGAGGCCGAACGCGCCAAGCTGCGCAAGCGCTGGCCGCAGCTGGTGGACTCGCCGCACGTGCACTTTCTCAGCGAGGTCGCGCCGGCGACCCGTCCAGAACCGAACCCTTCACATCCCGCCGCTGGCACCGCATTGGCCGAGGCGATCGGTTTCAACTACAGCTGGGATCCGGAAATTGGCGAGTTCGCCCATGCCTCGGCGATCGCCACCCTCGGTCCGGACGGCAAACTGGTGCGCTGGCTGTACGGTCTCGGCTATCAGCCGGATGACATGCGCCTCGCCCTGACGGACGCCGGCGAGGGGAAGATAGGTTCGCTGGGCGACCAGCTGTTGCTGCTCTGTTACCACTACAACCCGCGCACCGGTGGCTACGACAACCTGGTCGTCGGCGCGCTGCAGGTCGGTGGCATCGGCACCACGTTGCTGCTGGGCGGGTTCATCGGCGTCACCCTCTGGCGCGAGCGCCACAAGCAGAAGGGTGACGCATGAACGAAACCTTCGTCCGCTTCTGGCCCGAAACCGCCTCGAGCTATGCCGGCAATGTCGACTGGCTGGTTTTCGCCTTCACCGGGATGATGATGTTCTTCGTGGTACCGGTGTTCGTCCTGCTGGTGCTGTTCTCGTTCCGCTATCGCAAGGGCACCCAGGTGCCGCGCGACCATCGTCCACGGGGCAGCATGAAGGTCGAGATGACCTGGATCGCCTTGCCCTTCGTCGGCGCCATGGTCATCTATCTGGTGTCGGCCAAGCTCTATTACGACGTACGCACGCCGCCGCCGGACGCCATGGAAATCCAGGTGGTCGGCAAACAGTGGATGTGGAAATTCCAGCACCCCGGCGGCCAGCGCGAGATCAATACGTTGCATGTGCCGGTCAACCAGCCGATCAAGCTCAACATGATTTCCCAGGATGTCATCCATAGCCTGTATTTTCCGGCCCTGCGAGTGAAGCAGGACCTGCTGCCCGGGCGTTATACCCAGCTCTGGTTCAAGGCCGCCAAGACCGGACGCTTCCAGGCTTACTGTGCCGAGTATTGCGGCACCGACCATTCGCGGATGCTGGCCGATCTGGTGATCCTGCCTGAGCAGGAGTACGCGGCCTGGCTGGAGCAGGCCGGTAGCTCTGAAAGCCTGGCCGACCAGGGCGGCGCGCTGTTCCGCCAGTTCGGCTGCAGCGGCTGCCATGGGGCGGCCAACGTCGCTCATGCGCCCAACCTGGCCGGCCTCTACGGTCGCCGAGTGGCCCTGCAGAACGGCGAGTCGGTGCTGGCCGACGATGGCTACATTCGTGACAGCATTCTGTTGCCGAACAAGCACGTGGTGGCCGGTTTCGAGCCGATCATGCCGAGCTTCGACAACGTGCTGGATGAGGAAGCGGTGCTGCGGCTGACCGCCTATATCAAGTCTTTAGGACACATCGGCGAAGGAGGGCAGGATGCATCTGACCAGCACTGAAACGACCCACCGTGAAACAGGCTTGCCTCGGCACAGGAGTCCCACCCGTTGAGCCAGAAGAACCCCGCCGCGAACCAGCGCCCAAGCTACCTGGCCGACGAGCACGGCCTGCGCACCTGGTTCATGACCACCGACCACAAGCGCATCGGGATCATGTACCTGATCGCCGTCACCGCGTTCTTCTTCCTCGGCGGGCTGGCGGCCAGTGCCATCCGCGTCGAGCTGATCACCCCGGAAGGCGACCTGCTGACCGCCGACGGCTACAACCGCGCCTTCACTCTGCACGGTGTGGTGATGGTGTGGTTTTTTCTGATTCCTTCGATCCCGGCGGTGTTCGGCAACTTCCTCATCCCGATCATGATCGGTGCCAGGGACATGGCCTTTCCGAAGCTGAACCTCTTCAGCTGGTACCTGCTGGTCGGCGGCGGCGCGTTCACAATCTTCGCCTTGCTGGCCGGCGGCGTGGACACCGGCTGGACCTTCTACACGCCGCTGTCGACCATGTTCAGCAACGGCCATGTGGTGGCGGTGATCCTCGGCGTGTTCATCACCGGGTTCTCCTCGATTCTCACCGGGCTGAACATCATCGTTACCATCCACACCCTGCGTGCGCCGGGGATGACCTGGTTCCGCATGCCGCTGTTCTGCTGGTCGCTGTACGCCACCTCGGTCATCCTGGTGCTGGCCACGCCCGTGCTGGCGATCACGCTGATACTGGTCGCCGCCGAGCACCTGTTCCATATCGGCGTGTTCGACCCGGCACTGGGCGGTGATCCGCTGCTGTTCCAGCACCTGTTCTGGTTCTACAGCCACCCGGCGGTGTACATCATGATCCTGCCGGCCATGGGCGTGATGAGCGAACTGGTCACCGCCGCCGCCCACAAACGCGTCTTCGGCTACAACTTCGTCGCCTATTCGAGCATGGCCATCGCGGTCATCGGCTTCATGGTCTGGGGCCACCACATGTTCGTCGCCGGGCAGTCGATGTACGCGAGTATGGTGTTTTCCCTGCTCAGCTTCCTGGTCGCGATCCCCTCGGCGATCAAGGTCTACAACTGGACCGCGACGCTCTACAAAAGCAACCTCACCATCAATGCGCCGTTCCTGTACGCGGTGACCTTCATCGGGCTGTTCGTGGTTGGCGGGGTGACGGGCCTGTTCCTGGCGCTGCTGGCGGCGGACGTGCATGTGCACGACACCTATTTCGTGGTCGCGCATTTCCACTACATCATGGTCGGCGCCGCGGTGGCGGGCTTCTTCGGCGCGTTGCATTTCTGGTGGCCGAAGATGACCGGGCGTATGTACTCGCAGCTGTGGGGCAAGATCGCGGCGGTGATGATCTTCCTCGGCTTCAACCTGACGTTCTTCCCGCAGTTCCTGCTCGGCTACCTGGGCATGCCACGGCGCTACCACAGTTACGGCGAGGATTTTCAGTTCCTCCACGTGCTGTCCTCGGCGGGTGCGGCGATCCTTGCGGTGGCCTATATCCTGCCGTTCTTCTACCTGCTCTGGTCGCTGCGCTACGGGCCGATCGCCGATGACGATCCGTGGGACGCCGCCGGGCTGGAATGGCGAACCTCGTCGCCGCCACCGAAGCACAACTTCATCGAAACACCGATCGTCGATTTCGAAGCCTACGAATATCCACCCGAGGCGACCCATGGACGTTCGTAAGGGATACCTCGCCGAGCAGTTCAGTACCGCCTCCCAGCAGCGCGAGGCGACCTATCTGGGCATGTGGCTGTTCCTGTCCACGGAAATCATGATGTTCGGGGCGTTGTTCCTGGTGATCGGCTACTACCGCCTGCATTACCCGCAGCCGGTCGCCGAGGCGGTGCATCACCTGCATTTCGTACTGGCCGGTTTCAACAGCGCCCTGCTGCTGACCGCCAGTCTGTGCATGAGCCTGGTGGTCAAGGCCTCGCGCCAGGAATATCACCGGCACGTGCAGCTCTGGTTGGTGCTGGCGGCTTTGCTGGGGCTGGGGTTTCTCGGCCTGAAGGGTTTCGAGTACGCCTGGGAGTACCGTGAAGGGCTGCTGCCGGGCTCGCCCAACGAATCGCCACTGACAAATCCGGGCTCGCGGCTCTACATGGTCATCTACCTGTTCTCCACGGCGCTGCACGCGTTGCACGTGTCGATCGCCGTGGTGCTGGCGCTCGGCATGGCGGCACGCATCCATTTCGGCCACATGAAATTGCCCGAGCGCGCCATCACCCTGGAGATGGTCGGCCTCTACTGGCATTTGGTCGATGTGATCTGGATTCTGCTCTATCCCGCCCTGTACCTGCTCGGGAGGCCTGCATGAGCTTGCGTAATCTGCTGCTGACTTACCTTGGCCTGATCCTGCTGCTGACCGCCAATGTGCTCCTGGCACTCTGGCTGCCGGCCTGGTCCGACTGGGCCTTGCTCGGGGCGGCGGGGCAGGCAGCACTGGTGCTGTTCGGCTTCATGCAGCTGGGCCAGCACTCGGCGCTGGTGCGCTTCTTCGCGCTGGGCGCCGGGTTCTGGCTGCTGCTGATGTTCACCCTGACGCTCATCGATATGCTGACCCGCAAGGCGGGCTTTTGACCACCCAGCGATTCAGAAGGGCGAGCCTCAGGTTCCCGCCTTGCTCAGCACGAAGGCCACCAGAAAGCCGAGACCGGTGATGATGCCGGTCAAATCGTGGGTGGTTTCGAAGGCTTCGGGAATCATCGTATCCACGAGCATGGCGAGAATGGCCCCCGCCGCGATGGCTGTGGTGAGTGCGATCGCTTCAGGCGGCACGCCCTGGAACAGACCGTACCCGGCCACGGCCGCCAGGCCGGAGGCCAGGGCGATGCCGCCCCAGACGCCGAAGATGTAGGCAGCGGGGCGCTTGGCTTTCTTCATCCCCGCAGCGCTGGACAGCCCCTCCGGGATATTCGACAGAAAGATCGCCGCGACGGTGACCAGGCTGACCCCGCCGCCGTGACAGCTGCCCATTGTGGGAGGCGCGCCCCGCGGCGAACGTGTCGGCTCGGAGCCAGAAAAGCTTCGCCCCGAGGTCGGGGCTCCCACAGAAATATGCAGTGCACGCGGCGCCATTGTGGGAGGCGCGCCCCGCGGCGAATGCTGAGGTCTGCCCGCTCAAAAGCACAAGCTTCGCCCCGAGGTCGGGGCTCCCACAGAAAATATGCAGTGCAGGGAGCGCCATTGTGGGATCCGCGATCCGCGGCGAATGGGGGAGGTCTGCCCCCTCAAAGCACAAGCTTCGCCCGGAGGTCGGGGCTCCCACGGAAATATGTAGTGCACGCGGCGCCATTGTGGGAGGCGCGACCCGCGGCGAAAGCGGAGGTCTGCCCGCTCAACAGCACAAGCTTCGCCCCGAGGTCGGGCCTCCCACAGAAAATACGCAGTGCGCGGTGCCATTGTGGGAGCCGCGACCCGCGGCAAACGTGCCGGCTCGGACCCAGAAAAAGCTTCGCCCCGGGGTCGGGGCTCCCACAGAAATATGCAGTGCACGCGGCGCCATTGTGGGAGGCGCGACCCGCGGCGAATGCTGAGGTCTGCCCGCTCAAAAGCACAAGCTTCGCCCCGAGGTCGGGCCTCCCACAGAAAATATGCAGTGCAGGGGGCGCCATTGTGGGATCCGCGCCCCGCGGCGAATGGGGAGGTCTGCCCGCTCAAAGCATAAGCCCCGCCCCAGGGTCGGGCCTCCCACAGAAAATATGCAGTGCACGCGGCACCATTGTGGGAGCCGCGACCCGCGGCGAATGCGGAGGTCAGCCCGCTCAAAAGCACAAGCTTCGCCCGAGGTCGGGGCTCCCACAGAAATATGCAGTGCACGCGGCGCCATTGTGGGAGCCGCGACCCGCGGCGAATGCTGAGGTCTGCCCGCTCAAAAGCACAAGCTTCGCGCCGAGGTCGGGCCTCCCACAGAAAATATGCAGTGCACGCGGCGCCATTGTGGGAGGCGCGCCCCGCGGCGAATGCTGAGGTCTGCCCGCTCAAAAGCACAAGCTTCGCCCCGGGGTCGGGGCTCCCACAGAAAATATGCAGTGCACGCGGCACCATTGTGGGAGCCGCGACCCGCGGCGAATGCGGAGGTCTGCCCGCTCAAAAGCACAAGCTTCGCCCGAGGTCGGGCCTCCCACAGAAAAATATGCAGTGCACGCGGTGCCATTGTGGGAGCCGCGACCCGCGGCGAATGCGGAGGTCTGCCCGCTCAAAAGCACAAGCTTCGCGCCGAGGTCGGGCCTCCCACAGAAAATATGCAGTGCACGCGGCGCCATTGTGGGAGGCGCGCCCCGCGGCGAATGCAGGTCTGCCCGCTCAACAGCACAAGCTTCGCCCCGGGGGCGGGGCTCCCACAGAAAATATGCAGTGCACGCGGCGGGCCGAACTAGCCGACGTAGACCGAGTCCCGGCGATTGAGCGAGTTCTGCCAAAGGAGCTGCCAAAATGCCCCGCTAGTTCCCCGCGCGCTTCATGCACGCCAGATACCGGTCATTGACCCGGTTGGCGAACCAGGCGGTGGTCAGGTTGCGGGTGATCTTCGGGCTTTCCAGGCGGATGCCGGGCAACACCGCGCGCGGCAGCGGCTTGCCCGCGCGCTTTTCCGCCAGGGCGAAGACGCGTTCATACAGGCTGGTCTTCTCGAAACCATGGGTGTCGCCGCGCTCCAACGCATTGCGAATGGCCGTCTCGCTCATGTCCAGCTTGCTCGCCAGCGAACGCACCGCGCGCTCGGTCTGCCCGGCTTTGCTGCTGCCATAGATGATCAGATCGCCATCGAGGACCAGCTTGGTACCGCTGGCACGGCTTACCGCGGCCTGGAAAGCTGCGTTTCGGCTGGCATACCAACCGGCATTGAAATCGGCGAAGCGGTACAGCGGCTGAGTGTAGCTGGCCGGGTAATCGAGCAGATGGGCGATGCCGAAGTACATGCCGCCGCGCCGGGTAAAGACTTCGTCGCGGATCGAGCCCTTGCGCTCATAGGGATAGTCCCACTTGTGGTCTTCGGCAAAGGCGATGCTGACCTGCATCGGGCCACCGGTCTTCACCGGATTGAGCGTGCCGAACAGCTGTTTGCCGAGCGGCATGATGCTGAGAAAGTCATCGAAGATCGCGCTCAGCTGTTCCTCGGTGCGCACGGCATTCAGGCGCTCGCTGTAGGTCTTGCCGTTGGGCGAGCGGACGTCCAGTGCCGCATTGACGACAAACTGCGGGACATGCAGCCGGGACGCTCTCCGGTAGATCTCTTCGCGCGCAATCTTCGCCAGGCCTGGCACGGCAGGGGTCGCCTGGAAGGTCGATTCCTGTGCGGTGATCGCCAGCACCGAGCAGATGTTCTCGTTGCTCGGCGGGATATCCAGCGCATCGAAGGCGGTGTAGATATCCGTTGCCCAACCTTGGCGATCCGGGATGTTGCTGGGGATCAGGCGGACAATTTTCGCCCTCACCTCATCCGGCCGTGGGGCGGGTGTTTCCGGCTGCCGAATGCCGCAGCCGGCCAGGCTCAGCAGCAGCACGCCAGAAAGCGCCGCAGCGAGCCGGCGGATGGAGATGGGCCTGGGGAAGTCGCCCGTCGAAGCATGGCGCTTGAAAAATTGGACAGTCATGCGGTCCCGGATGTGGATGAGTGATGAGGTTCGGACAGTAAAACAGACGAAGCGGTTCTGCGCGGGACAGCGTTGAGCGCGACGCAACGGCGGCCCGTGCATCGGCAGGCTGGGCCGGCTGGCCCAGCCTATTGCTTGTGGGTACGCGTGCTGCCGCGCCTCACTGCTCCGTCTTTTTGCCGCTGAAGGCGGTGATGGGCTTCTCCGGCTCTTTATCCAGCCCGCCGGCGAACGACTTGAGCCCTTCGATGATGGGCGTCAGCGCCGCCCAGAGCTCGTCGTCATGCAGCATCTTGTAGGCACCGGTCACACCCGGCGCCTCGTCGTGCTTGCCGTCGGGCTTGTAGCCGCCGATCGCATGGAATGCGTCCTGGAAGGCGAACACCACCTTGCAGAACTGCGCCGGCTCGATGCGCGATAGCGCCATGCCGAGGATCGACAGGTTCTGTACGGCGTTGAGCGAGCCTTCCTTGCTCATCCCATCGACCAGCACCTTGAGCACGCGGTCATGGGAGCCGGCCAGGTCGTTGGCAAAACGCAGCACGCCACGCTGGTGCAGCGTTTCGAGCAGGGTATCGAGTTCTTCGCGCGCGCTGGGGCCGATCAGCGTCGGCTTGACGTCGTAGTCGATTCGCTGGGCCATCAGAATCTCTCCGGATGCGGGGCTTGGGCGGGCGGGGCGACATAGTCGTCGCGGTACCACTTCACCTCGACGGGCACGCCTTCGGTGGGCGTGCGCTTGGCGTGGCGGAAACTGTTCGGTGGTAGCGGCGGTTCGCCTTTCTCGGGCAGCACCTCGAGCTTCACCGCGGTCTCCTTGTAGGCCGGCGTGTTCACGTCGGGGTCATGGTGTTCGCCAGTGAGCAGGTTCAAGCCCGGTTTGCCCTGGTGGATGGGCATGAACAGCGTCTTGCCGGCGACCCGGTCGGTCACCGTGGCACGCACCTCCACCGAGCCGCGCCGTGAGGTCACGCGCACCCAGGTGCCGTCCTCGATGCCGCGTTCGGCGGCCAGTTCCGGGCTGACCTCGACGAACCAGTTTGGCGCCTGTGACCAGATGCGCGGGCCGCGGCCGGTCTGGTTGGTGCTCTGGAACTGTTCGAGCATGCGCCCGTTGTCCAGCATGATGTCGTACTCGTTGTCGGCCGCTTCGGCTGGTGTCTTCCATTCCAGCGGAAACAGTACGGCCTTGCCGTCATCGGTATGAAAACGGTCGGTGTAGAGCAGCGGGGTGGTGCTGCCATCGCTCTGCATCGGCCAGAACAGTGACTGCCAGCCTTCCAACCGCTCGTAGCTGATGCCTTGGAACATGGTGGCGATGCCGGCGCACTCGTCCATGATCTGGCTCGGGTGCTCATAGCCCCAGTCGTGACCCATGCGTTTGGCGAGATCAGTCAGGATCTGCCAGTCCGGCCGGCTGTTGCCCAGCGGCGGCAGTACCTGGTAGAAGCGCTGGATGCGTCGTTCGGTGTTGGTGAAGGTGCCGTCCTTTTCCACAGAGGGGCAGGCCGGCAACACCACGTCGGCGAATTGCGCGGTGCGGCTGAGGAAGATGTCCTGCACCACCATGAAATCGAGGTTTTCGAAGCCGCTGTGCACGTTCTTGCTGTCGGCATCGGAGAACGCGGTTTCCTCGCCGATGATGTACATCGCCTTGACCGAGCCCTCGTCGGCGCCCTTGACCATGGTGAAGTTGTCGTTGCCTTTCTCCAGCGATAGCTTTTCTTTTGGCACGCCCCAGGCTTTGGCCCACTTGTCGCGGTTCTTTTCCTCGGTGACCTTCTCGTAGCCGGGGTACATGTTCTTCAGGCAGCCGAAGTCGCTGGCGCCCTGCACGTTGTTGTGGCCGCGCATCGGGTAGCCGCCGGTGCCGGGACGGCCGTAGTTGCCGGTGACCAGCAGCAGGTTCGACAGCGCCGTGCTGGTGTCCGAACCGTGGCTGTGCTGGGTGATGCCCATGGCCCAGAGCAAGCAGACCGATTTCGCCTGGCCGATCAGTTCGGCCGCCTCGATCAGCTTGTCCTTGGCGATGCCGGTGATCTGGGCGGCGAAATCCATGGTGAAGGGCTCGAGCGACTTTCTGTATTCCTCGACCTGATTGACTCTCGCGCCGAGAAACTCCAGGTCGGCGTAGCCATGGTCGAACATGTAGCGCGACAAGGCCGAGGCCCAGACCATGTCGGTGCTGGAATTGGGCCGCAGATGGATGTCGGCGCGTTCGGCCATCTCGTGCTTGCGCGGATCGAACACCACCCACTTCTGCCCGCGGTGCTTCTTCTGCGCCTTGAGCTTGGAGGCGATCACCGGGTGGTTCTCCGACAGGTTGCTGCCGACCACGACGATCAACTCGGCCTTTTCCATGTCGGCAATGGTGCCGGCATCGCCGCCATAGCCGACGGTGCGGAACAGGCCCTTGGTGGCCGGGTTCTGGCAGTAGCGCGAGGAGTTGTCGACGCTGTTGGTGCCGATGATCGCGCGGGCGATCTTCTGCGTAAGGTAGGCCTCCTCGTTGCTCGCCTTACTCGAGCCGATGAAGCCGATGGCGTCGGGCCCATGGCTGTCGCGGATCTGCATGAGCCGATGCGCGACCAGATTCAGCGCCTCGTCCCAGCTGGCCTCGCGGAACTGGCCGTTCTCGCGGATCAGCGGCGTGGTCAGGCGTTCCGGGTCGTTGACGAAGTCCCAGGCGAACTTGCCCTTGATGCAGGTGGAAATGCCATTGGCCGGCGCATCGACCACCGGCTGCACCTTGAGGATGTGCCGGTCGCGGGTCCACATCTCGAACGAGCAGCCCACGCCGCAGTAGGTGCATACGGTCTTGGTGCGCTTGATCTCCGGCTGGCGCCAGTGCATGTCCATTTTCGAAATGGCGGTGATCGGCCGCGCGCCGATGGTTTCCTCGAGTTTCTTGACCATGTCGATCATCGGTCGCTTGATGTCCTGCGGCAGCGACGTGAACGGGCCGGCGTCCGGCTGCATGGTCTTTTCCAGCAGCGCATTGCAGGGGCAGACGGTGACGCAATGCCCGCAGCTGACGCAGCTCGACTCGTCGATTGGCTTGCCGCCATCCCAGAGCACGCGCGGGTGCTCCATGTTGAAGTCGATCGACAGCGTCTCGTTGACTTCGACGTTCTGGCAGGCCTCGACGCAGCGGCCGCAGAGGATGCACTGGTCCGGATCGTAGGTATAGAAGGGGTTGGAGTGGTCCTTCTCGTAGGGCTTGCGCTTGAATTCGTAGCGCTGGATCGGCGGATTGATCTGCGCGTAGGTGTTATGCAGCGTGCAGTCGCCGGTGTTGTGCTCGCACAGCGTGCAGTACAGCTCGTGCTTGGCCACCAGCCGGTCCATCCCTTCCTCGCGCGCAGCCTTGGCCTCGGCGATTTGGCTGGTGATTTCGAGCCCGTCGCGAGCCTTCAGCGTACAGCCACGCACCAGTTCTCCATCGACCTGCACCCAGCAGACGTCGCAGGTCTGCGGCGAGCCCAGCGCGCGGTGGTAACAGACGTGGGGCAGGTCGATGTCGTGCTTGGCGAGGAAGTCGATCAGTGGGGTGTCGGCTTCCCCGACCAGGGGGGCACCGTCATAGTGAATCGTGCAATGGGTCATCAGGCCTCCGGCTTATTTTGTGCTGAGGCGCGGCAACGAGGCGTCGGGTCGCGCAGCAGATGCCCGAGCCTGCTCCGGTTCCCTAGCGGTGGATGGCTACTAGAGGTGACTGGTGGTCCATGTGATCGTTCAGGGACCGCGACGAGAGGCGCCTGGCGAAGAGAGGCGGGCATTTGCTCGAAGAGGGCGCCGTGCGGCGGCGAAGCCTTGCGCCTGGAAGCTTCGCGGTCGAGACCGCTCCCACGGTTGCTCGGTGCATTTTTTTTGCGTGGTGCATTTCGTAGGAGCGGTCTTGACCGCGAGCTCTTCGATATCTGTGCGTCTCAAGTCTCGCAGTGATAACCCGCACCGAATGATCCATCTGCCTGAAAGCTTCGCGGTCGAGACTGGACTTGCCCCTACAAAACCGGACACCAACTCCCCGTTAAATTGATGCTGCTGCCAAGCGCCTGAACTCCCTCGGCGAGCGGTATTTCAAAGCGCTGTGCGGATGCTGCTCGTTGTAATGCTCGAAGGCAATTGCCAGGTTGCGCAGCGCCGTTTCTCGATCCGGTTTGGGCATGTGCGCCACGTAGTCACGCTTGATCGTCTTCACGAAGCTCTCAGCCATGCCGTTGCTTTGCGGGCTGCGAACTGGGGTGGTCACCGGCTGCAAGCCGATCTGTCGAGCAAACAGGCGTGTCTGTTCGGCGGTGTACGCCGAGCCGTTGTCGCTTAGCCATTGCACCGGCGTGGCGGGCAGTTGATCACCAAAGCGCTTCTCCACGCTTTCCAGCATCAAATCGCGGATATCATCGCCGCTGTACCCGGTCGGGCTCGCGACCCAGCCGATGGCTTCGCGATCACAGCAATCCAGGGCGAAGGTCACGCTCAGTTTGGCGCCGTCCTCGCAACGGAACTCAAAGCCGTCCGAGCACCAACGCGTATCGCTGGCTTCCACCGCAATACGGCCTTCGTGCCGACGCGGCACACCGGGCTGTTTGATGCGGCGCTCAAGCAGCAAGTTGTGATCACGCATGACCCGGTAAACCCGCTTCACATTGATCGCCGGTAGCGACTGGGTTTCACGGGCGCGACGCAGCAATCCCCAGACGCGGCGGTAGCCGTAGCTGGGAAGTTCGCTGACCTGTTGCTGGATTTCAACTACCAGATCAGCATCGTTCACAGGCCTGCTCCGCCGTACTTTGGGGGATGCCGATTGCTTGATTCGAACCGTTAATTGCGAGCGCGCCACACCGAGACATTCGCTGACCAGCTTCACTGGTCGTCCCCCGGCAACAAGGGTGAGTGCGCAATCCATTTTCGCGACCGGGCGATCTCCACGGCCTCTTTGAGGATTTCTGCTTCCATCGTTTTCTTGCCCAGCATCCGTTGCAGTTCACGGATCTGCTTGAGCGCATCGCTCAGCTCGGAGGCAGGTACCACGGCTTCGCCAGCACTGACCGCCGACAAACTGCCGTCTTGGTAAAGCTTGCGCCACAGGAATAGTTGGTTGGCATTGATGCCGTTACGCCGAGCCACCAACGAAACGCTCTGCCCGGGCTCAAGGCTCTCTCGAACCATGGTCAGCTTTTGCTCAGGGCTCCAGCGGCGCCGCCGCTCCCGACCCAAAAGCTCCCCACTCTTATCGTTGCTATTAGTCATAAACATAACCGTTTGCCTATCCCTTATCGTAAGGGGGAAACGGTGTCCTGTCTTTCAGGGGGCTCGTTCAGAGACCGCTCCCACGGTTGCCCGGTGCATTTTGTAGGAGCGGTCTTGACCGCGAGCTCTTCGATATCTGTGTGTCTCAAGTCTCGCAGTGATAACCCGCACCGAATGATCTATTTGCCTGGAAGCCTTTCGCGGTCGAGACCGCTCCCGCGGTTGCCCGGTGCATCGTAGGAGAAGCCTTTTTCGGCTAACCTGAAGCCTCTTGCAGCAGCTAGTGGCAGCCCGTCATGCATCAGCCAGACACCACAGATCGGCACACCCTCGCGGGCTCGAGCTTCTGGCGGGACCACACGTTGCCGTTCATCGAGTCGCGCAGCGTCGCGGATGGCCGCCGCGTCTGCTATGCGCGGCACAGCCATGAGACCTTCTCCGTCGGCTTGATCGACAGTGGTGCCAGCACCTACATCAATGGCGATCAACAGTGCCGCATCGAGGCGGGCACGCTGGTCCTGATGAATCCCGGTGACGTACATGCCTGCAACCCGATCCGCGATCAGCCCTGGGCGTACCGCATGCTGTATGTCGACGCCGACTGGCTGAGCGATCTGCAGGATGAGCTGGGCATGGACGGCGCCGGGTTTCGCGGCTTCGCGCCGATTCTGACGCGTGATGCCAACCTGCAGGCCGGTTTCAGACGGTTGCATGCAGTGTTGACCGACGACCAAGCCGACCCTTTGCACAAGCACAGCACCGCAGTAGAGTTCTTCAGCGCCATGCATCAGCGCCTGGGGATGCAGACCACGGCCCCAGTGAGCGACCCGAAGCTGAAACGTGCCGCCGAGTTCATCGCCGACAACTATCAGCGTTCCCTGAAGCTGGAAGAGATCTGCTCGACGGCTGGTGTGTCGGTATCGGGCCTGATCCGATCGTTCAGGAGGCATTACGGGATGACGCCGCACGCCTATCTGACCAACCGTCGTGTCCAGTTCGCTCGCGAGCAATTGCGCCGTGGCGTGCCGATCGCCGAGGTGGCCCTGGCCGCCGGTTTCGCCGATCAGGCGCATCTGCAACGCGCCTTCAAACAACTGCTGGCGGCAACGCCCGGGCACTACCGCGGACAGCGTCGCGCCTAGCCGGGCGAGTGGGGCGGCTGGACTGATGCGGGCTCGCTAGAGCGCCAACCCTAGAACATCAACAGATAGGCCGCGCAGCCAACCAGCAGCGCCGCCATCACCCGGTTGAACAATCGCAGCCGCGCGGCATTGTTCAGGTAATGCCGCAGAAAGGTGCCGGCATAGGCCCAGCAGGCCAACGAGGCGTAGCAGATCACGAAGTAGATCGCCGCGAAGCGCCACACCGAAGGCGTATCACCGGCAGCCGCGAACAACCCCATGCCGGCCACCGAGGCCAGCCAGGCCTTCGGATTCAACCACTGCATCATGGCGCCGTAGAGCATCGTCGGCTGCAGCGTCGGTTTGTCGGTGCTCAGTCGACCGTCGTCGCGTGCTAGTCGGTAGGCCATGTAAATCAGGAACGCGACGCCGGCCAGCCGGATCGATTCGGTCAACCAGGGCCATCGTCCCAGCACCTCGCTCAGTCCCAGACCGATCAGCAACAGCAGCAGGGTAAAGCCGATGGTGGCGCCGCTGACATGGCGCATGGCGGCGCGCAGGCCGAACTGGGCGCCGCTGCTCAGGGCGACGATGTTGACCGGGCCGGGTGAGATGGACGAGGCCAGCGCAAAGGCGGCCATGGACAGGAACAGGCTCATCGAAACTCCTAGGTTCACGCAGGGATGACAGCGCGAAGATAGGAGGAGGCGTTGCGCAGGTATTGAATGAAATGCGCGTTGTAGCGGCTTACCAGCGCAGCAGGCGCGGCCCCAGCAAGGCACCGATCGCCGTAGGTACCAGCATGCCCAGCACGTACCAGACCGCCCAGAAGGCCACGCTCATCTCCGGGCAGTGCAGGCTGTAGGCCAGCGTCGCCATCGAGCCTGCCAACAGGCCGCTTGCCGCCCCGGCCAGGCGCAACCGGGTTGGCGCCAGTCCGCGCATGGCCCAGAACACGGTGAAGAACGCCGGTATCGAAAGCACGGCGATATTGATCGGGCAGCTTCGCCAGGTATTGCCGAGTACCAACGCCCAGCGGCTATCGGCCGACACGCTGGCCAGCAGCCCCGCTGCCGCCAACCACACGACGAGCACCGGCAGGCCGATCGCCGCCCAGCTGCCACCAGCGCGCATGCCGGGCCGAGAGAGGCGGGTGGTCATCATCAGAGCGCCGCCGAGCAGCGAAGCCGGCAGCGCCAATTTGCCCCAGAACAGCGGGGTGGCTGCAATCTCGGCCAGATCCGGTCGCAGACCAAAAAACGTCAGCAATACCAGCAAAGCGAGAAGCAGGCCGATCACCACGGCGAGGCTGAAGCGCTTGGCGACGACCTGGGGTTCGACCGGCGGCACGTTGCTGGCAAGCATGGAAATCAGGTCATCGGTCTTCATCGGGAACCTCTAATCAGGGCGGCGAGCGTCTTCAAACCGCGGTGCACGCCGACCTTGACGGCTGATACGGACAGGCCCGTCAGTGTGGCGGTCTCGCTCACCGATAGCCCCTGCAGCTTCACGTAAAGAATCGGCAGGCGCTGTTTGTCCGGCAATTGTTCGAGCAACTGGGTCAGATCGCGCTGTGCCTGCTCGGCCTGGTTGTCCTCATCGGCAAGCAGCATCGCGTCGTCGTCCAGCGGGTCGTTGAGCGCGTCATGTCGCGCATGGGCGCGGAAATAGTCCATCAGCTTGTAGCGTGCGATGGCCTGTACCCAGGCGGTCAGCGGCTGATCGGCGCGATAGGTGTGCCGCGCGTTATGCACCGCCAGCAAGGCTTCCTGCAGCAGGTCCTCGACGTCTGCCGAGTGCAGCCGACGCCTGAGATAGCTGCGCAGATGCGCACCGAGCAATGTCAGGAACTGCCGATAAGACGCCTCGTCACCCTCCAGTCCTCGCAACAGCAGTGCTTGCAGGCGGGTTTCGCGCGCCTTCAATGCCTCATGGTGGGTAGTTCGTTCCATCGGGCGCTCTGGTTACAAGGGGAGAGAATTTTTGCTACGGCAATTTCTCTGGGCTCGGTGAGCCATCAGGCTGGGGCGTCGCTACGGTAGGGCGGCCCGAAAGAAATCTCAAAAATATTTTTCACCGCCTGTAACCGTTGCCCCACACCTTGCGAACTATCGATTGAGTGGCCGGCAAATCCGCTGGCCGCATTGCGACCCCCACGGAGAATCACATGAACACTCTCGCTCTTACCGCTGCTGCCGTTGCGCTTGCTTCCCTTGCCGCCGGTGTAACGGCTGCCGAAAAAACCGAAGGCGCCATGGAGAAATGCTATGGCGTCGCACTCGCCGGGCAGAACGATTGCAAAGCGGGCGCCGGAACAAGCTGCGCTGGCACGTCGAAAATGGACTACCAGGGCAACGCGTGGAAGAACGTTCCGGCCGGCACCTGCACCTCGATCGAGACGCCCAAGGGCAAGGGCTCGCTGACTCCGATCGAATCCTGATTGCGTAGGCTGCCGATGAACATGTCAGCTCAGCTGGGTGCCGGCCTCAGTCTCAAGCCGGAGTACTACGAGGCGGCGCATGCATGTACCGCCTCCGGGCTCTGGTTCGAGGTGCATCCAGAGAACTACATGCTCAGCGGCGGCCCTCGTCTGGCCTGGCTGGAGGCGGTCGGCGAGCGGCACCCGTTGTCGCTGCACGGCGTGTCGCTGTCGCTGGCGGCGGACTGCCCGCCGGACGAGCTGCACCTGCAACGCCTCAAAACCCTGGCCGAACGGGTTCGGCCAACCTTAATTTCGGAACACCTTGCCTGGTCCGCCTGGCGAGGTCAGTACCATCCCGATCTGTTGCCGTTTCCTCGCACCGATGCCGCGCTCGCGCGGATCGTCGCTAACGTTCAGCGCACCCAGGAGCTGCTTGGACGACAGATCGCCGTCGAGAACCCCAGCCATTACCTGCGCATCGAGGGGCACGAGTGGGACGAGATCGACTTTCTCGGCGAGCTGGCCAAACGCAGTGGCTGCGGCCTGCTGCTGGACATCAACAACGTCTACGTCAGCGCACATAACCTTGGCTTCGATGCGCACGCCTATGTCGATCGATTTCCCGCTCAAGCGGTACTCGAGGTGCATCTGGCCGGGCACAGCGAGGACCCGCAAAGCGATTCAGCGTTGCTGATCGACTCCCACGACGCGCCGATCACCGCGGCTGTCTGGGCCTTGTACCAACGACTGATCGAACGCATCGGTGCACGGCCGACGCTTATCGAACGCGACGATCAGTTGCCAGCTTTCGCAGACTTGCTGGGCGAGCGTGATTGCGCGCAGCGCCTGCTCGATGGCCAGAGGAGGGCGGTATGAGCCTTTCGTTGGGACGATTTCAGGACGCCTTCGTCGATGCCCTGCAGGGTGTCGAGCCGGCAGCGTTAGACGAAGCGGATAGATTGATCGCGACGCTCACGGCTCAGCCGGGCTTCGCGGTGTATCGCAACACCGTGATGAAAGGCTGCGTGGATGCGCTGCGGGCCAACTTCCCGACGGTGGAGCGGCTGGTCGGCGCCGAGTGGTTCGCCGCCGCGGCCGCCATTCATGCCCGGCGTTCGCCTCCGGTACTGGCGCAGCTCATCGAGTACGGCGCCGACTTCGCGGACTTTCTGCAGACCTTCGAACCTGCACGGGAGTTGCCTTATCTCGCCGGCGTGGCGCACCTCGATCGACTCTGGATCGAAGCGTTCAGCGCGGCGGAGCAACCGCGGCTGACCTTGGCTGCATTCGCCGCGCAGGCGCCGGAAAAGCTCGCCGAGCTGCGCCTCAAGCCATGCGCTGCGGCACGCTGGCAGTGGTTCGCATTGCCCGTCTTCACCATCTGGCGTTGCAACCGGGAGCAGCTGGACGTGCCTCGCGATCTCGTTTGGCAAGGCGAAGGCGCGCTGCTGTGCCGCCGAGATGGCCGCGTCGTCTGGCAGCCGTTGAGTGCCGGCGGCTATGCGTTCCTCGATGCGTGCGCGGCGCAACGCAGGCTGGACGAAGCCTCGGCGCTGGCACTGCAAGCTCAACCCGATCTGGACTTCAACGACCTGCTGGCACGCCTGTTCGCGGCCGGTGTTTTTGCCGCTGAGCCCAGCGAACTGACGAACCATGGAGGCGATTGAAATGGACAGGCCACACAGCATCTCATCCACCGCTCAGCCGCGGTTGCTTCAACATTGGAATCGGACCGCCGGCTGGCTGCAGACGGTTATCAGCGACTCCAGCTTGTCGCTGGTCGCGCGCCTCGCGATTGCCGCCGTGTTCTTCTATTCCGGCCGGACCAAGGTCAGCGGCCTATTGACCATCAAACCGGGCACCTACGACCTGTTCGAGACCGAATACGCGTTGCCGCTACTTTCGCCCCACCTGGCGGCGCACCTGGCGACCTACGCCGAGCACCTGTTTCCCCTGCTGCTGGTGCTGGGCCTGCTGGCGCGGCTATCGGCGCTGGCGCTGTTGGGGATGACGCTGGTGATTCAGGTATTCGTCTATCCAGATGCCTGGCCGACTCACTTGACCTGGATCGGCCTGATGCTGGTCGTGATCGGCCGCGGCGCCGGCTGGTGGTCGCTGGACCGCCTGTTGGGGATTCGCTGAGCCGTGCGGGTGAACGGGCTCCGCCGCCCTGTAGGAGCAGGCTCTGCCTGCGACCCGAGGTTCAGCCGGTGCGTCGCGGCGGCCCTTTTCGCAGGTAGAACCTGCTCCTACATAAAAACCTCTGCCCTGTAGGAGCAGGCTCTGCCTGCGACCCGAGGTTCAGCCGGTGCGTCACGGTCCTGTTTGCAGGTAGAACCTGCTCCTACACAAAACCGCCACCCTGTAGGAGCAGGCTCTGCCTGCGACCCGTGGTTCAGCCGGTGCGTCGCGGCCCTGTTCGCAGGTAGAACCTGCTCCTACATAAACCGCCACCCTGTAGGAGCAGGCTCTGCCTGCGACCCGATGTTCAGCCGGTGCGTCGTGGCCCTTTTCGCAGGTAGAACCTGCTCCTACATAAACCTCTGCCCCTGTAGGAGCAGGCTCTGCCTGCGACCCGTGGTTCAGCCGGTGCGTCGCGGCCCTGTTCGCAGGTAGAGCCTGCTCCTACATAAAACCGTGTAGGAGCAGGCTCTGCCTGCGACCCGATGTTCAGCCGGTGCATCGCGACCCTGTTCGCAGGTAAAACCTGCTCCTACACAAAAACCGCCACCCTGTAGGAGCAGGCTCTGCCTGCGACCCGTGGTCAGCCGGTGCGTCGCGGCCCTTTTCGCAGGTAGAACCTGCTCCTACATAAAACTCGACGGGCCGGTTGCAGTCCAAGGCCTGTCCGCGCATTGGAGGCGTCGCGCCGTTGCCGCGCATTTCATCACCAGGAGACCCGATGGCCACTATTGACCTGCTCATCAGCGATTGCGATGGCGTGATCGTCGACAGCGAAATCATCAGCCACCGTGTGCTGTTCGAGGCACTGAGCCTCCATGTTCCGGCTGACCGGCTGGGCGAAGCCCTCGAAGGGACCTTCGGCCTGACGGTGCCGAGCATCATCGACCTCATCGAAAAGCGCTTCGACCTGAAGATGCCCTCGACATTCGACGAGGACCTGCGGCGGCATAGCGAGAAAGTGGTCGCCGAAGAAGTCCAGGCGATCCCTGGCGTACGTGACGCGCTGTATGCCATCGATCTGCCGCTGGCCGTTGCGTCCAACAGCCGCCTGCACAACGTCGAGGCTTCGCTGCGCCGCGCCGGGCTGACCGAGCGCGTGGCGGGGAACATCTTCTGTGCGGAAATGGTGGCCTCGCCCAAACCCGCTCCGGATGTCTATCTGCTGGCCGCCGAGCGCATGGGCGTGGCGCCCGGGCATTGTCTGGTGGTCGAGGACAGCCCGACCGGCGTACTGGCGGCGCGCACCGCCGGTATGCAGGTGATCGGTTTCACCGGCGCCAGCCATATTCCGGCCGGCCACGACCAGGCGCTGCATGAGCTGGGTGTATCGGCGGTCATCAGCAACATGCGCGACCTGCCGGCGACGGTTGCTCGTTTGCTGGGGCATTGAATGCCCCAGCGCAGTGATTAAAGGCAACGAAGGTCTTCGACCGTGCGCACGGCCTGAGCTTGATCTTGTCTGTACTGAAACCTGTGGAAGTGAGTAGCAGATGGTCCAGCGCTGGAAGTGGTTTCTCATCCGTATCAGCAAGCGGCCCTGGTTCAGGGCCAGCCTGTTCTCTGTCCTGGGTATAGCGACTGCGTTGGTGGCCCTGGCGGTGGCGCCTTACATCCCATACGACATGCCCACCAAGATCGGTTCGGATGCGGTCGACAACATCCTCAACGTGCTGGCTTCGAGCATGCTCGCGGTGACCACTTTCTCGTTGAGCATCATGGTTGCGGCCTACGGTTCAGCGACCAGCAACGTCACCCCGCGGGCCATCTCCCTGCTGGTGGAAGACCCCACCACGCAAAATACCCTGTCGACGTTCATCGGTTCGTTCATCTTCAGCCTGGTCGGCATTATCGCGTTGAGCACGGGGCTTTATGGCGCGCAAGGGCGGGTGGTGTTGTTCGCGGCCACGATCATCGTCGTCGTACTGGTGGTTTACGCTTTGTTGCGCTGGATCGATCAGTTGTCCGGGCTGGGCCGGGTCGCGGAAACCACCGCCCGGGTCGAACGCGCGGCGACGCAAGCGCTGTGCCAACGCATGGACCAACCCTACCTGGGCGGCAGCCCGCTCGAAGTGGATCCCCGGGGCCTGCCCGGCGCGCGGCCCTTGTACGCCGACAAGTTCGGCTTCGTGCAGCACATCGACATGCCTGCGCTGGGTGGCTTGACCGGGTCGGAACACTGTTCGGTCTACATCTGCGTGCTGCCAGGCGTATTCGTGGAACCCACTCAGCCAATCGCCTGGTCCATCGGCATCGAGGAGGAATGTGACGGCGCGCTGCGCAACGCCTTCGTCATCGGCGCGCAACGGACCTTCGAACGCGACCCGCGTTTCGGCATGACCGTAATGGCTGAAATCGCCTCTCGCGCCCTGTCGCCCGGCATCAACGACCAGGGCACCGCCATCGACGTCATCGGCCGCGGCGTTCGCGTGCTGTCGCACCTGTGCCGACGCGCCTCACCCGAAGCCCCAAAATACGAGCGCGTATTCGCTCCGGCACTGAGCGTGGCGGACATGCTGGATGATTTCTTCACCCCGATCGCCCGCGACGGCGCGGCGATCGTCGAAGTAGGGCTGTGCCTGCAACAGGCACTGGCATCGCTGGGACGGCTTGGCGACGCAGCTCTTATGGTCGCGGCCCATCGGCAGGCTGAACTGGCGCTTAAACGGGCTGAAACAGCGCTCACCTTGCCGGAAGATTGGCAGCGTGTACGAGATGCTGCGGTTGATGCTGGTGTGTCGGATAAGGGGCTAGCGGGGCGGTGAACAGGCACCGGTTGCCGACACGGGGTGAGAAGGCCTTGGCCCCAGTTCGATTAACACGTTTTGTCTACAGCGCGTGAATTCCCCTTTTTCGGCTGTCGTTGCCCAGCATTTTTCGACGGCCTGCTTAGATGTCGCCAACGTGGCTGTCCGGCGGGGCGACTACGAAGCTTCCCCGACCGGCTGCAATCGGCCAGAAGCAGCCCCTCATGCCATGCTGCTCCCTCTCGGTTGTGGCGTAGCAGATTTGCCCTTACAGTGATGGCAATAGGCCTTCAGGATAGGGAAATCATGCAGATCAAGTCCGTTGAGATAAAGAATTTCAGATTGCTCCGTGATGTAAGCCTTGGGCTGGAAGCCCATACAACCCTAATTGTCGGCCGTAACAATTGTGGTAAGACCTCTATCGCAGAGGTCTTTAGGCGGCTCCTCTCCGATAAAAGTCCTTCCTTCCGGCTGGAGGATTTCTCACTGGGCTGCCATGAGCAGTTCTGGACCGCATTTACCTCGCTGCATACTGGCTCATCTCGTTCAGACGTTGCTGCGCTACTCCCAGTCGTTAGTGTGACGCTGGACATCGCATATGACGTTGATGCACCAGATCTGGGGCCTCTGAGCGAATGCATTATAGATTTGGATCCGGCATGTACTTTCGCTCGGGTGGTGCTCACTTATGGGCCGAAAGCTACAGCAATTGATTCCCTCTTTGCTGACCTAGAACCTCTAGGCGGGGAGCCAGAAGGCCAGCGCGCTGAATTCTTTCGAGCGATAAAAAATCGACTTGGGGCGTCTTATGAGGCAGGTCTGGCGGCAATGGATCCCAATGACTCGAGCAATCGGAAGGCCCTCGATCTGAAGACGCTTACAACTTTGGTGAGAGGCGGATTCATCAACGCTCAACGTGGCCTTGATGATGACACTCATCGTGAGCGGGATGTCTTGGGAAAGGTGGTCGAGGTTCTATTTCAGTCAGCTTTGACCGATCCAGTTGATCCTGAAAAGCGCTCCACCGCGGAGCAGCTTCAGGAGGCAGTGGAAAACATTCAGAAGGAGCTGCATGAGGGCTTCAATACTGGGCTGACGTCACTGTTTCCCACCTTCGAGCTGTTCGGTTACCCAGGGCTGGATGACCCAGGGCTCACTACGGAGACAACCTTCGATGTTGAGCGACTGCTTAAGGACCACACTCAGGTCAGGTATCGCGGCGTGAACGGCTTGACGCTGCCAGAGAGTTACAACGGGTTGGGCGTCCGCAACCTGGTCTATATCCTCCTCCAACTGCTGAAGTTCTTCCGAGAGTTTCAAGCTGCACCAGCGGCGGCAAGCGTTCACCTAATATTCATTGAAGAGCCTGAGGCCCATCTGCATCCCCAGATGCAGGAGGTCTTTATCCGTCAGCTGCATTTGATAAAAAGCGCTTTCGAGCAGCAGCTAAATGACGGCCGGCCATGGCCAGTTCAGTTTGTAATTTCAACGCATTCACCGCACATGGCAAACGAAGCTCGCTTCGAAACCATGAGGTATTTTCTGTCTGTGACCGACGCCAACGGTACCAGAGAGTCCAAGGTCAAAGACCTACGTAATGGAATGGGCGGCGCCCCCGAACCTGATCGCGACTTCCTTTATCAGTACCTGACACTCACGCGCTGCGATCTCTTCTTTGCTGATAAGGCCATTTTGATTGAGGGCACGTCTGAAAGGCTTCTACTGCCTGCAATGATCGCCAAAGTCGATGCTGCTGCTCCCGGCGAACCTCAACTCGCCAGTCAATATCTGACAGTGATGGAGGTGGGAGGCGCGTATGCCCACCGCTTCTTCAACCTACTGACCTTCCTTGAACTACGCACACTGATAATCACCGATATCGATTCGGTGAAACCTAATGCGGACGGAAAGCGTAAGGCTTGCCCGGTGGCAGAGGGGGTGTTCACAAGCAATGGATGTATCAAGGAATGGTTCGATCCCGCCGTGACTCCTGTACAACTGCTGTCGAAGAAGCAGATAGAAAAAATCATCGGGATCAGGCGACTTGCTTATCAGATTCCCGAGGTTGATGGTGGGCCATCGGCAAGAAGCTTTGAGGATGCCTTCGTCCTAGCTAACTACGACCGCTTTGCTCTAGGGGAGGGTGATGCGGCAACCCTCGCTTATGAGTACGCGGCTGATCAAAAAAAGTCGACGTTCGCACTTTCTCATGCCATCGAGGTTACGGACTGGGTGGTGCCGCGATATATCTCAGAGGGACTTCGCTGGTTGGCAGCAGTCGAACCAGCGGCTGAAGTTTTGCCTGCCGCCGCTCTGGCAGAGGTGACCAAGGTGGTTGGACTTGAGCTCGCTACTGTCGGGGGCGAGAAAAATGCCTAATCGAGAGGAGAGTCCCGCCAACGAAGCTGGCCGTCGGGCATTGGAGCAGATGTATGCATGCCTAGATGGGGGGCAGAGCTTCCGGCTTGAAGCAGGGGCAGGTGCTGGAAAAACGTACTCTCTGGAAAGGGCACTTAGTCGGCTGATCGACAATCGGGGGGCTGATTTGATACGTCAGCGCCAGCAGGTCGCTTGTATCACTTATACGAACGTCGCGAAGGACGAGATTATCTCTCGCTTCCAGGCACACCCTGCGATTCGCGCAGAGACTGTGCATGGTTTCTGTTGGTCATTACTCAAGGATTTCCAAGCTAGCTTGAGAGGCTTTCTCGGCGAGCAGGAATACTGGCGCGAGCGCTTATATCCAATTGGGGGTATTGGTGGGCGACGGATTCACTACGAGATGGGGATTCCCCGTATTTCGGATGAAGAAGTCTCCATTCGGCACGAGGATGTGCTCACCCTAATGATTCAAGCCCTCGCTTTCCCTAAATTCAGGGCGATCTTTGTCTCTCGATATCCCGTCCTCCTAATCGACGAGTATCAGGACACTGATGAGCAGTTTTTTGGCGCCATCAGAGCTAGATTCTTGGATCAGGGCGAAGGGCCCATGCTTGGCCTGTTCGGTGATCACTGGCAGAAAATCTATGGTGATGGTTGCGGCCTTGTTGTGCACGACGGACTTCAACCCATCGAAAAAAATGCGAACTTCCGTTCAGCTGCTCGAATAGTCGGTGTTCTCAATAACATGCGACCAGCGCTGCCTCAGATGGTCAGTGATCCTGGGCTCATTGGTGAAGCTCGTGTCTTCCATACGAATCTTTGGCCAGGCATTCGGCGCACTGCGCAAGGGGGAGGGCATTGGACGGGCGATACCAGTGCCGACGCTGCGCGAGCCTACTTCGTTTACCTAAAAAGCCGCCTCCGCACAGAAGGATGGGATTTTTCGCCAGAGAAAACGAAGATCTTGATCTTGAATCACAATGGAATTGCTCGTGAGCAGGGCTATGCATCCATTCCTCCCATCTATGGGCAGTACAACGGTGCGTGGCTGAAGAAAGAAGATCCGCACATCAAATTTCTGACTGACCAGCTAGAGCCAGCATGTGCTGCATACGCCGGGCGTAAATTCGGCGAGATGTTTGTTTTTTTTGCTAGCGATAGACCAACAATACATCGTCACCAGGACAAAATTGCTTGGTCTCAGGCGATGGAGCACCTTAGTAATCTCCGGCTGACCGGTACCGTCGGTGACGTCATTGACTACTTGCGGACAATCCCCCTACTGCAGCTCCCTGAGGCGATTCTGCGAAATGAGCAGAAATTGAGCGAGGTTGGGGAGGAGCCTGTGGAGGATGAGCCACGGAGGGTTACCCAGCTTCGTAAGCTTCGTGCCGTACGATATACCGAGCTGATTGCGCTAGATCGCTTTATCGATGGACACACTCCGTTTGCTACCAAGCATGGGGTCAAAGGGGCGGAATTTGAGAACGTAATTGTTGTCTTGGGGCGCGGCTGGAATAAGTACAACTTTGTGGAGATGCTCGAGTGGATTGATACCGGTCCGCCAGCCGATCGGCTCGATAAGTTCGAGAGCAACCGAAACTTGTTCTACGTCGCTTGCTCTCGTCCCAAGGTCCGCCTCGCACTTCTTTTCACACAGCTACTGAGTCCTAGCGCATTGAGGAAGCTAACTGAGTGGTTTGGTGCCGAGGATGTTGTGTCGCTTCCTGCAGAGCCTGCCCCTCGGGTTATTCAGCGTTCCTTCTCAGAGCCTGATCGCCAAGCACTTAGCTGGGAGCAGATTTGGCAAGGCCCTGACCGAGGCCTCATAAAGTGCTGGGAAATTGGCCGTGCCCTCGCCCGTCAAGATTCTGATCTAGCCGAGCGATGCAGAAGCGGTGCCCTGCCTCCTCTGCACTGGAAAGGTGGGGTCTCCCGCGCCTTGAAGAAGAGAGAAAAGTTCGGTGCCCTTCAGTACCTGGCTCAATGGCAAGGCTTAAGAGGTGATGATCTCAGTGTCGATCTGGAGGCCGAGCTCACAATGAGCTGCTCAACCACAGGAATGCTCGTCACCTTCACCTCCGATCTGACCAAGCTGGCCGATCAGCAGAACAGTCCAGAAGAGGAGGATGCGAATGGTTGATCTGCACAGGGAATTTCAAAACAGTCGAATGTTCCATCAAGCCCGTATCGACAAGCGCTCGGTTGACGCACTGATCGGCCTTGCGGCCGGCATCGCTGCAGATGGGCAGATAAATCAGCAGGAGGCTGAATTTCTAGAGAGCTGGATCGCCACCAATCTCGCTCACCTGGAGGATCCGGTAATTAACCTCCTATACCGTCGTCTCTCCGACATGCTCGCTGATGGCGTGCTCGATGCAGAGGAGTCAGTTGAACTGCTCTCCACACTGCGTAGTTTTGCTGGTCTGAGTGCAGTTGGGCTCAGCGTCACCAATAACGCCTTTAATTCACCCACTGATCTGCCGCTCTGCAGGCCTGTGCCAGAATTGGAGTGGAATGGTCGGCTGTTCGTCTTCACCGGCGTTATGGCCTATGGTCCGCGCAAGGACTGCGAATCTCTGGTCATCGCCCGTGGCGGGCAGATTGGCTCCGGCGTAAGTAAGAAGATCCACTACTTGGTGATAGGTACTGTTGGTAATGACCAATGGTTGCACGGCACTTATGGAACCAAGATTAAAAAAGCCGTCGAACTTCGCGACGCCGGTGCACCGATCGCCATCGTGAGTGAGGAACATTGGCAAAAGGCAGTGTTCGGGTAGTAAGCGAAGACCCAGGGAAGCTGATAGATGGGCAGACGTAGACCGAAATCCTTTGCTCACTGGGCAATTGGAGCTGTATGCACGGTGATCACTGCGCTGACTTTTATCACCTGCGTATCCACAGAGCCGAGTACAGGCTAGAGCGCGATTTAGCCCGCATAGAGCAACATCTGCAGCGTAATCTCGTACCTCAACTACCAGTGGCTCACCAACCGTCCCCCGAAGAGGTCGCGGCCCGCCTAGAGGCTACTCATCGACAAGCCGAGGTAGATCGCAGACTTGCAGCAGTGCTTGCAAAAGCTGCAATTGAAGAGAGGCGGAGGGAAGATGCGTGGTCCAAATTCTTCACACCGACACAACGCTGTCAGACTCCAGCATCCCAGCGCATGGCGAAGGTCTGCGAGGCTAACGAGGCCAAACTCCGAGCTAAATTCGAAGCTGCCTGGGCTGCCGGTCAACGCATGTGAGCTGGATGCATTAACGAATCTGATGACCGCTTCTGGCCGATTCCCGCCAGTCATGATCGGCAGCTATGGGTTAACTCAGCCGGATTACAACAGTCATCTGTTGACCGGCTCCGCTCGCTCACGATCGAAACCTATCGACCCGGTAGCAACCAAAACCTTACTTTCCCTTTACGTCCGCTTCACACGAAGCTGACCGTTAGCGGCGTACAGTTATTTCCTGGCTGATGGAATAGCCGGCTCCATTGGGTGGATCCGCCGCGGCCGGGTTGTCGAGTTGACAGCTGTTGCAGCCGCGGTGGTCCGCTGCTTTTTTACCTAGACTTTGGCATCGTGCGAAAGCAGGTCGGTTTAACAATTCGTGGGGAGATGCGTCACCATGATCGTTCAAAAAAATTTCCTGGCTGTCGTGGCGGGCGTTGCGTTGCTGGCGCAGACGCTTGTCGCTCATGCCGAACTGCCGGACTTCACGCCGCTGGTCGAGAGTGCCTCGCCGGCGGTGGTCAATATCAGCACCAAGCAGACCACGCCCGTACGCGGCGGGCCGGTGCAGATGCCTGATCTGGAAGGCATACCCCCCATGTTCCGTGACTTCTTCGAGCGCGGTATGCCGCAACAGCCGGATCGTCAGCGCGAGGTGCAGTCCCTGGGCTCGGGCTTCATCATTTCCGAAGATGGCTACATCCTGACCAACAACCACGTGGTCGCTGATGCCGATGAGATCATGGTGCGGTTGCCTGATCGTAGCGAGCAGCAGGCCAAGCTGGTCGGCGCCGATCCGCGCAGTGACGTGGCGTTGCTGAAAATCGATGGAGACGATCTGCCCATCGTGAAGATCGGCAATTCCGAGAAGTTGAAAGCGGGGGAGTGGGTCGTGGCCATCGGTTCGCCGTTCGGCTTCGATCACACGGTTACCGCTGGGGTGGTCAGCGCGACTGGGCGTAGCCTGCCGAACGAGAGCTATGTGCCCTTCATTCAGACGGACGTAGCGATCAACCCGGGCAACTCGGGCGGCCCGCTGTTCAACCTGAACGGCGAGGTGGTCGGCATCAACTCGCAGATATTCACCCGTTCCGGTGGCTTCATGGGGCTGTCGTTCGCGATCCCGATCGATGTCGCCATGGACGTGGCCAAGCAACTGCGTGAAGACGGCAAGGTCAGCCGCGGTTGGCTCGGTGTGGTCATTCAGGAAGTGAACAAGGACCTGGCCGAGTCGTTCGGGCTCGAGCGTCCGGCCGGTGCGCTCGTGGCGCAGGTCATGGACAGCGGTCCGGCAGCCAAGGGCGGCCTGAAGGTCGGCGACGTGATCCTGAGCGTCAACGGCCAGGCAATCGACATGTCCGGCGATCTGCCGCATCTGATCGGGGCGATGAAGCCGGGTAGCAAGGCCAAGTTGGAGGTGGTTCGTGATGGCGACCGCAAGACGCTGACGCTGGAGATCGGTGCTCTGCCCGAAGAGGGCGATCTGCTGGCTTCCGCTGGCGGCCAGGGCGGCGCAACGAGCAGCGACAACCGCTTGGGCGTGTCCGTGACCGAACTGACCGATGCGCAGCGTCAGGCGCTCGAAATCAGCGGCGGGGTGGTCATCAGGGAAGTCAGCCAGGGGCCTGCGGCAATGATTGGCCTGCGTCCGGGCGATGTCATCACGCACCTCAACAATGAGGCGATCAACTCGGTCAAAACCTTCACCAAGGTGGTCAAGGCGCTGCCGAAGAACCGCTCCGTGTCGATGCGTGTTCTGCGTGACGGACGGGCGAGCTTCATTACCTTCAAACTACCGAAGTAAGGTAATCCGATTCGAACAAGGCCCGCCCAGTGCGGGCCTTCTTCGTTGCGCCCGCCGCGGCGAATCGCGGCGAACTCGCTCGGCGGACACGGGTTCCATATGCCGAACAGAGCGAGGAAATCCGCATGATTCGAGCAGGACTGCTGACGATACTGCTGCTTCCGGCCGCAGCCATAGCCGCGCCCTTGGGCCTGGAGCTGGAACGGGAGCTGAATGATCTGAACGTAGATGTGCAGGTCAATGATTTTCAGGATGAGGTCGCGGCCGGCATAGAGTCGGGGCGGGTACAGGTGCTTATCACCAACCATGAGCGGTTCAAGGTGGCCTGCCAGCTCCACCCGGGCGAGACGGAGGCCTCGCCAGGCCTGGACACAACGCCCGTGACGATCATTACGCCAGAAGGGCGCGGGTCGCTGACGATGAGTGGCGAATACGGCGATGACACACTCAATGCGTTGCTGACCTGCATACGCGACGAATAACCGCTGCGGTTCATGACGGCTCGCCAGTTGACTCCGGCGATGACGGCTTGCCGGCGGCCTGGACGCAGCGATGCGGCGCATGAGTGCGCTGGGTGGAGGCGGGGTTGTTGGCCAGCTTGGCAGCGGGCCTGCGTGGACGCGCGACCAACTCACCGCCGCAGTTTGGGCAGATGAAGTCGAGCTTGTTTTTTGCGCATGTCGTACAGAACGTGCATTCGAACGAACAGATCACCGCGTCGGGTGAGTGTGGCGGCAGGTCGATGTCGCAACATTCGCAACCCGGTCGTAGCTCGAGCATGTCGATTACCTTATTTTGCGTGTCAGGCCGAATCTCCAGGCACAGCCGTGGTCCAGTGGGTGCGATGAACCGGTTCGGGGCCAGAGGTAACGGTGGCGGGGCTTTCCGGTATAGGGATGGTCTTTACGAATCGCTTAAGCTAGCGCTTTCGATCCGGCCGTGCACCTTCTTTGTGGCGCCCGGAACACGGCCCGACCGGCATCGCGCCCCATGTGCCCGTGCCCGACAATTTTCATGCTTCCATCCAGGTGGGGCACTGGAGGTAACGCTATTTTGAGTCATGCAAGTGGGGCGAAACCGGCCCGCACGGTACAGCTGCGCAGCCGCCTGCTGACCATTGCGCTCGCTGGAATACTGCCATTGGCTTTGGTCGCGGGCCTTGGCCTGGTATCGATCATCAGCGACCAGAAGCACCTGGCCAAGCAACGCAGCCTGGAGGCAACGCGCCTGGCTGCGACGGCGATCGAGCTGGAGCTGGTGCGCTCCTTGAACGTGCTGCAAGCCCTGTCGCAGTCGTCGTTGCTCGAAGAGGGGGCTATCGACAGCTTCGCTGAAATGGTGCGGCGCGTGCTGCCCACCGTTCCGGGGTGGAGTTCATTCCTGATCATTGCGCCCACCGGCGAGGTACTCCACCGCGTTTCGCTGCAGCAGGCCGCGGTAGCCGGGGGGATTGCGGAGCCCGACAGTTTTGCCGAGCTGTTGCGAACGAAGGAGCCACAGGTTGGCAACATGGGGCAGGGGCCGCGCGGGTCCTGGGGAATTCCCTTGCGTGTGCCGGTTCGGGTGGGCGAAGAGGTCCGCTACGTGCTGACCGCTGTGCTGGATCCGCGCGCCATCTCGGACGTTATCGGCAATCGCCGCTTACCGGAGGGTTGGGTGACCACGGTACTGGATGCCAATGGCTTGCGTATCGCCAGGTCCCAGCGCCATCTCGAGACGTTGGGGCAACCCGCATCCCCAACGCTGGTGGAACTGCTAAAAAAGAACAAGGCTGAAGAAGGCACCGGCATGAGCACGACCATCGAAGGCGTGTCGGCCTTTACCGCATTCGTGCGGCTTTACCCATCGCGATGGGTGGTGGCGACCGGCGTCCCCACCGATGTGGTGCAGGCCGGTGCCGTCAGGGCCTTCACGCTTTATGGCGGCGGTCTGCTGCTCTCGCTGCTGTTTGCGGTCGCCGCGGCATTGTTCGCGACCCGTCGGATCAACGGGCCGATGCGCCAACTGCGTCGGGCGGCACAGGCGATTGGCCGTGGCCAGTCGGTGCATGAAGCGCCCGAGAGCGAAATCGAAGAACTCCGCGAGGTGGGTCGCGCGCTTGTGGCCGCCGCCCAGGCGCGACGGGAGAGTGAGGCCGAGCGCGACAGCATGCTGTCGCGTCTGGAGCTTGCTCAGCAGGACCTCACCGAGCAAGTCAGCGATCTGCAAGCGTTGCAGGCGCTCGGCAACCAGTTGCTTCAATTGCCGACGTTGGATGCGCAATTGCAGACCATCGTCGAGGTGCTGTGCGAGCTGCACGGTGCCGAGCATGGCCTGCTGACCCTAAGCGAGGGCGAGGACGCGCTGCGGATCCATGCATCGAAAGGCTTTTCGCCGGCGTCGCTGGAGCAAGTGGGCGCGCTGCCAATCGAGCAACGCGTGGATGTTGCCGCCGTCCGCCAGGGGCAACGGGTGACGGTGGCCGATATCGAAGCCACACCCTGTTTCGCCGGGTTGGTGCCGATTGCCCGTGCCGAGGGTTTTCGCTCGCTGCATGCGACCCCCGTCCGGCATAGCGACGGCGGTGTGCTCGGCGTTCTGACCGTGCATCTGCGAGAGTCCCGATTGCCCACCGATCGCGAGATACGCCTGGCCGACCTCGCGGCGGGCCTCGCTGCCGTCTTCATCGATCGGGCGCGGGCGCAGACCAAGGCCGGCATGTTTGAGCAGCGCCTACAGGTCGCGCTGGATTCCTCGACGGTGCCGTTCAGCATTGTTTCGGTCATTCACGATGCGTCGGGGCAAGTGACCGATTTTCGACTGTCGTTCATCAACGCGACCGGTGCGGCGGCGCTTCGCGGCACGGTTGCGGGGCTGACCGGGCGGCGCCTGACCGACGTGCTCGGGCCGGATGCGAACGCCCAGGCGCTGGAAACGCTCATAGCGGTCGCCACCCATCAGCAACCGCACGACATCGAGCTGCGCAGCACCGCGTTTGGCGGCGAGCGCTGGGTTCGCCTGGTCGCGACGCCGTTCGATCAGAGCATCGCCGTCTGGTTTGCCGACGTGACGGATGCAAAACACCAGGAACAGGCGATCCTGGAGGCCGACCGGCGCAAGGACGAATTTCTCGCGACCCTGGCACACGAGCTGCGCAACCCGCTCGCGCCGATCCGCCTGGCTGCCGGCCTGTTTGGCGCGCCTGGCGCAACCGAAGCGCAGAAGCTGCGCAGCCAGCAGATCATCGAGCGGCAGGTGCGGCACATGGCGCTGCTGTTGGACGATCTGTTCGATATCTCCCGGATCACGCTCGGAAAGCTGGTACTGCGCAAGGAGTCGCTGAATCTCGGCGCCGTAATCGAGGCGGCGGTCGAGACAGCGCGCGCCAAGATCGAATCCAAGCAGCACGAGCTGATCGTCGAGCTGCCGGCGCAGCCGGTGATACTGGAGGCCGATCCGCTGCGGCTCGAGCAGATCCTGGTCAACCTGCTCAACAATGCTGCCAAGTTCACCGAGCCGGGCGGGCGGATTCGCATCAGCGCCACGTTGGCGAACGATACGGCGGTGGTCTCGGTGAGCGACAACGGGCAGGGCATCGCGCGTCAACACCTCAAGCTCATCTTCGAACGTTTCGCTCAGGTGCCCACCACTCATGCGCAGGTAAATACCGGACTGGGCATCGGTCTTGCGCTGGCGAAAGGCTTGGCCAACCTGCACGGCGGCGATATCCGCGTCAGCAGCGCCGGCTTGGGCCAGGGCGCGGAATTCAGGCTGAGCCTGCCGGCGCTCCCGGCGCTGGCGTCCGCATGGCAACCCGCTGCGCCGCTGGAAGTAATGCGAGATACGCGGCGCGTGCTCATCGCCGATGACAACCGGGACATTGCCGAAATCATGGCCGAAGTGCTGCGCCTCGAAGGACATGAGGTCTTTCTGGCTTACGATGGCACCGAGGCGTTCGAGCGCTATCAGCAACTCAAGCCGCAGGTGGTGCTGCTGGACATCGGCATGCCGGGACTGCGCGGCGATGAGGTCGCGCGAAGGATCCGTGCCGAAGACGCGCAGGTGCGTCTGGTGGCGATCACCGGGTGGGGGCAGCCTAGCGACAAGGAGAACGCCATGGCGGCGGGCTTCGACATACACCTGACCAAGCCGGTGGACATCTCGCGTCTGGTGGACGTGGTAGGAGGTTGAGCGGAGATTCGCACGCCGGGCTATCTTCCGCCGAGCAACTGCGGTAAAACGTCGCAGTGTTTCGGTGTCGGGTGTCGCGCCTCTGCGATACGGGCGAGACCGAAGGATTTCGGCACTTGAGTGCCGACGCTGTAGCCGTCGGGCGCTTTGAGCGCTCGGCGCGTGATATCGGGAGAGACTGCCTCGGCTTCGCCGTACGCAGCGCCGAAGGAGCAACCGCCCCGGAAACTCTCAGGCAAAAGGACCGATATCGCTTGTGAACTCTGAAGAGTCGCCGGGTCGTCGTCCGGTGCACCGAAGGAGCAAGTGGGCCCCGCCCATGAAACTCTCAGGTCCAGAACAGAGGGGGCGCTCGATCCGCTTATTGCGGACGGGCTCTAACCTCCCGACGTTCTGGAGCTTCAAAGATGAAAACGATCGCTGTGATTGGTGGCGGTATCACCGGCATCACTACCGCCTATGCGTTGGCCAAGCGTGGATTCGCCGTCACCCTGTTCGAAAAGCACCGCTACGCGGCGATGGAAACCTCCTTCGCCAATGGTGGCCAGCTCTCCGCGTCGAACGCCGAGGTCTGGACGCATTGGTCCACCATCCTCAAGGGCATCAAGTGGATGCTCAAGAGCGACGCGCCGCTGCTGGTCAATCCCAAGCCCAGCTGGCACAAGCTGTCCTGGTTCGCCGAGTTCATCGGCTCGATTCCGCAATACCGCCAGAACACCATCGAAACCGCGCGCCTGGCCATCGCTGCACGCGAGCACCTGTTCGCCTGGGCCGAGGAAGAGGGCATCGACTTCGACCTGAAGAAGGCCGGCATCCTGCACATCTACCGCGACAAGGCCGGCTTCGACCACGCAGCCAAGGTATCCACACTACTGGCCCAGGGCGGCCTGCCGCGCCGTAGCGTGACATCGGAGGAAATGCGTGCCATCGAACCGACGCTTGCGGGGCAATATTACGGGGGCTATTACACCGAGTGCGATTCCACCGGCGACATCCACCTATTCACCAACGGCCTCGCGGCGGCGGCCATTCGCCTGGGTGTCGAGTGCCGGTACGGTCAGGATGTGAAGGGCGTGGCGACCGATGGCAGGCAGGCCAGCGTTATCCTCGGCACGCCGGGTGGCGACGAAACCCTGCAGTTCGACGGCATGGTGGTCTGCGCCGGTACGGCCAGCCGGGCGCTGGCAGCGCAGTTGGGCGATCGGGTGAACATCTACCCGGTCAAGGGCTATTCGATCACCGTCAACCTCAACGACGAGGCCAGCCGTGCCGCCGCGCCGACCGTCAGCCTGCTGGACGACGAAACCAAGCTGGTCACCAGCCGCCTCGGTGATAATCGCCTGCGGGTCGCCGGCACCGCCGAGTTCAATGGCTACAACCGCGACATTCGCGCTGATCGGATTCGCCCCTTGGTGGACTGGGTCGCCGAGTGCTTCCCCGGTGTCAGCACCCAGAGCGTCGTGCCCTGGGCAGGGTTGCGTCCGATGATGCCGAACATGATGCCCAAGGTCGGCCGCGGCAGTTCGGCGTGCGTGTTCTACAACACCGGTCACGGCCACCTCGGCTGGACCCTTAGCGCCATCACCGCCGACATGATCGGCGACGTGGTGAGCCAATCGATGGGCTCGGTCGTTGCTCCGATCTCTGCCAGCCGGCAGCCGGTCCACGCATAAAGGTGGCGACCTTGGTTGCGGCGCTCGCCGCAATCAGGGTCTGATCAGTCGTGATGGTTGTAGCGATGGCGTGTCATCGCTCCGGCCGATCAGCTCGTCTCGGCCGTGACCCTGGCTATGGCGCCCAGTAGCGCCGCCTGCGAAAAAGGCTTGGCCAGTAACGGCAACTGCTCGGCAGCAGTGCCCGCTGGAAACTCCGCATAACCGCTGACCAGCAGAACCGGCAGGCTCGGCTGCAGGTTGCGCACTTCCTGCGCCAGCTGCGCGCCAGTCATCTTCGGCATCGCATGGTCGGTGATGAGCAGATCGAATCGCGTCTCGCGGACCTGATCGAGGGCCTGCGCGGCCGAATGCACGGTGGTCACCTGATGGCCTTCGTCACGTAGCATCTCGGCGGTGTTGAACAACACCAGCACATCGTCGTCCACCGCAAGAATGTTCAGGCCGCACCCCTTGTCTGTGCTCTGCTCGGGTGCTGGCTCGGTGATCACCAACTGATGGATGTCTTCCTTCGCCGGCAGCCAGATCTGCGCCGTGGTGCCGACGCCCACTTCGCTGCGAAGCAGCAATTTCCCTCCCGATTGCTCAGCGAACCCATGCACGATGGACAGCCCGAGGCCGGTGCCCTTGCCCACACCCTTGGTGGTGTAGAAGGGCTCGGTGGCGCGCTGCAAGGTGGCTTCGCCCATGCCTTCGCCTTCGTCGGTTACCGCCAGGCACAGATAGAGCCCGCCAGCGAGCCCTTGCTCGATATCGATGCGTTCGCAGTGAGCGCTGATGAGGATGCGGCCCTGTTCGCCGATGGCGTCACGGGCGTTGAGGACCAGGTTGAGCAATGCGGTCTGCAATTGGTTGGGATCGGCCTCGATGCTGGGCAGATTCGCTTCGACCTGCGTCTCGATGATTACCGTGGGATCGAGCGAGCGCTCGAGCAGCTCGGTCATTTCCTCGATCAGTTGGCCGGGCTGGATTCGTTCAGCCTGCAATTCCTGCTTGCGCGCGAAGGCCAGCATGCGGCGGGTGAGTGACGCACCGCGCTCGGCGCCAATGCGGGCGTTGTCGATCAGCCGCAGCAGAGGCGAGTCGTCCGGCACCCGTTTGCGCAGCAATTCCAGGTTGCCCATCACGGCGGTCAGCAGGTTGTTGAAATCGTGGGCGATGCCACCGGTCAGGTTGCCCAGCGCCTCCATCTTCTGTGCCTGTTGCAGCGCTTGCTCGGCCTCGATCCGAGCCGTGCTGTCCACGGCTTCCGGGACGATCCCGACCACACGGCCGGCGGCATCGAGCACCGGCCGCATGGAGAAGTCGAACGAACGCGTGCCGATCGGCAGTCGCAGCTGCATGTGCATGTTCTCGCTGCCCCCGTCGATGGCGTTGGCGACGCAAGCCATCACGACCGGTGGCATTCCGGGCGTCGCGGTGAACCAGGGCGTATCCCAGAAGGGTAGGCCGACAACATCGTCGCGTTGGGCTGCGGCGGCGGTCAATGATGTCGGGTTGGCGTAGACCACCGTGCCATCGACGCTCAGCAACCACTGGTAGAGGTGAGAACTGGCGGCGACGGTGCGAATCTGCGCTTCGCTCTGCGCGAGCGCGGCGGTGCGCTCGGCGACCTGACGTTCCAGCTCCCTGCGAAATCGCTGTTCGGCACGGCGCACGGCGGCTTCCGAGCGTACCCGCTCGATGTGTGCCCAGGAGCGCTCCGTGACCTCGGCGAGCAGAACCAGCTCTTCGGTCTTCCAGACCCGCGGACTTTTGTCGTGAATGGCCATCAATGCGGTCAGCTTGCCTTCCTTGATCAAGGGCATGCAGCTGGTGGCCGCCAGACCGAGGTCGAGGAAAGTCGCCGCTTCGTGGTCCGGCAATTGTGCCGCGGTGTCGTGGAGGACCAGTGGCAGGCCGGCACGCAGTTTGCGCAGGGCCAGCTGACCGAAGTCGGCGAGGCGATAACGGCCGACGATGCCAGTGGCGCCGGGGGTCGTCCAGTTGCCGCGAATGGTGAAGCCGTCCTCGTCCGGGTCCATGTCGGCATAGGCGCAGACCGAGGCGCGCAGATGCTCGCCGAGCAGCTGGGTGGTGATCGCCAGGATGGTATCGGCGTCGGTGCTGGCGGCGATCGCCTTGCCCAGCACGTCGAGAAACTGCATGCGCCGCTCTGCCAGGGCCCGTTGGGTAACGTCGTGACCCTCCAGGAAGATGCCGCTGACGTTGCCGTCGCTGTCGATCACCGGCTGGAAGACGAAGTCGAGGATGAAGCGCTCCTCGGCTTCGCCCAGGCTGTGCTGGATGGCCATCTCCACCGAGCTACCGACATAGGCGACGCCGGTGTGGTAGACCTGATCCAGTAGTTCGACATAACCCTGCCGGGCGATCTCGGGAAGCGCTTCGCGCACAGTCAGGCCGATCAGCTTGCGGTTGCCGACCAGCTTGGCGTAGGCCGGGTTGACCATCTCGTAGCGATGTTCCGGGCCGTTCAGCATCGCCATGATGCCGGGCGCCTGTTCGAACAACTGCGTCAGTCGATTCTTCTCGGCCAGCAGGCGACGTTCGGCCCTGATGCGCTCGGTGGTCTCCACCACGAAGGCGATGACGCCGGCCGGGCGGCCGCTCTCGTCCAGTACCGGCGAGTAGTCGAGGTTCATCCAGACCTGCTCGGGGCGGCCGTTGCGGTGCAGGGTGAGCTCCTGGTCCTTGTATGCGAGCGTGCCGCCAGCCAGGCAGACCTTCATGACGTTGTCATTGAAGTCCGCCACTTCCGGCCAACCCTTGCGTACCTCCGATCCGAGCAGCTGGGGGTGCCGGCCGGCGGCGAACACCGAATAGGCATCGTTGTAGAGCATGATGCCCTTGCGGCCCCAGAGCAGCACCATGGGTACCGGCGACAACAGCAGCATGCCCGTCACGGTCTTCAGGCTCTGCGGCCAGCTGTCAGGTGGGCCGAGCTCGGTGTCGGACCAGCCACGAGTGCGGATGAGTTCGCCCAACTCGCCGCCGTCTATGGGAAATACATACGAGTTGATGGCTTCGTGCGCGACGCTTGCTTCAGCTGTCATCGAAAAATGTTCCAACCTGAGATGCGCTTTGCTGGCTACCCTGCCATCGGATGAGGTGCACAACGCGGCTGCCGTGCGGCCTCCACGCCAGAAACCGATGGCCTGATAGCGCTTTGATTGCAATGGTGAAGCAAAGTTGAACGACGGGCCCGGAAATATGCGCTACGTCACGTTCAGTCGTCGCGAGTCAGCACTTCCAGAAGTTCGATTTCGAACAGCAGATTGGAATTCGGCTTTATGTGTTCGCCGATCTGGCGCTCGCCATATGCGAGGTGGGAGGGGACGAAGAGCTTGCGTTTGCCGCCTACTCTCATGCCCATCAGGCCCTGGTCCCAGCCCTTGATCACCCGGCCGGTGCCGATCACGCACTGGAAGGGCTTGCCGCGCTCATGGGAGGAATCGAAGGTGGTGCCGTCCTCCAGTTGGCCACGGTAATGCGTGGTGATCAGTGCGCCCTTGACCACGGCCTTGCCGTCGCCGTGCACGATGTCCTCGATCTGCAGTTCGTCACTCATGGGCTTTTCTCTGGGGTTGTCTAGACCAGCACCTGACGGGTGCTGGCGATAAGTCTGTGCACCTGCTTCTCCACACTCGGGGCGGTGGGCGTATCGGGACCTCGGCCGCGCGGGCAGGGCAGGCTGGCCGTGGTGCCGAACAGCCGACAGATCAGCGGGCGCTCGTCATAGGCTTCGCAGCCGTTTGGCCCGAGGTGTACGCAATTCCACTCGGCCAACGCCTTGTCGTGCTCGATGGCGCTGCGCACGGGCAGCCTTGCCATTTCTTCCGAGGAGGCGGTCACCGGGCCACAGCAGTCATGGCAGCCGGGTTCGCAGGCGAAACCCGGGATCTGGCGGCGCAGCTGATCGATCTTGCGCTGGGTGCAGCTCATGAGGTCATGACGGAGGGGCGAGAGAGGTGGTGGGCGCGCATGGTACGCGACCACGGGTGTGACGTGTATCTCACCAACGCGTCGAGGCTAAACGCTCTCGACGATGTCGTCCCAGTCGTGATGCTTCTTGATGTAGGCCGCGACGAACTCGCAGACCGGCACGATGCGCTTGCCCTGCTGGCGGGTGTCGTCCAGCGCTCCACGCACCAGCAGGCTGCCCAAGCCTTGCCCCTCGAGGCTCTGGTCCACCTCGGTATGGGTGAAGACCCGGCGCGAGCCGTCCGATTGGTATTCGGTGAAGCCCAGCTCTTGCCCACCAACCTCCAGTACATAACGGTTGGCCGCTTCGTCGTGCCGCACGCGTGCGTTTTCGTTGTCGCTCATGCTTGTGCTCCTGTTGCCAAAAGGGTTTTTGCAGCCGTGCCGGGAGGGGCGTCGATTACAACGCGTCGACCAGCGCCCGGCCCAAGTCGCAGCCGCGTTGCAGCGCATCCTCGAAGCTGCGGTAGTGCTCGGCCTGGTCGACACTGACCGGAACGATGATTTCGCGATCCTTGACCACCTCGGCGCCCACGGCCCAGAGCGTCTCGCCGAAGGTTTCGTATTCGTAGCCGGTAATGTGCACGATCACGTCGTAGCCGCGATAGCCCAAGCGATGGCTGTGCGGAATCTGGTGGTCGCTGCCGCTCGGGATATGCCCGGGCGTCTCGAAATAGGGCTGTTCCGCGTCCGGTTTGACGGCCTTGGTCATTGCTGGGCCTCCTGTGCGTGGCTGATCGGATGGCTTGTCAGGATTGGGCCGGGCCGACAGCCCATCGTTCCCCTGGCCAGAAAAAAGCGCACCAGCCTCTGTAGGAACGGGCTCTGCCCGCGATCCCGGGGTTCGGTTTACGCCCCGGTATATCGCCCACAACGTTCGCAGGCAGAGCCTGCTCCTACGCGATGCCTGAGGCCCGAATTCGCAACGCTAACTTGTAGGAGCGGGCTCTGCCCGCGATCCCGGGGGTTCGGTTTGCCTCGGTATATGACCCCACCAACGGTCGCAGGCAGAGCCTGCTCCTACACGCGATGCCGGAGACCCGAATTCGCAACGCCAACCTGTAGGAGCGGGCTCTGCCCGCGATCCCGGGGTTCGGTTTACGCCTCGGTATATGGCTCAACCAACGGTCGCAGGCAGAGCCTGCTCCTACACGCGATGCCTGAGGCCCGAATTCGCAACGCTAACCTGTAGGAGCGGGCTCTGCCCGCGACCCACTTGCGGCGTGCGCTGGATCGCGACCTAGACCGAAGTAGTGGGTGACCGACCAGCAAGTCGCATGGCGCTGCCGGCGCGGCTGACTAGCATGGGTCCATAACTACAAAACCGAGAGGCCCTCATGGCTCGCCGCGCCTGTTTGCCGTCATCGTTGCGCACCTTCCTGGTGTGGCTGTGCCTGTTGGCTAGCCCATTGCTGGCTGCGCAGGAGCTGGACGAGCAAATCCTGCAGCTGTTTCCCAAGGCGACGCGCATCGAGCCGAAGCAGGACAATCCGCCGGTCTACAGCGCCTACCAACTCGACGATCTGCTCGGCTACGCCTTCGAGTCCACCGATTATTCCGATCTCCAGGGCTTTTCCGGCAAGCCGATCAGGCTGTTGATCGGCATGAATCCTCAGGGTGTGCTCACCGGCGTGCGGGTGCTGGAGCACCATGAGCCGGTGTTTCTGCATGGTCTGGGCGAGCAGGCGCTGTTCGATTTCGTCGACCAGTATCGGCAGCAATCGATCACCAAGCCCATCGTCGTCGGCGGCCGCGAAGGCACCGCCACCAGCAACGACTCGGTCACCCGCATCGATGGCGTGAGCAAGGCCACGGTATCGGTGGTGATCGTCAACGAAACCGTGCTGCTCTCGGCGCTGAGCGTGGCGCGGCAGCTGCTCGAGGGCTTTGCCGGCGGTCCGCTGGCCACCCCGAAGCCTGACCTCTACGAGCCGCTCGACTGGGACGCGCTGCTTCAGCGCGGCTACGTCCAGCACTGGACGGTGAGCCGCGAGGAGGTGGAAGCGGACATCGGTCATTCCCTCGACGGCTACCAGGCGCTGGATACCGACAGCGATGACCCCTTCAGCGAGCTGTATTTCGCCTACCTGAACGCACCGATCATCGGCCGCAATCTGCTCGGTGAGGCGGGGTTCGAGAGGCTGATGACCGAGCTGCAGCCCAACGAACAGGCGTTGCTGGTGCTGTCGTCCGGGCTGTACCCGCACGTGCCGGACGACTTCGTGCCCGCGACCGCCCCGAGCCGGCTGGTGCTGATGCAGAATGAGCATCCCATCGACCTGCAGGACATGAACTTCAACAACGGTGCGGTCATGGATCTGCTGGACGCGCCGGTCGAGCCAGCCGAAGCGCATATCTTCCGGATCAAGGCGCACAACGACTTCAACCCCGCCGAGCCGGCCGGGCTGCGGCTCAACGTCAAGCTGCAGCGCAACCATCTGGTGGAAACCAATACCCAGCTCACCCGCGAGTTCCAGCTCGATCCGGCGCTGTTCGACATTCAGGAAGCCCAGGTCGTGGCCGAGCCGGTGCCGATCTGGTTGCATATGTGGCAGGAGCGCTGGTGGCAGGTCGGCCTGGTCGGGCTGGCGCTGATGGTGCTGACGGGCGTGTTCATCTGGCAGCACCGGATAAGCCGGCACAGCCGCGGTTTCCAGCTGTTTCGCGCCGGTTATCTGCTGTTCACCCTGTTGTTCATCGGGCTCTACGCCCAGGGCCAGCTCTCGGTCGTGAACATCTTCACCTTGCTGCTGGCGCTGTGGAAAGACTTCGATATCCGCGTGTTCCTGATGGATCCGGTGATCTTCATGCTCTGGAGCTTCACCTTCGTCAGCCTGTTCCTCTGGGGGCGCGGGGTGTTCTGCGGCTGGCTGTGCCCGTTCGGCGCCTTGCAGGAAATGCTTGGCTGGGTCGCCAAGCGCCTGCGGATTCGCCAGTGGAAGATTTCCGACCGCACCCATTCGCGCCTGCAATGGCTCAAGTACCTGATCCTCGTCGGACTGGTGCCGGTGGCCTTCTATTCACTGACCCTGGCCGAGCGGCTCGCCGAGGTCGAACCCTTCAAGACCAGCATCACCTTGTTCTTCGTGCGCTCCTGGCCGTTCGTGCTCTATGCCGTGGTGCTGCTCGGGCTCGGGCTGTTCGTGCATAAGTTCTATTGCCGCTACGTCTGCCCGCTGGGCGCCGGGCTGGCGATCCTCGGCAAGTTCCATCTGTTCGCCTGGCTCAAGCGAATCGACCCCTGCGGCCAGCCCTGCCAACACTGCAAGAACCACTGCGAGATCGGTGCGATCAAGCGTGACGGGCGCATCGACTACGACGAATGCATCCAGTGCCTGGAGTGCATCGTCATCCTCAACAATGACGATCAGTGCGTGGCCACCATCAGTGCGCGCAAGCGGGCGGAAAAGGCCGGGCGGCATGCCCAGGGCGAGCTGATCGCCACCGACGCCATGGCGCCGCACGCGCTGCCTGCGCCTTGATGCCGCGCGGGGCGCAGGCGGTGGTCAGCTGACCGGCTGGTTCTGCAATGCTGCACAGCGGATCTGCGCCCATGGCTATTGTTCGCCCGCACCAGTTCGCTAGCATCGGACGCCTTTGGCGCATCGGCTGGCCCGGTCCGCCCGTACCCCTTGCTGTGAAGAGGCCCCCATGGCTGAACGTGAAATCGTCGTTGTCGGTGCGGTGCGCACCCCGATCGGCTCCTTTGGCGGCGCGCTGAAGGATGTCGACCTGATCACTCTTGCCACCACGGCCTGCCGCGGGGCGCTGGAGCGCTCCGGTACCCCGGCCGATGCGGTCGGCCATGTGGTAATGGGCAACGTGATCCCCACCGAGCCGCGCGATGGTTACCTGGCGCGCGTGGCCTCGGTGGACGCCGGCATTCCGCTGGAAACGCCGGCCTTCAACGTCAACCGCCTGTGCGGCTCCGGCCTGCAGGCGGTGATCTCGGCGGCGCAGTCGATCCTGCTCGGCGACACCGATGTGGCGATTGGCAGCGGTGCGGAGAGCATGAGCCGCGGGCCTTTCATCCTGCCGAACCTGCGCTGGGGCGCACGTCTCGGCGACAGCCAGGCGATCGATTACATGAACACGCTGCTGCACGATCCCTGGGGCAAGTTCCACATGGGCGTGACGGCAGAGAACGTCGCCGAGCGCTATGGCATCAGCCGCGAACAGCAGGACGTGCTGGCGCTGGAAAGCCAGCAGCGCGCCGCCCGTGCCATCGAGCAAGGACGTTTTCGCGAGCAGATCGTCCCGGTAGCCGTCGAGACGCGCAAGGGAACTGTCCACTTCGAGGCCGACGAGCACGTCCGCGCGGACCTGACCGCCGAGCGGCTCGCGGCATTGAAGCCGATCTTCAAGAAGGAGCACGGCACCGTGACCGCTGGCAATGCCTCGGGCCTCAACGACGGCGCCGCGGCGCTGGTGCTGGCTGAGGCGGGGCGGGCTCGCGCCTTGGGTTTACAGCCCATGGCACGCCTGGTCGGTTATGCCCACGCCGGCGTCGACCCGGCTTATATGGGCATTGGTCCGGTGCCCGCGGTACGCAAGCTGCTGGAGCGCACCGGCATCCACCTGGAGCAGATCGACGTGATCGAAGCCAACGAAGCCTTCGCCGCTCAGGCCTGCGCGGTGATGCAGGAGCTGGAGCTGGACCCGGTGCGGGTCAACCCCAACGGCTCCGGCATTTCCCTCGGGCATCCGGTGGGCGCGACTGGCGCGATCATCAGCGTCAAGGCCATTCATGAGCTGCAACGCATCGGCGGCCGCTATGCGCTGGTGACCATGTGCATCGGCGGCGGGCAGGGGATCGCGGCGCTGTTCGAGCGGTGCTGAGCGCAAGCGTTCGCGTTTGTCGGGCATGGCCATTTCGATTGAAGATTCCGCCGGGATAGCCGACAACCTTCGGCGAGGGTGATAACTACGCCAAGAGAACCGGCTTCCCACAGGACTATTCATGAACAACGCATCCGCCACCGACGCCTTATCGCTTCTGCTGTTCACGCTGCGCAGCGGCAAACAGATGGCGATCAACCTGTTGAAGGTCAGCGAGATCATTCCGACGCCGTCATTGACCCGGCTGCCCGAATCCCATCCCCATGTGCGCGGCGTCGCCACCTTGCGGGGGCAGCCGTTGTCGGTAATCGACCTGAGCCTGGCCATCGGCATGGCGCCGTTGCAGGACCCAAAAGGTGGCTGCTTGATCGTTACCGAGATCAGCCGCTCGAAGCAGGGGCTTCATGTGCAGGCGGTGGTCAAGATCGTGCACATCCAGTCGTCGAAGATCCTGCCGCCGCCCTACGGTGCACGTAGCAACTCCTTTATCACCGGCACGGCGGAAGTCGATGGCGAGCTGATCCAGATCCTCGACGTGGAAAAGGTCATCCATAACATCGCACCGGTGCCGGACGATGCCGACATTTCCGACCTCGATGATCAGGACGCCCAATTGCTCACCGAAACCCGCGCCCTGATCGTCGATGACAGCCAGGTGGCGATTCATATGTCTGTGTCGGCGCTGACCAAGATGGGCGTGACCTGCCATGCGGTGCGCAGTGCACGCGAAGCCTTCGAAACGCTCGATCGCCTCAAGGACAGCTACGAGGCGATCAACGTAGTGGTCTCGGACATCGAGATGCCGGAGATGGACGGCTACTCATTCACCCAGGCGCTCCGCAAGCACCCCGATTACGCCTCGATCTATGTGCTGTTGCACACCTCGCTGGACAGCACCATCAGCACCGACAAGGCCAAGGCCGCCGGCGCCAACGACATCCTCACCAAGTTCTCCCCGCCGGAAATGGCCAAATGCATGCTGCGCGCGGCGCGGGTCATCCATCTCGGCGAGGATGCCTCGGTCGCCTGAGCGAGCTGGCATCCGGGTAGCGCACCGGCTTTGTAGGAGCGGGCTCTGCCCGCGACTCGGGGGTTCGGTTTACGCCTCGGTGCATGACCTCCACCCCGTTCGCAGGCAGAGCCTGCTCCTACACACAATGCGTCGCAAGGCAGCCATGCGGACCTGTAGGAGCGGGCTCTGCCCGCGATCCATGGGTTCGGTTTACGCCTCGGTGCGTGATCGCCACCTCCGATCGCAGGCAGAGCCTGCTCCTACACGCGATGCTTCGCGAGGTGGCCATGCGGACCTGTAGGAGCGGGCTCTGCCCGCGACGCAGGGGTTCGGTTTACGCCTCGGTGCTTGATCGCCACCTCCGATCGCAGGCAGAGCCTGCTCCTACACGCGATGCGAAGGCCCGTGTTCGCAAGGCGGCCATGAGGGCCTGTAGGAGCGGGCTCTGCCCGCGATCCATGGGTTCGGTATACGCCTAGGTGCATGATCTCCGCTCCGATCGCAGGCAGAGCCTGCTCCTACACGCGATGCGAAGGCCCGAGTTCGCAAAGCGGCCATGCGGACCTGTAGGAGCGGGCTCTGCCCGCGACTCGGGGGTTCGGTTTGCGTCTCGGTGCGTGATCGCCACCTCCGATCGCAGGCAGAGCCTGCTCCTACACGCAATGTTGAAAATGCGGGTTAGTGCACCGGCCGTTGTAGGATCGCCAGCCGGTCAGTTGCCGTGTTTGCCGAAGCTCGCGTCGCGTGTGTTGACGTAGAGCGCATACAGCGAATGGCTGCTGGCCATGAACAGCCGGTTGCCCTTGCTGCCGCCGAAGCAGAGATTGGCGCAGCGCTCGGGCAGCCTGATCTTGCCGATCGCCTTGCCCTGCGGATTGAAGATCATCACGCCGTCCAGCTCCGCGGTGTTGGCTTCCTGCGCGCCAGAGCTGCCCCAGCCGCACCACAGATTGCCGTCCTCGTCGCACTTGATGCCATCCAGTGCGCCGAAGGCGGGCGCCTCGATATGCTTGCGGCGCTCGCCCAGTGTGCCGTTATCGTTGACTGGGTAGGCCCACACCAGCCGATTGGGCTCTGCGCGGCCTTCGACGACATACAGCGTCTTCTGGTCGGGCGAGAAGCACAGCCCGTTGGGGCCGGAGATCGAATCGATCACACGGGTCACAGCGCCGGTTTCGCCGTCGATGCGGTAGACGGCGTCCGGCAGCTCGGTTTGAATCTTGTGCCCTTCGTAGAAGTTGCTGGTCTGGAAGGGCGGGTCGGTGAACCAGATCGAGCCGTCCTGCCTGACCGCGAGATCGTTCGGCGAATTGAAACGCTTGCCCTCGAATGTGTCGGCCAACACCGTGATGCTGCCGTCCGGCTCGGTGCGCGTGACGCGACGGCCCTGGTCGTTGGTGGTCGAGCCTTCGCAGGCCAATAGCCGCCCTTGCAGATCGCGGCTCAGACCGTTGGAGTGGTTCGAGGGTTGGCGGTAGACGTCAAACGAGCCGGTGATCTCGTCCCAACGCATGATGCGATTTTCGGGAATGTCGCTGACCAGCAGGTAACGGCCATCGCCGACCCAGACCGGGCCCTCGGCCCAGCGCATGCCGCCGGCGAGCTTCTCGACGCTGGCGTTGAACAGCCGGTACTTGGTGAAGCTCTCGTCGAGGATTTCTACGAGTTCATCCGGGTAGCGCTGGGTCAGCGGTTCGGCAAAGGCGAGCCGGGGCAGGCCCAGGCTGCCCATCGAGGCGATTCCAGCCGATACCATCAGCGAGTTTTTCAGAAAGTCTCGGCGGGCATTGCGCGGATTGTTGCTGGCGCAATCGTCGTTCATTGCGGTCATGGCGTGCGTCCTACGTAAGTTTTATGGGCGAGCGAATCCGTTCCGCTGAGATAAGGCGGTCAGGGGGTGCGCAGGTGATCAGCGACTCGGTCGAGGCGGGCTGTGCGCGTGGCGCAACAGCGGCAGAACGCGCTCGGCAGTCGGGCGTGGCGAAGGGGGCATGCGACTATCCATTGTTATTGTTGGGTAATGTTGTCGTACAACTCGGCTTAGTATTGTCAGGGTATGGTGGCTTGTCAAAGCCGATTCTTGCTCAAACAAGAAAGCTTTTTAGCGCGGACTGACTTCTTGTTCGACATCGTATGAGTCACTTGCCTCGTTTTGTCGCGTCCTCCAAGGGCATTGCCACGTAGAATGGGCGCCTCGAAAGAATAAGGACGGCGGACGGTGAATCTGCAACAGGGCTTTGTCCTGACCCGACACTGGCGCGACACGGCGGCTGGCACCGAGGTGGAGTTCTGGCTGGCGACCGATGCCGGGCCGCGCCGGCTCCGCGTGCCGTACCAGCCTTCGGTTGCGTTTATCCCGACGGCGCAACAGCGCAAGGTCGAAATGTTGCTCAAGGGCGAGCGCGACGTCGAGTTGCGCCCATTGAGCCTGACCGACTTCCGCCATCGGCCGGTGGTTGGGCTGTATTGCAAGCAGCACCGCCAGTTGATGAATCTCGACAAGCGCCTACGCGGGGCGGGGCTCGACGTCTATGAAGGCGACATTCGCCCACCGGAGCGCTACCTGATGGAGCGTTTCATCACGGCGCCGGTCAGCTTTGCCGGCCAGCTGGATGGGCAAGGCGTGCTCGTCGAGGCGCAGATCAAGCCGGCGTCGGATTACCGGCCCCAGCTCCGGCTGGTCTCGCTGGACATCGAAACCACCATGCGCGGCGAGCTGTATTCCATTGCGCTGCAAGGCTGCGGCGAGCGTCAGGTCTATATGCTCGGCCCGGCCAACGGCGATGCCGGTGCGGTGGATTTCCGGCTGGACTATTGCGACAGCCGCAAGCAGCTGATCGAGCGCTTGAACGACTGGCTGGAGCGGCACGATCCGGATGCGATCATCGGTTGGAACCTGGTCCAGTTCGACCTTCGCGTGCTGCGAGAACAGGCCCAGCGCTATCAGGTGCCGCTGCGGCTGGGGCGCGGCGGCGAGGAGATGGCCTGGCGCGAACATGGCAGCCGCAGCAATCACTTCTTCGCCGCGGCGGCGGGTCGGCTGATCATCGACGGTATCGAGGCGTTGCGTTCGGCGACCTGGAGCTTTCCTTCGTTCAGCCTGGAAAACGTCGCGCAGACGCTACTCGGCGAGGGCAAGGCGATCGACACGCCGTATCAGCGCATGGACGAAATCAACCGTATGTTCGCCGAGGACAAGCCGGCCCTGGCGCGCTACAACCTCAAGGATTGCGAGCTGGTCACGCGGATCTTCGACAAGACCGAGCTGCTGACCTTCCTGCTCGAGCGCGCCACGGTCACCGGTCTGCCGGCCGATCGCATGGGTGGCTCGGTGGCCGCGTTCGAACATCTCTACATCCCGCTGATGCACCGCCAGGGCTTCGTCGCGCCCAATCTCGGCGAGCGGCCTCCGGAAGCCAGTCCCGGCGGCTTCGTGATGAACTCGCAGCCGGGCTTGTACGAATCGGTGCTGGTGCTGGATTACAAGAGCCTATATCCGTCGATCATCCGTACCTTTCTCATCGACCCGGTGGGGCTGGTCGAAGGCATGCGCAATCCTGACGATGGCGACTCGGTGCCGGGCTTTCGCGGCGCCCGTTTTTCACGCGATCGGCATTGCCTGCCGGCCATCGTCGAGCGTGTCTGGGAAGGGCGCGAGGCGGCCAAGCGCGAGGGCAACAAGCCGCTGTCCCAGGCGCTGAAGATCATCATGAACGCCTTCTACGGTGTGCTCGGCTCCAGCGGTTGCCGTTTTTTCGATCCGCGCCTGGCCTCGTCCATCACCCTGCGCGGCCACGAAATCATGCGCCGCACCCGCGAGCTGATCGAGTCCGAAGGCTATAGCGTGATCTACGGCGACACTGATTCGACCTTCGTCTGGCTCAAGCGCGCTCACAACGATGAAGACGCGGCGCGGATCGGCAAGCGTCTGGTTCAACTGATCAACCAGTGGTGGCGCGAACATCTGCAGCGCGAGTTCGGTCTGCAGAGTGCGCTGGAGTTGCAGTACGAGAGCCACTTCAAGCGCTTTCTGATGCCGACCATCCGCGGCGCGGAGGAGGGCAGCAAGAAGCGCTATGCCGGTCTGGTGACTCGCCCCGACGGCAGCGACGGGTTGGTGTTCAAGGGCCTGGAAACGGTGCGTACCGACTGGTCGCCACTGGCCCAGCAGTTCCAGCAGGAACTGTACCGGCGCATCTTCAACCGTGAGCCGTACCAGGACTATGTCCGTGACTACGTGCGCCGCACCCTGGCCGGTGAGCTGGACGAGTTGCTGATCCTGCGCAAGCGGTTGCGTCGACGCCTGGACGACTATGAACGCAACGTCCCGCCACACGTGCGCGCCGCCCGCATTGCCGACGAATACAACCTGCAGCAGGGCCGGCAGCGGCAGTACCAGAGTGGGGGCTGGATCAGCTATCTGATGACCGTGGGCGGCCCGGAACCTCTAGAAGTGCGGCGCGCCGCGATTGACTACGACCATTACGTGACGCGCCAGCTGCAGCCAATCGCCGACGCCATTCTGCCGTTCGTGGGCGACAGCTTCAGTGCGCTGATCGACGAGCAGCTCGGGTTGTTCTGACGGGCATTCGCGTTAGCGGACGCTAGCCATCGGAGCGGCGCGCCGTGTAGCGCTCGGCGAGGCGCTCGGCGGGCACGCCGCAGGCGAACTGCAGCGCCAACAGGCGATTGCGCAGGGAACGCCGCCACCAGCCGTCACGCTGCCAGCGCCGAGGATCGACGCGAACGCCATCGTTCAGGCGAACGAATCGGCCCCTTCGGCGCAGGCACTTCACCAGTTCGACTTCCTCGAACAGCGGCCAGGGGCTGTGCTGACCGCAGCGCTGGTAGGCTTCGGCCGTTACGAACAGTCCCTGGTCGCCGTAGGGCACACCGAAGCGGTTGCGCAGGGCGATCAGATTCTCGAGCAGGGTGCCCTGCCAGCCGGCGCTGCCGGCGAAACGGAAGCGGAAATAACCCCCTACCGCACCCGTGGCGACTGCGGCCTGCATCGAGGGCAGCGGGTTGCCATGTAGATGGGCGTCGGCGTGCAGGAACCAGAGCAGCGGATGCCGCGCATGGCTGGCGCCCAGGCGAAGCTGCATGCCGCGGCAGGGGGAGGTCGGCAGCCAGGTTACGCCGTGGCGTGCGCACAGCAAGCGGCACGGCTCGCTGCTGGCACCGTCCACGACGATGATTTCGCCATCCACCGTCGCACCCTTGAAAAGCGCGGCGAGAGCGTCCAGCAGCTGCGCCAGGGCCTGCTCATCATGCCAGCAGGGAATGATCACACTGATGGCTGGATGTTCAGGCATCGCTGCCGATTCCGAGTCGCTTGAGGGTCGCGTGCAATGCCTGGCGCGCCGGTCGCCTGTCGTCGTGCAGCACCGCGGCGAGGTGCGCCAGGTCTTCGGCGTGGTCGATGTCGAAGGATTCGCCGGCAATGGCGACGCTGTGTCCAGCCTGCCGGCATCGCTGCGCAAGGGCATCGCCGAGCCGCGGGCTGCTCCAGGGCAGCGGTTGCAGGTCCGGCCAGGGACGGTTGGATGCCATCAACACGACGCCACCGTCGCGGGCGGCGAACAGCACCGTGTCGAAACGCTGTAACAACTGAGCGACGTGCAGGTAGTCGGCCGGGCGCAGGGCTGGACAATCGCTGCCGATGAATATCAGGCTGTGCTGGCCGTCGCTGCGCAGGCCATGGTCCAGTGCGTTGATTCGCTCGCCGAGATTGCCGTCGCCTTGTGCCATGCACAGCGCCTCGCCAGCCAGTGATTGTGCCCAGCTCAGGTGCTGACGGTGGTCCGGTGCTAATACCTGCTGGCCGCGCCATTGCCGCAGGTCTTCCAGCGCGCAGGCGAGCAGCGCCTGTGCCACGGATAGCGCGGCCTCCTGTCCCAGGGTGGCTGCCAACCGCTGCTTGGCGTGGCCGAGGGCGGGTCGTTTGCAGAGCAGTACTAGGCAGGGCGGCGCTGTATCCATGACGGTCGGTTCTCCTGTCGCCGCTATGGCCGTGCAGCCTTGGCTATTCTTCGTTGAAGGTTGTTCGTTATCTGGCGATTCATGCTGACTGTAATCCTGAAATGTCCGGGGAGTCGAAACAAGACTTGGGAGCGCCATCACCATGCGTGACACCTTGCCTCTGCTCGATGCGCTGAGCTTTCCACCGATCCGCCGCGGCCGGCTGGAAGCCTTGCAGGTCAACCTGACCTACCGCTGCAATCAGCGTTGCCTGCATTGCCACGTCAACGCCGGGCCGACGCGCGAGGAGGCGATGACCGACGACAGCCTGAGCCTGCTGCATCGGGTAATCGATGCGCATCCGGTGCACACGCTCGACCTGACCGGTGGCGCGCCGGAGCTGCATCCGCGCTTTCGCGAAATCGTACGGCATGCCCGTCGCGAAGGGTTGCGCGTGATCGATCGTTGCAACCTGACCGTTCTGAGCGAGCCGGGGCAAGAAGACCTGGCCGAATTCCTGGCGGAGCAGGGTGTCGAGGTGACGGCGTCGCTGCCTTGCTATTCGCGCGATAACGTCGACCGGCAGCGCGGCGATGGCGTGTTCGACGCGAGCATCGCCGGGCTGCGTATGCTCAACGCGCTGGGGTATGGGGACGAGGCCGGCGGCTTGACCCTGAATCTGGTGTACAACCCGCAGGGCCCTGCATTGCCGCCGCCGCAGGCGCAACTGGAGGCGGACTACAAGGTGCATCTGGCCGAAGATTTCGGTATTCGCTTCAATCACCTGCTGACCATCACCAACCAGCCTATCGCCCGTTTCGGCAGTACCTTGGTGAGCAAGGGGCAGTTCAGTGATTACATGCGGCTGCTGCGCGACAGCTATCGGCCGGAGAATCTCGATGCGGTGATGTGCCGCAATCTGGTGAGCGTCGACTGGCAGGGCTATCTGTATGACTGCGACTTCAATCAGATGCTGGAACTGCCGATGACCCTTCCCGGGCTCATTAGCCGGGACCGCGCACACCTGCGCGATTTGCTCGAGCCCTCGAATCTGGACGGCAATCCCATCGTCACTCGCGATCACTGCTATGCATGTACCGCAGGGCAGGGATCGAGCTGCGGGGGCGCTTTGAAGGGTTGATTCCTCTAACCTCGCCGTTTGGAACCGACCGGAAGACCCTCAAGCGAGCATTCTGAAATGGCCTCGCAATATTCGCCGTTGCTGCGCGTTGGAATAACTGTTCAATGAACTGATTATTCGCATGCATGGTTATTCGTATGTGTAGGTAGTTGTTGAAATTATCCGTATGCGGAGTAATCTGTAGCCAGTGGCAATAATCAGGCGGAGTTGAAGATGAAACTCGAACAGGCGGTCAGCAAACCGGACATTGCTTCGCCCGAGGCAGGACGAGTAGCGCTGACGTTTTTCTTCAACCTCATGGGGTTGTGGAATTGCAGTGCCGAGCAGCAGCGGATACTGCTCGGCTCGGTGGGCAATACGACCTACTTCAAATACAAGAAACTTCCTGAAGTTCGCCTGCCGCGCGATACGCTGGAGCGCATTTCCTATTTGATGGGCATTCACAAGGCGCTGCGCATCATCTTCAGTAACCAGACGGAGCGGGCCTACGAATGGGTGCACAAGCCCAATGATGCCGCGCCGTTCAATGGCGCAAGCGCCCTCGACTACATGCTCGGTGGGCAAGTCGTCGATCTGGCCGATGTACGACGCTATCTCGACTGGGTACGGGGCTGATGCAGGAGGTCCTACCGGCCTGGCGGCGGGCTTACCGCATCGTCAACAGCTCGTTTCCGCCGCTGGCCGTGTTCGAGGACACGCTCAGCCCGGACGATCTGGAAATCGCCTTCGCGCTTGAAGCCATTACCAACGATCGCCTGCGAGAAGAGGCGGGCTCGCTACAGCGCGTCGCGCCCAGCGACCGCGTCAGCGGACCGGGTTCGACGGCAGTGATGGCCGCCTTCACCCATATTGGCAATTCCAGCCGCTTCAGCGACGGCAGCTACGGTGTCTATTACTGCGCCAGCTCGATAGACGCCGCCATCGCCGAAACCAAGTTCCATCAGGAACGTTTCCTGGCGGCGACCGGCGAAACCAACGTGGAAATCACTGTGCGTGCCTACGTCAACAAGGTCGTCAAACCCTTAATCGACGTACGCGACCTACCCGAGTTGCATCAGCCCGACCCGGCGGCCTATGGCAACAGCCAGGCATTCGCCCGAGAGCAGCGCGACGGCAAGACTTGGGGCTTGCTGTACAAAAGCGTTCGCCTGGATGGGCATGAATGCGCGGCGGCCTTTCGTCCGCGTGCCGTCTCGTTGCCGGTGCAGGGTCCGCATTTCCGCTATGTGTGGGATGCCCGTGCAGGGGCTATTACCCATGTCATGGAACTTACCGAGGTCAAGGTCTGAGGCCGAGCGCTGGATGATTCTTGAGCGTGGTCAAGTCCGTTGGCGGTCACACTGGTTAGCCTGAGCGCTCATTCTCCAGCGAAGACCGAGGCCTGCGATGGCCAAGAAATTTCCACTCAACCCGCCACATCCCGAGCGCATCTGCTGGGGGTGCGATCGTTATTGCCCAGCCGATTCGCTGGCCTGCGGCAACGGCGCCGGCAGAACCCAGCACCCGGCTGAAATGATGGGTGACGACTGGTATGAATTTGGCGACTGGGGAGACCTGATCGCGACCGACAAGGCAGGCAAGGCAGACAAGGTCAAAAGCTAGCGCCGCTGCGGCCTCAATCGGCAGAAGTGATCGCTGCCTGATCGAGCATCTGCCGCACCTTGCCGAGCAGATCGCCGATCTGGAAGGGCTTGACCACCATGTCCATTCCGGCCGCGAGAAAGCGATCACGACGCACGGCGTTTTCGGCGTAACCGGTCATGAACAGCACGGGTAATGCAGGGCGGTGGGTTCGCGCTGTGTCAGCCAGTTCCCGTCCGGAAAGCTGTGGCAGCCCCACGTCGGTCAATAGCAGGTCGATGCTGGCGTCGTCCTGCAGTACCGACAATGCCGTGGCGACATCGCCCGCCTCGCTGCATCGATAGCCGGCCTCGCTCAACATCTCGGCCACCAGCATGCGTACTGCCGGCATGTCTTCGACGATCAGGACATGCTCGCCGTTGCCTTGTGGCAGTTCATGGATCGACGCCGCGGCGGTGTGGTCAGCCATGGCTGCCGGCAGTACCAGCGATACTTCGCTGCCTTCGCCCAGGACGCTGCTCAGCCTGGCTTCGCCTCCGGATTGGCGGGCGAACCCGTAGATCGATGACAACCCGAGGCCGGTGCCTTGGCCAAGCGGCTTGGTCGTGAAGAAGGGGTCGAAGACTTTGCCAAGCACCTCCGGTGCGATACCGGTGCCGTCATCCTTGACCGTCAACACGACATAGTCGCCGTCAGCCAGATCCGCATCGCCCTCGGACCGCAACGGCGCGGTCCGGATTGTGATATTGCCGCCGCGGGGCAGGGCGTCGCGCGCATTGATGACCAGATTGAGAATTGCGCTTTCGAGCTGGTTGGCATCGACCTGTGCCACAGCGCCTTGCTCGGACAGCTCCAGATTCAGCGCTATATCCTCGCCAATGGTTCGCTGTAACAGCTCCTCGAGCGAGCGAATCTGGTCGTTGAGGTCGGCCGGGCGCGCATCCAACGGCTGCTGGCGGGCGAAGGCCAACAGCCGGTTGGTCATCGACGCGGCACTGCGGGCCGAGTTCAGCGCCGTATCGGCAAACCGCAGAACGGCATCGGTGCGGCCTTCGTGCATGCGTTTTTTCAGCAGCTCGATGCCGGTGATGATGCCGGTCAGCAGATTGTTGAAGTCGTGCGCGATGCCGCCGGTCAGCTTGCCCAGCGCGTCCATTTTCTGCGCCTGCATCAGCTGCCCTTCGGTGCGGACGCGCTCGGCGACTTCGCGGGCAAGCTCGTTGTTGGCGTTGTCGAGTTGCTGCCGTTGCGAGCGCTCGCGTTGGCGCTGCTCGGTGATGTCTTCGATGACGACCAGGCCGAGCTCGGACGCCCGATAGGGCGACACCTGCCACTTGGTTTCGCGACGCTTGCCTGTCACTTGCAAGATCAGGGTGTCTTGCCAGCGAGAACCGCTCGCCAGGCTCTCCCGCAACGCTTGCAGCTTTGCTTCCTGCCCGTCGGCAAGGCTCGCGGCCAGTGCCGTTGGCTCCGGCTCGACGGCCAGCAGCAGGGACAGCGCACGGTTGCTTTCGTGAATCCGCAGCTGTGGGTCGATGACCGCAATCGGCGCCGCGACCTGGGAGAAGATTTCACGAAACCGCGCCTCGCTTTCACGCAGCGCATGCTCGGTGTCGCGCACACGCAGCAGCGTGCGCAGGGTCGCCAGGAGCACGTCCGGATCCACGGGGTGAATGAGGTAAGCGTCGGCTCCCGCGTCCAGGCCGGTGATGATGTCGCCGGTCTGGATCGATGCTGCAGACACGTGAATGACCGGAAGCAGGCGCGTGCGGTCATCGGTCCGCAGTTGGCGCACGATGTCGAAGCCGCTCATGTCCGGCAGATTCACGTCGAGGATCAGCGCGTCGATGTCTCCGGTCGCGATCAAGCCCAGCCCTTCGGTGCCCGTTCCGGCTTCCAGCACGGCGTAACCGTGGCGTTCCAGCACCCGGCGAATCGCGTAGCGCGTGGCAGCGTTGTCATCGACGATCAGCAGCCGGGTCTTATGCTCCATCAGCGCGCTCCGTGGAAATTGCGACAGGAATGACGACGTAGAACGTCGATCCCACCCCCGGTTTGCTGTCGACGCCAACGCGGCCGCCCAGCAGTTCGGCGAAGCGCTTGCACAGGGACAATCCCAGACCGGTGCCACGCAGGCGCTTCTGCAACGGCGTGTCGATCTGCACGAAGTCCTCGAACAGGTTGCCGTGCATGTCTTGCGGAATGCCGATGCCGGTGTCCGTCACGGCGAAGCGAACCTCGCTGTCGCCCTCGGCGCAGGCGGAAATCCGCACCTCGCCGTTCTGGGTGAATTTCAGCGCATTGGAGATGAAGTTGCGCAAAATCTGTGCAAGCTTCTTGTCATCCGTATAGAGCCGCGGCATATCGTGCGGCTCCTCGAATATCAGGTCCACTGCGTTGGCATCGACGATCGGCCGAAACATCCCACGCAAGGCCGCGAACAGATCCAGCATGTCGAACCAGGCCGGCGAAATGGTGATGCGGCCGGCTTCGATCTTCGCCAGATCGAGCAAGTCGTCGACCATGTCGCTAAGCTCGCTCGCCGCGCCACTGATGAACAGGACCTGCTTATGCTGTTCGGGGCTGAGCGGGCCGTCCAGTTCATCGCTGAGCAAACGGGTAATGCTGCGGATTGAGCCCAGCGGTGTACGGAACTCGTGGCTCATGTAGGACAGGAAGCGGCTTTTCAGGTCCGAGGCCTGTCGCAGCTGTTCGGCCTGGGTGTCGAGTTCGGCATACAGCGCGAGGACGCCCTGGTTGGTTTCCTCGAGTTCGGCGCGCAGCAGATCGTTCTCGCTGCGCAGTTGTTCGATGAGGTCGTTCGTATTCGAGTCAGTCAACGATTGCCTCCAGCGCAATCACCATAACGGTCACGTCATCGCGACCACGGCAGAAGTCGCGGTGCAGCAGCGCAGCAATGATGGCCGGGTGACGATGCACCAGACCGGGGTAGTCGCGCAGATCCCAACGCGACTGGAGCCCATCGCTGTACATGACCAGAAGCTGCGCCGCATCGACCGGATAATCGAATGCGACGGCCTTGCGAAATTGAGAGCCGACGATGCCTGGGTGAGACGCCATGCCGCGACTCTTTTCAGCGTTCAGCAGGCAGGCCCCGATGTTGCCGATGCCGGCGAAACGCACCTTGTCGGCGTCATACAGGGCGATAGCCGCTGCGCCACCGCGTGAGCCGGTCATCGCCTGGTGCATGTCGAGCATGCTGACCGTCGGGTCGGCGAACGGGTCCATGGCGAAAGCGGCAGCGCCGGCCAGGCCGGCCTCTTCAGCGTCTTCGCCATGTCCGATGCCGTCGATGACCAGCGCACTGAGCCGTGTACCCTCGACAGCCAGGTGCCAGACGTCGCCACAGGCCGGATCGTTTTTCAGGGAGTGCTGGCTGACGCCGAACCGAAGTGGCAGGGCCGATACGTGGCGTGGGTAAAGCTGCGCCAGTACCACCGAGCCTCTGCTGTCGGAATGGATATCGAACAGCTGGGCTTGACGCGAGAGAGCACCGAGCCCGGTTCCCTGGGTGCCACCGGTGGAGAAACCATCGGCCAGGCACTCGTTGGGGTTGAAGCCGGGGCCACGGTCGATGGCGATCAGCTCGATTCCCTGTCCACTTTGTGCCGGTATCGCACGCAGGTGCAAAGCGCCATGGTGCGCGTGTTTCAGCAGGTTGGTGGCCAGCTCCGTGGCGACCAGGGCGACGCGTCCGGCATCGGTCTCATCGAATGCGAGCTCGACTGCCAGCGATTGCGCGACGCGCCGCGCATGGCCGATCTGGCTTTCGTCCTCGATCGGCAGGACGGTGGTCATCGAGCCCTGAATGTTCATGACCATTTGGTAATGCTGATGCGTGTGCCGACGCCGGGAGTACTGGCGAGCTCGAAGTCGTCCACCAGGCGCTTGGCGCCGGTCAGTCCAAGCCCGAGACCACCACCGGAGGTCCAGCCGTCGGTCAATGCCAGTTTGATGTCGGCGATGCCAGGACCTTCGTCGCGAAAGGTCAGCCGAATACCGCTGCGCGGACCTTCGTAGAGCACTTCCCAGTCCATATCGCCACCGCCGCCGTAGACGACGGTGTTACGGGCCAGCTCGCTGACGGCGGTGACCAGCTTGGTCTGGTCGATCAGGCGCATGCCGCAATCCTGCGCCAGCTTGCGGACCGCCTGGCGCGCGAGCACCACATCCTGCTCGATCCGTACCGGTGTGCTGCCGCTGCTGCGCACGGTCATTTTTCAGCCATCCTCTTGTGCAGCAGCTGCATTCCGCGTTCAACGTTAAGCGCCGTGCTGACGCCCTGCAGCGTCAGACCCAGCTCGACCAAGGTGATCGCCACCGCCGGCTGCATACCGACCACAACGGTCTCGGCGTCCATGATGCTGGACAAGCCCGAGATTGAACTGATCATGCGGCCGATGAAGGAATCGACCATGTCCAGCGCCGAGATGTCGATCAGCACCGCTTTGGCAGACGTGGCGCTGATGCGCTCGGCCAGGTCGTCCTGCAGCGTCATGGCCAGTTGGTCGTGCATATCGACCTGAATGGTGACGAGCAGGAACTCGCCCATTCGCAGTATTGGGATGCGCTCCATTACACCGCCTTGCTGACAGTCAGCCCGGAGCGCCGCAGTGCCAGCGCCAGTGCATCGGCCAGGGAAGCCTTGGTGACGATGCCCTGCAGGTCGAGACCCAGGTGCACAATGGTCTGGGCGATCTGTGGGCGTACACCGCTGATGATGCAGTCAGCGCCCATCAGGCGGATGGCCGTGACAGTCTTGAGCAGGTGCTGAGCCACCAGGGTGTCCACGGTCGGCACGCCGGTGATGTCGATGATGGCGATTTCCGAACCTGTGTCGACGATGCGCTGCAGCAGCGACTCCATCACCACCTGGGTGCGTTGCGAATCGAGGGTGCCGATCATCGGCAGGGCGAGGACGCCGTCCCACAGCTTGACCACCGGCGTGGACAGCTCGAGCAGCTCTTCCTGCTGACGCTTGATCACCGCCTCGCGGGATTTCTGGAACGTGCGCACCGTGTGCAGACCGAGCTGGTCGATCAGCTCCGACAGCGCCCAGAGCTGCTCGGCCAGCAGCGCCGGTTCATCGGCGTATTCGGTCTGCAGCAGGGGCATCAATGGGCGTTTGAACGAGAAGATGAAACCCGCGGTTTGCTGCGAATCGAACCCCAGCAGTACGCGGCTGTGCGACAGCTGTTCGAGGAACTGGCGCATGTCTTCCCAGTTGCCCGCCCGGAGATCGGTGGTTTCGGACTGACCGGCGCCCTCGATCAGCAACCGAATGAAGTCGGCCGTCTGCTGGCGAAACTCTTCGATCTTGACGTTGCGGTACATGCCGCTGGCTTCGAGTTCACGGGTCCAGCTATCGAGCAGCTCATGCTCTTTCTTGGCAATCACGTTGAATGTGCGTTGTTGCAACGAGACCATTGGCGCGGGTCCTTATGGGAGATGCAGCGTCGGGTTTGATCCGTATTGCCGATAGGCGTTCCTGTGGGGCAGAACGACTTTTGGCCGCTAGCGGCCAGGCGGCACGGATTCACTGGCAAGCTGTACAGAACGGAACGAGTCGAGGGCTAATCGATCGCGCTCGGCGGCGCGTGAAAGCCGGGGTGGATCGCATTGCCGGTGGCAAAGTGCTCGCATTTCGCCTCAAGTTGAAAGCCCGGTCAAGCTCCGGGCTCGTCTGAGCCGACCGTTTGGCAGATAACTCTGTGTATTGACTTCAGGGTTCGACAAACGAACCGACAACAGAATGGAGCAGCCACGGCCAGGCAGGGGCAGCCGCCAACCTGCATTTGATAAATGGCACTTCGCCTTTATCGATTCTTCGGTCAATATCAGCGCCCCTTACCCAGGAAGACAGACCGATGCTGGTCGGAAGCTATAACAACATTCTCGTTTTCTTCTCGTTTGTTGTTGCCATGTTGGCCTCTTACACGACGCTGGACATGGCCGGTCGGGTTGCGACTTCAACCGGTCGCGCGGCGAGGTGGTGGCTGCTCGGTGGTGCGTTTTCGATGGGCCTGGGGATCTGGTCGATGCACTTCATCGGCATGCTGGCCTTCAGCCTGGCAATCCCGCTGGGTTATGACCCTTCGATTACCGCCGGCTCGCTGGTCATCGCCATCGGTGCTTCTGCGCTGGCGTTATGGCTGGTCTGTCAACACGAGCTGCCATGGACTCGCCTGGTGCAAGGAGCGCTACTGATCGGAGCCGGCATCTCAGCGATGCACTACAGCGGGATGGCCGCGCTGCGCATTCAGCCCGGTATCGTTTATGACATCGCCTGGCTGACCGCATCGGTGGTGGTTGCCGTCATTGCGTCGGGCGCTGCGCTATGGCTGGCCTTCCGGCTGCGCTCCAATCTGCAGCATGTGCGGGCCTGGCGCAGCGCCGCCGCGCTGGTGATGGGTCTGGCCATCGTCGGCATGCACTACACCGGCATGGCCGCGGCGGGCTTCCCGGAGGGCAGCTTCTGCGGAGCGGCCAACGGCGTGAACACCAACTGGCTGGCCCTGCTGGTCATCGTGCTGACCCTCGCGGTGCTGGCGATCACCCTGATCGTCTCGGTGCTCGATGCGCGCCTGCAGGCGCGTACTTCGGTGCTGGCTTCCTCGCTGGAAAAGGCCAACTCCGAACTGATGCAGTTGGCGCTGCATGACAATCTGACCCGCCTGCCGAACCGCTTGCTGTTGGAAGATCGCCTGAGCCAGGCGCTGAAAGTGGCACAGCGCGAGCGCAGCTGCTTCGCTGTGATGTTCATGGACCTGGACGGGTTCAAGGCGGTGAACGACGCCTATGGTCACCACCTGGGCGACCAGTTGCTTATAGGCGTGACTGAGCGCCTGCGGGCCTGCGTGCGTGCCCAGGACACGCTGGCACGCCTCGGTGGAGACGAATTCGTATTACTGGCCGCCATCTCCAGTCCGGACGATGCCGCGACTCTCGCCGAGAAACTGGTGCAGTGCATCAGCGAGCCCTTCGTACTGTCGCGCTACACGTTGAGCGTCTCGCTGAGTATCGGCATCGCCGTGTACCCGGACGACGGCGATGCCGAACGAGACCTTCTGCTACACGCCGATGCCGCGATGTACCACACCAAAAGCGCGGGCCGGAACGGATACAGCTTCTTCGAAGCGTCGATGAATGCGAACGCGGTGGAGCACCTGCAATTGCTCCACGAGCTACGGCTCGCCGAGGCCAATGCCGAGCTGCGCCTGTACTACCAACCCAAATTCGAAGCGCCCGCCGGCCCGGTCCGCGGCTTCGAGGCGTTGCTGCGCTGGCAGCACCCACGGCGCGGCATGCTGTCGCCAGACGTGTTCCTGCCGATGGCGGAAAAGACCGGATTGATCGTCCCGATCGGCAAGTGGGTACTGAACGAGGCCTGCCGGCAGCTGCGTGAATGGCACGAGCGGGGGCTAAGCCACTGGACGGTCGCGGTGAACCTGTCGGCCGTGCAGTTCGAGCAGCCGGATCTGCTGGAGGTGGTCATCGAGGCTATCGAACGCCACAGCATCCCGCCGGAGATGCTGACAATAGAAGTGACCGAAACGGTGGCCATGCGCAACCCGGAAACCACCATCGAAACGCTGGAGAAACTGACGGCGATGGGCGTCAAGGCGTCCATCGATGACTTCGGCACCGGCTATTCGAGCCTGCTCTATCTCAAGCGACTGCCGGCCAGCGAACTGAAAATAGACCGGGCGTTCGTCAAGGAAATGAGCGTCGGCAATGAAGATTCCGTCATCGTCTCGGCGATTATCGCGCTGGCCAAGGCGTTGGGACTTCAGGTGGTTGCCGAAGGCGTGGAAACCGCCGAGCAGCAGCACTTCCTGACCGGCCTTGGCTGCGAGACGCTCCAGGGCTTTCTGCTGGATCGTCCGATGACGCCGACGCAGATCCTCGCACGAATCGACCAGGTACAACCGGGAGAGTCGACCTTCGCGACGCAGCGGTTACCCCAGCCCGAGCCGGCCTGATTCGAGCGAGGGCAGGCTTCAGAACCAGCGGTCGTTGCGTTTGCGGCCGCGCGTCATGGCTGGAATGATCAAGCCGGCCAGCAGCCCTGCGCCGGCGATGCTGCCGCCATACACCATGTAGCGCATCAGCACCTGATTGTTTTCATCGCCCAGCCGAGCCTCGGCATCGCGCAGTTCCGATTCAGTGGCGGTCAGCGCTTCGTCCAGCGCCTTGCGCCGTGCCTCCAGCTCATCGATGAGAGCCTTGCGTGAGTCGAGGGTTTCCTGCATGCCCTGGACGCGCGTTTTCCAACTGTCGTCGATGGTCTTCAACTGCTCACTGAGTTCGGCGACCTTCTGTTCCAGCTCGGGTACGCGCTCCGCTTGTCCGGGAACTTCCTGCAGGTCACTGGTGCGAATCCAGACGCGGTCGCCGTTTTCGCCGCGGACCTGGCTGTAGTCACCGCTGGTTTCGAGCAGCTCGACCTTCTGCCCGGAACTGAGGCTGCCGACGATGCGATAGCCATCGGTTGGGCCACTGCGTACGTAGGTGCTCAAGGTGTCGCTGACCCAGCGATCATTGGATTGCTGGGCCTGGGCTGGCGACATGACCGCCAGCAATGCGCCGAGCAGCCCGGCGCAAAGGGCGCGCTGGCTAGTCGACAGGGAAACAGGGGATGGATGTGAATCGGAACGACAGGATAAGAGCATGGTGGTCTTCGCGCTGACTGATGAAGGCCCGGTGGATGGGCCAAAAAACATAGATGAACCGGGCTGACGAAACCGCCAGAATGCCTGCTGCAAACGAAATAAAGGCAGGCATGCCGGATGTACTGATCGTGGTTGGGAGGATGCATTCCCCCGAGGCGTGACCGGGCGCCTCACGTAGTGCCGCAGCCAGGACTGACAATAAGAAACCTGCCAGGTTCACCAGAAATTCATCTTTTTATGCTGGGGCGGTCGCCGTTGGGGTCCGGCATGCCTGTCTGGATGCCAGCATGAAGCGTTAGCGCAGCCGGGTTTCGGTGCAGTTGTCGGTCGCTATAAAACCTCGATCCGTTGCGCCCTGATCAGCACTTGTTCCTGACGAAAGCGTCGTTCCAATGTGGCGCGATAGCTTTGCCACCAGCCACGATCGAGCTCGGCCGTCATCACTTCGTATATCAGCAGATCGTCGCGCACCGCGTGGCTGGAATCTTCTTGCCACAGGCCTTTGGCGGGCGCGCGGGTATGCGCGGTCAGGCCGCCGAACTGCTCGAGCAGTTCTTCCCGGACCTGGGCAAACAGTATGTTCGGCATTGGGTTGCTGGTCGTTGTCGTACAGCGGCAAGAGAAGATGGATCAGGTGCATATCGGTCTCCGAGCGCAGTGGGCGGTGCTTCTTGGACCTCCGACGCTGACGCCCAGCGTTGCGGTGCGGACGGACGGGTATCCGGGCGGCTAACCCCGGACGATTAACAGGTGGGTGTCGCCGCAGCCGGTCTACAGCGTTCGGCTGATGGGCGGAGACGAATTTGCCGGCGCCTACGGACTCCAACCCAGATAAGAACCTGCTGGAGGTAGTCGAAGATGGAAACGTCATATCCCTCGGTAAGTGCGCTGCAGAAGGCTCAGGACATCACGTCACGCTGGGCCGACGGCGAACTGGGTGCCGAAGAAGCGCAGCACGGGCTCAAGGCCGTGTTCGATGGGTGGCAACCGGGTGAGGCGAGTTCGGAAACCGAGCGGATTGCCGAGACCTCTCTGAGCGCGGCACGGATCGCCTTCCAGGACTGGCAGCAGCGCGGCGAGAATTGCGAAGAGCTGGTGACCCAGCTGCGCTGGATTCTTGACCCGTCGAAAGACGGCATCGCCGATCCCGCCCTCAACGTCTACGCGCCCCAGCGTCCCGAATGAGCAGCACCGGATTCAGCGCGTCAGCAATATGAGCACAGTGACCGCCAGCGCCAGTGACATACCTTTCCAGAACAGCACGGGGTTGCGCTCCATCAGTGGCGGCCGCGCCTTGTTGAGAAAGGCCTGGTTGGGCTGACGCAATTCGAACACGAATTCCGAGAGGTCTTCGTAGCGCTTGTACGGATCGGGATGCAGCGCCTTGCGCAGCACGTCGTCGATCCAGGCCGGAACCGGTACTTCTCGGTCATGTTCGCGAATCGGGCGGTAGCTGAGTCTGTTCTGTGCGGCGCGGGTGCGGCACTGCGCGACCTGCAGGCCATAAGGCAGTTTGCCGGTCAGCATCTGATAGGTGATGACCGCTAGCGAGAACATGTCGGAGCGTGGCGTGCCGCTTTCGCCAAGGAAATATTCCGGTGCTGTGTACTGAGCCGTGCCGAGCAACTCGCTGCGCTCGGTCGGCGAGGCGATTTCCATGATGCCGGCGACGCGCGTCGAGCCGAAATCGATGATTTTCACCGTGCCGGTCGCGTCGATCATGATGTTCTCGGGGCGTAGATCCTGATGCAGCATTTCCAGCCGGTGAAAGGCTCGCAAGCCCTTGGCGATCTGCTCGACGATGCCGCGAACCGTCTCCAGATCCGGTTGCGGATGGTCGGTCATCCACTGCGTCAGCGTCTGGCCGTCGATGAACTCGCTGACGCTGTAGAGAAAGTTGCGCTTGCGCGTCTGCCGGCACGGCTGGGCGACGTGTGCGCTATTGATACGCCGCGCGACCCATTCCTCGGTGAGGAAGCGCTCCAGATAAGCCACATCCTGTTGCAGATCCATCGATGGCGTCTTGATGATCACCGGCGTGTCGCTGTCATCGTCGGTCGCCAGGTAGACGTGGCTGCGGCTGCTGGCATGCACCTCCCGAACGATGGTGTAGCCATCGAACCGCGTACGTGCCTCCAGCGCGGGCGGGAAGGGCAACTCGGTGAGTTGCTGGTACAGCTCGTCGGCTTGCTGCAGGGGCAGGGCGTCGATGCGCAGGATCTGCACCGTGAGGTTGTCGTCGCTGCCCTGGTCCAGTGCTTGTTCGACGATGGCTCGGGCGGCAGCGTCCAGGTCGTCGGGGTGATGAGCGATGGCGCCGATCATCGACGCCGCGCTGATGTACTCGTAGACCCCGTCGGTAGCGAGGATGAAGGTGTCGCCGACGTCGACCGACTCGGCGCGGTAATCCAGGTCCAGCTGCGGATGAATGCCTAGCGCCCGGCTCAGGTAGCTCTTGTCCTCGCCCAGCCACAGCCGGTGATCCTGGGTCAGTTGTTCGAGCGCCGTGCCGTGGACCCGATAGATGCGCGAGTCGCCGGCGTGGAAGAGGTGCGCGGTAGTCGATTTGATCACCAGCGCGCTGAAGGTGCAGACGTAGCCGCGGTCCTTGTCGTAGCGATATTGGCTCTGCTGACTTTGCGCGTGCAGCCAGGAGTTGGTCGCCATCAAGACCCGCTGCGCGGAGGTCTTGACCGACCAGGCGTCCGAGGTGCAGTAGTAGTCGGCGAAGAATCCGCTGACTGCCGATTCGCTGGCGATATGGCTGACCGCGCTGCTGCTAATGCCATCGGACACGGCGAGGGCGACACCCTTGCTGCTCAGTTGGGGTTCATTGGGGATCGTGGCCCCGTGGAAATCCTGGTTGGTTTCCTTCACGCCTTTGTCGGTGTGTTGGCCCACCGAAACTTTTAATCGAGTGCTCATATGGGATTCGTGGGTTGTTAGGCGTGGATGGTTGGTGGCCGGGTGAATGGTCGGCGTTCGGCTGAACTCCGCAGCCCCTCACCCCAACCCTCTCCCCAGAGGGGAGAGGGGGCGGTCCGAGTTGTTTGACGGGGACGTGGCTGGGCTGCAGTTCTGGCGGACGCAACAGTTCGGCAGGCTCGGTGCTTGGCGTCCTCTGCCCAGCGCCAGCGCGGTCGGCGCTCGGCATTCGGCTGAAGTCCGCAGCCCCTCACCCCGGCCCTCTCCCCGGAGGGGCGAGGGGGCAGTCCGAGTTGTTTGAGAGTGAGTGGTTGGTCTGCAGGTCTGGCGGACGCAACAGTTCGGCAGGCTCGGTGCTTGGCGTCTTCTGCCCAGCGCCAGCGCGGTCGGCGCTCGGCATTCGGCTGAACTCCGCAGCCCCTCACCCCGGCCCTCTCCCCGGAGGGGCGAGGGGGCAGTCCGAGTTGTTTGGAGTGAGTGGTTGGTCTGCAGGTCTGGCGGACGCAACAGTTCGGCAGGCTCGGTGCTTGGCGTCTTCTGTCCAGCGCCAGCGCGGTCGGCGCTCGGCATTCGGCTGAACATCGTTGCCCCTCACCCCAGCCCTCTCCCCGGAGGGGCGAGGGGCGGTCCGAGTTGTTTGACGGGGATGTGGCTGGGCTGCAGGTCTGATGGAAGGAGAACTTCGCCTTGCTCAGTGCGTATGACTGCGCAGATCTGGCTCCCTCTCCCCTTTGGGGAGAGGGCTGGGGTGAGGGGGCGGTGGTCGGCACACCGCATGACGCTTCGACACCGCACGGCACCAAAGCGCACCTGACGGAAACAGGCTGACTCAACGCGTCAGAGCACGTTTCGGTGCAGTCCGAACATGCGTCGTGTAGAGCGTCAGACCGGTAAAGGCCAGACCACCCACCAGATTACCCAGCGCAGTGGGGATCTCATTCCAGATCATGTAATCCATGACCGAGAAGCCGCCGCCCATGATCATCGCCGAGGGGAACAGAAACATGTTCACCACCGAGTGCTCGAAGCCCATATAGAAGAACAGCATGATCGGCATCCACATGGCGATGACCTTGCCGCTGACCGAGGTGGAGATCATGGCGCCGACCACGCCCATCGACACCATCCAGTTGCACAGCATGCCCCGCACGAAAATGGTGAACCAGCCGGCCAGGCCATACTCGGCGTAGCCCAGGGTACGTGCTTCGCCGATGTGCGCGATCTTTTCACCGATGGCGCCCGGTGAGGTGGAGAAGCCGAAGGTAAAGACGAAGGCCATCATCACCGCAACGGCCAGGGCGCCGCCGAAGTTGCCAAGGAATACCAGCCCCCAGTTGCGTAGCACACCGTTCACTGTCACACCCGGGCGCCTGTCCAGCAGCGCCAGCGGAGTGAGGACGAACACGCCGGTGAGCAGGTCGAAGCCCATCAGGTAGAGCATCACGAAACCAACCGGGAAGAGCACGGCGCCCAGCAGCGGCGCGCCGGTCTGCACGGTGATGCTCACCGCGAAGACAGCGGCCAGGGCGAGGATCGCGCCGGCCATGAAAGCCCGAATCAAGGTGTCCCGGGTGGACATGTAGATCTTGGACTCACCGGCGTCGACCATTTTGGTGACGAATTCCGAAGGGATGATGTAGGACATGGCGGCATCTCTGTGGGCGTTGTGAAGCCCGGCCAAGGGAGGCGAGGGCTGGATTCGTTACTGGCCAGCTATTGGCCGGGCAGTGGTGCGGTAAACGGTTGAAAAGCTCGCGGTCAAGACCGCTCCCACAAGGCGCGATCGTGGATGCCATGTCGGAGCAGTCTTGATCGCGAAACTCAGTCGACGGCGACCTCCACGGCATCGCCTTTGAGCCGCACGGGCCAGACCTGCAGGCGCTGTTCCGGATACTCCAGGCAGGTGCCGTCCTGCAGACGGAAGTGCTGCTTGTAGAGCGGCGAGGCAATGACCAGGTCGCCCTTGAGCTGCCCGACGATGCCGCGGCCGATGACGTTGGCGCCGGATTTCGGGTCCTTGTTGGCAATGGCGAAGACCTGCTCGCCGGTTTCGGTCTCGGGGAGGTGGAAGAGGGCGACCTGTTCCCCGTCGAGCCAGGCGACCACGCCGGAGTTGGCCACCAGGTCGCGGCGGCTGCACAGGGCTCGCCAGCTGGCGGATTGAACGGAATCAATACGTACGGCGTTGGACTGGCTCATCAGAAAACCTCCTCGGTGACAGGGATCAGGTGAAGTTCGTGTGCGTGCACCGGACGGCGCTGGCCGCGTTCCTTGACGAAGTGGATGTCCGGGTCGCCGCGCTGGTCGTTGACGAAGGTGCGGAAGCGTTTGAGCTTTTCCGGATCCTTGATGGCGTTGGCCCACTCGCATTCGTAGCGATCGACCACCAGCTGCATCTGCGCTTCCAGCTCGGCGGCAAGATTCAGGCTGTCGTCGATGATGACTTCCTTGAGGTAATCGAGGCCGCCTTCGAGCGATTCGCGCCACACCGAGGTGCGCTGCAGCTTGTCCGCGGTGCGGATGTAGAACATCAGGAAGCGGTCGATGTAGCGCACCAGGGTCTCGTCATCGAGGTCGGTGGCGAACAGCTCGGCGTGCCGTGGGCGCATGCCGCCGTTACCCGCCACGTACAGGTTCCAGCCGTTTTCGGTGGCGATCACGCCGATGTCCTTGCTCTGCGCCTCGGCGCATTCGCGGGTGCAGCCGGAGACGCCGAACTTGATCTTGTGCGGTGAGCGAAGGCCCTTGTAGCGATCCTCCAGGCGCAGCGCCATGCCGACGCTGTCCTGCACGCCGTAGCGGCACCAGGTGCTGCCGACGCAGGATTTCACCGTGCGCAGCGACTTGCCGTAGGCGTGACCGGTCTCGAAGCCGGCCTCGATCAGTTCGCCCCAGATGTCAGGCAGTTCGTGCAGCTGGGCGCCGAAGAGGTCGATGCGCTGGCCGCCGGTGATCTTGGTGTAGAGGTCGTATTTCTTGGCGACGGCACCGAGCGCGATCAGCTTGTCCGGCGTGATTTCACCGCCGGCGATGCGCGGCACCACCGAGTAGGTGCCGTTCTTCTGCATGTTCGCCATGAAGGTGTCGTTGGTGTCCTGCAACGGAATCAGCCCCGGATCGGTGATCGGCTGGTTCCAGCAGGAGGCGAGGATCGAACCCACCGCGGGTTTGCAGATATCGCAGCCGGTGTGGCCGCGGCCGTGCTTGGCGAGCAGTTCCTGGAAGCTGATGATGCCTTCGACGCGAACGATGCCGTACAGCTCCTGTCGAGTGTGGGCGAAGTGCTCGCACAGGCTCTTGTCGACTTCGACGCCACGGGCGGTCAGCTCATGCTCGAACACTTGCTTGAGCAACGCGCTGCAACCGCCGCAGCCGGTGCCGGCCTTGGTCGCGGCCTTCAGCTCGCCAAGGTCGGTGATGCCCGCATCGACCTGGCAGCACACCGCGCCCTTGGTGACGTTGTGGCAGGAGCAGATCGTCGCGGTGTCGGGAAGGGCGTCCGCGCCCAGCGTCGGCGCGCCGTCGGACAGCGGCAGGATCAGGCTGGACGGATCGGCCGGCAGCTTGATGCCGTTCTGCGCGTATTGCAGCAGGGTGTCGTAGTAGCTATTGTCACCGATCAGCACCGCGCCGATGACCCGCTTGCCGTCTTCGGACAGCACCAGACGGCGGTAGCTGGCGTTGGCTTCGTCGATGAAACGATAGCTTTTGGCGCCAGGCGTGGCGGCATGGGCGTCGCCAATGGAGCCGACGTCGACGCCGAGCAACTTGAGCTTGGTCGACATGTCCGCGCCGCTGAATGGCTGGTGCGGCTCGCCAGTGAGCAGGGCGGCGAGGTTGCGTGCCATGGTGTAGCCGGGTGCGACCAGGCCGAAGACCATGCCGTTCCAGGACGCGCATTCGCCGATGGCGAAGATCGAAGGGTCGCTGGTGCGGTAGTCGCTGTCGATTACCACGCCGCCACGCGGCGCGATTTCCAGTTCGGCGCTGCGGCCCAGGGAATCTTGCGGACGGATACCGGCAGAGAACACGATCAGGTCGGTTTCCAGATACTCACTTCTACCATCAGCACCGTCCTGGAAGTTCATCCGGTAGGCGTATTCCTCGCCGATGACGATTTCCTGGGTAGCGCGGGACAGATGCACACCGACGCCCAGCGCCTCGATGCGGGCTTTCAGCGCGGCGCCGCCTTCCTCGTCCAGCTGCACCGGCATCAGGCGCGGTGCGAACTCGACCACATGGGCTTCGAGGCCGAGGGACTTGAGCGCGTTGGCCGCTTCCAGGCCGAGCAGGCCGCCACCGACGACCACGCCGCGCTTGGCATTGCTGGCCGCAGCACGGATGGCGTCGAGGTCGTCCAGCGTGCGGTAGACCAGGCGCGAGTTGCCTTCAGCGCCCGGAATCGGCGGTACGAAGGGGTAGGAGCCGGTCGCCAGAATCAATTTGTCGTAGGCCTGGCGACCCTCGGTGGTCACCACTTCCTTGCGCTCGCGGTCGATCTCCAGCACCTGTACGCCAAGGTGGATATGCACGCCGTGGCTGATGTAGCAATCGGCTTCGCACAGGGCGAGGGAGTCAGCATCGCGGCCGGCGAAGTATTCGGACAGGTGCACGCGGTCATAGGCGCGTTGGCGCTCTTCGCCATAGACATGGATCTGGTACTGGCCCAGCGCGCCGCGCTCGACCAGTTGTTCGACGCAGTGATGCCCGACCATGCCATTGCCGATGACGACCAGCGTTTCACTCTTGAGTGGGGTGACGATTGCGTTCATGCCGGTTCCTCCGTCGAAGCCGCGATGCGGCGCCGTCGTACAAAAACAAAAAGGCGCCTGGAGCTGTCGAGCAGCTCCAGGCGCCTTTGCCTGGTATTCGTAGGTTGTGGAGGTGACTGTCCGAGCGTCGTTGCCCGTTGCACCTGTCCCGCGCCGTTTGCGGCTGATGGTCTTCGCTGACCGCGGGTGCGCTGCCGAATCGCTCGGCAGGCGTTGCATGAGCCATAGCAGGTTGCGTGCCAGCGATGAGCAGCCAATGGATGCGGCGTGCCAAACGTCCGTATATGGCGGGAAGCAGTGATTACTGCGCCCCGCACGGTGTTCCGATTGCACGATCAGGCTGGTTTACAGCCCGGTGCCGTCGAACCAGAAAGGTGCGGTATCAGCTCGAGGTTCCCTTTTTTGGGGCGATCAGCTGACGTTGTCATCGGTAACCGACTAACGTAGCGGTACAGAGCCGAACCTTGCTTGGCGGGGTCGGTCAGTACAGCATTTCACGGCTCGGTAACTTCATCCGTGCCGCTGCCAGCCAATCTGACGAATCGCGGAGATCACTTGAACAAGGTCGTCGAACAACCTCTCTTGCTGGGCATGATGCGCCTGATGCAATACCCCGAACTTGCGCAGCCGCAGGCCTTGCTGAGCTTTCTGGAGCGCTGTGTCGAGCGCGGTCTGAGCGCTTTCGATCACGCCGACATTTATGGAGCCGGTGAATGCGAGGCGCATTTTGGTGCCGCGCTGAAGCTGCAACCGGCCTTGCGCCAGCAGATCCAGTTGATCGGCAAGGCCGACATCGTGCCGGCTGCGCAGGATCACTCTCGCTGGAGCATCAAGCACTACAACACTCAGGCGGCCTATCTCACCGAAGCGGTGGAAGGCTCGCTGAAACGCTTGGGCGTCGAGCGTCTGGACGGCTTCCTCCTGCACCGCCCCGATCCCTTGCTGCGCGTCGACGAGGTGGCGCGCGCGCTGGACGATCTGGTCGGTAGCGGCAAGGTCGGCTGGTTGGGTGTTTCCAACGCCGAGCTGCTGCACTGCCAGACGCTGGCTCGCGAATTGCCGCTGCGCTGCAATCAGATCGAGCTGTCCCTGCTGGCTCAGGACGCTGCCTGGGACGGACGCTTGCACGCCATGGAAAGCGAAGGGCTGCATGTGCTGGCCTGGTCACCGATGGGCGGTGGACGCTTCGGCCCTCAATTGCAACGGGCGCTCGAAGAGGTTGGCGCGGCGCTGGGCGCCACGGCAAACCAGGTCGCCCTGGCCTGGCTGCGCAAGCTACCCGGTAAACCGGTGCCCATCCTTGGCAGTTTGCGCTGGGAGCGGATCGAGGAGGCATTGAACGGTGCCGAGCTGACACTGGATACCCAAGCCTGGTTCTACCTGGCGCAGGCAGCGAGAGGTCACGAGGTGGCCTAAAACACGCCTTCATCGGGAGTGGCGTGCGGTTTCGGTTGGTGCTGTGTCGGTTTATCGACGTCTCGCTGGTTTTGGCCATATTCCTGACACAGTGACTTTCTATGGTTGTTCTCCGACGCCAGAGCGCTGCGCATGCCGCGCAGCGCCAGCTCCGACCGAGTGGAGAGACCCTACATGCGAACCCCGAAGCCGCTGGTCGTGGCGCTTGCCGCTGCGATCTCCGTCCCCGCCATGGCCGCCAGCAATACCTTGGTGGGCTGGGCAATGATGCCTGCCGACACCTTCTCCGATGGCCCGACTTCGGGTCAGATGACTAACGCCAATCCCTACGGCACCTTCGCGCCGCCGTACGAGGGCCGCCAGCCGGTACAGGGTTTCTCCGCCGTACTTCCAGGCGCGGATGAAAACAGCTTCATATTCATGACCGACAATGGCTTCGGCGGGCAAACGAACTCGGCGGACACCTTGTTGCGCCTCTACAGCGTACGGCCGGACTTCCGTACGGCCGAGGGCGGCAGTGGCAAGGTCAGCGCGAGTGACTACCTCAGCGGTGCACCCTTGGCGCGCTTCACCCATCCGTCACGCCTGACCCTCAACGACATCAACCAGAAGCTGGAACTGCCGATCCAGGCCGACTATCGCTTCTACTACAACGACGGCTCCAAGCCGCGCGTCGACAGCGCCATCGACTTTGGCCGCCTGCTAACCGGTGCCGACCTGGACGTCGAGTCGGTGCGTCGCGACAAGAATTGCGCGATGTGGTTTGGCGATGAGTTCGGTCCGTACCTGGTCAAGACCGATGCGTCCGGCACCGTTACACGCAGCGCCATCTCCCTGCCGGGTGTTTACGCGCCGCAGCACAAGGACGTGGTGGCGGGGCGCGCGACCGCCAATCTGGCTGGCTCGGGCGGCTTCGAAGGCATGGCCATCAACCCGCGTGGCGATCGTCTGTACGCGCTGCTGGAGAAGACCGTCACCGGCGATCCGGCCGGCAACCTGCGTATCAACGAGTTCGACATCGATCAGGAACGCTACACCGGTACGGCGTTTTTCTATCGCCTGCAAGCGCCCGATCACGCCATCGGGGACATGACCGCCGTCGACGAGACGCGCTTTCTGGTCATCGAACGCAACGGGGCGACGGCCACCAGCGGCACACCGTTCAAGAAGATCTACCTGATCGACACCCGCGGCGTTGCCAGCGGCGGCGCCGTGCACAAGACCGAAGTGGTCGACCTCATGCAACTGGCCGATCCCGACGACCTGAATGGCGACGGCCAGCGAGTGTTCACCTTTCCTTACGTGACCATCGAAAGCGTGTTGCCGCTGGATTCGCGCACCTTGCTGGTGGCCAACGACAACAATTTCCCTTATGGCGGCGGGCGGGGCCTCAATGCGGACGCCACCGAGTTTCTGAAGATCCGCCTGGCCAAGCCGATTCCGGGCGTCCGCCCGCCGCATCTGCAACAGGCCAGGGACGCGCGGCGCTGTGAAATGGCTGCAGGGCTGGGGCAGGGCTGAGCCTCGCTTGAAAGCGAGGTTGCGGATCAGCGAGGGCGCGCGCTCCTACAAGTGATATCGGCGGGTTGATGCTTGCCATAGGAGCGAGTCTGCTTTCGTGGGAGGCCCGCCCCCAGGCCGAAGCTTTTCAGCACCAAGCTGCGCCATTCGCCGCGGGGTCGCGGCTCCCACAATGGGGCGACGTGCACTGCTTTGTTTTTGTGGGAGGCCCGACCCCGGGCCGAAGCTTTTTCAGCACCGGGCTGCGCCGTTCGCCGCGGGGTCGCGGCTCCCACAATGGCTGTTGTGGGAGGCCCGCCCCCGGGCCGAAGCTTTTTTGCACCGAGCTGCACCGTTCGCCGCGGGGTCGCGGCTCCCACAATGGGGCGACGTGCACTGCTTTGTTTTCGCGAAAAACCAGGCGGCGGATGCACAAGGTGCCTGGCCGCCTGCATTTCGGTACCGGGCGGGCAGGCGTAGCTCACCAAACAAGCTGCGCCTGACCGCGCCGGATGAGATGGGATCAGGCCTCGCCCACCTGCACCACCAGCTTGCCGAAGTTCTTGCCTTCGAGCAGGCCGATAAACGCCTCGGGCGCGTTTTCCAGGCCCTGAACGACCTGCTCGCGATACTTGATCTTGCCCTCGGCATACCAGGCGCTCATGTCGCGCGTGAACTCGTCGTAGCGGTGACCGTAGTCGTTGAAAATGATGAAGCCTTGCATGCGCATGCGCTTTTTCAGAATGGTATCGAGCAACAATGGCAGGCGGTCCGGGCCGTCGGGCAGGTCGGTGCTGTTGTATTGCGCGACGACACCGCAGACCGGCACCCGTGCGCTGGTGTTGAGCAGTGGCAGCACGGCATCGAATACCTTGCCGCCAACATTCTCGTAATACACGTCAATGCCGTCCGGGCAGTGTTGGGCCAGCTGCTCCGGAAAATCGCCGGCCCGGTGATCGATACAGGCGTCGAAGCCGAGCGTCTCGACCGCATGCCGGCATTTTTCAGCGCCACCGGCGATACCGATCACGCGGCAACCTTTCAGCTTGCCGATCTGCCCAACCGTTGCACCGACGGGCCCGGTGGCTGCGGCGACGACCAGTGTTTCGCCCGCCTTGGGCTGACCGATATCGAGCAGGCCCATATAGGCGGTGAAGCCCGGCATACCCAGCACCCCAAGAGCGTGGGACGGATGCTTCATGTCAGGGGCGAGCTTGATCAACCCTTGGCCGTCGGACAGCGCGTAGTCCTGCCAGCCATTGCCACTGAGCACCCAGTCACCTTGCTGGTAATCAGGATGACGCGACTCGACGACACGGCAAACCGTACCCCCAACCATCACGTCACCTATCTCCATGGGCGGCGCGTAGGAGGGGCCAGCGCTCATGCGACCGCGCATATAAGGATCAAGCGAAAGGTAGACGGTGCGTAGCAACAGTTGGCCGTCGTCGGGGCTCGGTACCGGGCCGGTTTCGAGGCGGAAGTTCTCGCTGGTCGGTGCACCGTGCGATCGTGAGGCGAGACGGATGCTGCGGTTATTTCGTGGTTGCTGTGGCATGTGGACTCCCAATGGGCAAGCGGATCAGGAAGTGTAAGCAGTGCATGGCGACGGTCAGGCCCACAGGACCCGACTGGGCCCGGCTCTGGGGAGCTGCTACTCGATTTCTCCCGGCGTTGCCGAGCGGTGGGGCGGGTCGTCGGTGCGGGTCTCCTGCTCGGTATGGTGCATGTTCCGGTTCGGCACCGAATCGTTCTGCGGCAGGCCCTTCACCACGCGGCCGTCCTCGGTGACGATCTGGCCTTGCTGATTGCGGTGGGTTTCCAGCTTTTGCTGTGGAGCGGGATTGCCCATTGGGCTAGGCCGCGAGCCGGTATCTTCGAGCGGCGTACCAGCGGGCGCTTGGGCTAATGCGTGTTGGGCTGCAGCGGTCAATAGCGTAGCCGCCGCCAGCGACCTCAATAGAGATCTATTCATACGGTTCTCCTCACTTGCTTCGCCAGGTTGATGGGGCGCACCGAGTGGGTATAGGGCATGCCATGGAGGTCGGCCGGATTTGCTTGTGTCGTAGCGCAAGGTTGCACAGCTTTGATGCGTGCGACCCCACCCAATCAAAGTATGTGAACAGGGCTGGCAGGCTGAGTTCGCGCGCGTCAGACCGGGCGGCAGAGATGGCGCTCGCACCGGACGCACCGAAGAAGGCGCTTGGCCATATTTCGTTGGCATTTTCTGAACCCCGTTTGCCTTCCCGGGTCAGAGCTGAGCATCACGGCAGAGCCAGCTGACCCGACCTTCGTGCGATCTCAGCGCAGTCGGACCATGGATGGCTGCTGTGTCGAGTCCTACCGCCTTCTTGCCCAGATACCGAGCACTTCAATGGATCAGATATACGCCGTCGTACTGTCGTACAAACGCAAGGGCTTGCTGAGACGCTGCCTGGACGGAATCAATGCCCAGACCCGGCGTTGCGATGCCGTTATCGTGGTGGACAACGCCAGCAATGACGGTACCGAGGAGATGCTGCTCGAGTCCGGTATCGACAATCTCAAGGTTTATGTGCTGTCCCATAACACCGGCGCCTCCGGTGGTTTCAGTGCCGGATTTCGCATCGCTTACCAGCAGGGCGCCGATTTCGTCTGGATGATGGATGACGACGTCATACCTGAGCCGGACGCGCTGGAGAAGCTACTTCAGGCTGACGATCAACTGCGCGCGCGTCGGGAGCCGTTTTCCTATCTCATTTCGCGGGCCCACACCGAAGATGGCTTGCTGACCAACGTGCCGCGTGTCGACGAACGTCCCAACGCCATCGCCTACGAGAACTGGCCGGCACTGCTCGATATCGGCGTAATACCGGTGCGCCCGGCGACCTTCGTCTCGATCCTCGTGCCACGGGCGTCGTTACAGCGCCACGGCTTGCCTCTGGCTTCCATGTTCATGTGGGGCGACGACACGGAATTCACCTTGCGCATCAGCGAAGATGTGCCGGGTTATCTGGTCGCTGCGAGTAAGGTCCTGCACATGCGTCGGGTCAGCGGCACCATCGATATTCTTCGCGAGGTCGACCCGAACCGGGTCGCGCTGCACCGACATCTGGTACGCAACGAGCTGTTCGTCGCGCGCAGGTATTTCCGAAAGCGCCGCGTGCTGGGGCTGCTGGGGTCGCGGTTGTGGCAAGTGCTGCAGATGCTCAAGAGCCGCCAATTCACCAAGGCCCGCATCGTCACGAAAGGGCTGTTGGAAAGTTTCCGTTTTGCTCCCGAAACAGAAATGGCCGATGCGCCGGTGGAGGCACTAGGGGTAACCGTGCGTGAATTGATCCCAAAGTCGCCAAGTGTGACCTCAGGGATTGAGACGCCAACCGACGCCGCTGGTACGTCGCAGGTGGCGAGCGAGGCAGCGAAGCCGGATGATCAGCTGCTGGAGCTTCCACGCCAGCCGAGGCCGAACATGCGCATCCTGATCTGCGGTGCTGGCGGCCAGGTTGGCCACTGCCTGGTCAATCAAGCCGCCAGTTTCGGGCTCGAGCCCATTGGGCTCGCTCATCAGGACCTGGATATCACCTCGCCCGAGCAGATTAGCCAGGCGCTCGAGCGCTACCAGCCGGCATTGATCATCAATGCGGCGGCGTATACCAATCTCGACCATGCCGAGGCCGAGGTCGCGCATGCCGAGGCGGTGAACCGCGATGGCGCCGCCAACCTGGGGCGGGCCGCGGAACGCTTCGGTATCCCCTTGTTCCACTTGTCCAGCGAATATGTTTTCGCCGGCGACGGTACCGAGCCCTATCGTGAGACCGATCCGGCCTTGCCAATCAGCGTCTACGGGGAAACGCGGCGAGCGGGGGAGGTGGCCATCACTGAAGCGCTCGATCGCCACCTGATTCTGCGTACCAGCTGGATCTATGGCGAACACGGCAACAATTTCGTGAAAACCATGCTGAACCTGGACCGCAAAACCGACGAGATTTCCGTGGTCAGTGATCAGATCGGTTGCCCGACTCGCTCTCGCAGCGTCGCACGTGTCCTGATCGAACTCGCGATGCGCTATTGCCGCGATGGAGACCTGCAGTGGGGTATCTATCATTACAGCGGTGCAGAGCCCTGCTCATGGGCAGAGTTTGCCGTCGAGATCTTCAGCGAAGCCGAGCGGGCCGGCCTGATCGACAAGGCGCCACGGGTGCTCCCGGTCGCTAGCGGCAGCCTGCCGCGTGCGGCAGCGCGTCCTGCCTGGTCCGTGCTCGATTGCAGCCGTATCGAAAGCACCTTCGGCATTCGGCCCAAGTCCTGGCGCGATGAGCTGCGCCATGTGATCAAGCAGATGAGCGACATGCCGTCGCTGCCGTTCGGGCCTGCGCACAGCCGTGTGCCGTTCAGGACGTACCCGCAAAGCGGCGGCGAAGGTCCCAGCCTGGCCCAGTTCGCAGTGGTGCAGGGAGCCGGTCAGCTCTGACCACGATAAAACTTTATCAAAATGTAACAGTCTGATCCTCTCGTCAAAACCAATGGAATTCCGTAATGACCGGTGCAGCTGTTAAACGCGTGGGTGTTTCAGGTACGGGGATGATCTCCCACTGTTTCGTTCGGCTGATCATGCAGCATTACCAGGACCTGGACATCAGCCGTGTGCTGACCCGCAGGCGTGTGGACACCCTGCGTGATTTCCCGCTGCCGGATCGATTGACCAATTCGATCGACGAGCTCATCGCGCATTCGGACATCATCGTCGAGTGCACGGGCGACGTGTTCTTCGGAACCGAGGTCATCGAGCGGGCCTTCGAAGCCGGGGTGCCGGTTGTGACGGTCAATGCGGAGTTGCAAGTGACGACGGGCTCCTACCTGTCCGGCAAGGGCTTGCTGACCGAGGCGGAAGGTGATCAACCCGGCTCCCTCGCGGCGTTACGTGAAGATGCCTTGCAGATGGGCTTTCAGCCGCTGGTCTACGGCAATATGAAAGGCTATCTGAACCACAACCCGAGCCCCGAGGACATGGCCTATTGGGCCAAGCGGCAGGGCATCAGCATCGAACAGACCACATCCTTCACCGATGGCACCAAGGTGCAGATCGAGCAGGTAGTGGTGGGCAACGGTTTTGGCGCCACCATTTGCCGGCGCGGAATGGAAGGTTTGGCCTCGACCGATCTCAACCGTAGCGGCACGGTGCTTGGCCTGATCGCCGATGGCCTTGGCCAACCCCTGGTCGACTATGTGTTGCCCGATGGTTATTCGGCAGGCGGCGTGTTTCTGGTCTGTCGCCATGACAACGACCAGGCGCCCGCGATCGAATATTTCAAGCTCGGTCCCGGCCCTTATTACGTGCTGACTCGCCCGTTCCATCTGTGTTCGCTGGAAGTCGGCAAGACGGTGCGCCGCGTGCTGGCCGGTGGCGGTGTGCTGTTGAATAACTCGGTCGAGCCAACACTGGGTGTCGCGGCGATAGCCAAGCGCAAGATGAACGCCGGCGAGATGATCGTCCGGGGTATCGGTGGTTTCGATGTCCGTGGCGAAGCCGTTCGGCTAGTCGATGAGCTCGATCACGTGCCCATCGGTCTGTTGCGCCATACGGTACTCAGAAGGGCCGTGGAGCCTGGGCAGATGATCACCTTCGACGACGTAGAGCTCCAACCCAGCCGGGTGCTGGACATCATTTCCCAGCAGCGTCAGAAGACCGTGCAGCAACTCGAAACACGCCCGCAACCAGGCGGCGTTTTGCAACAGGTGCTGAGCTGAACAGGCTCGGCGACGAGGCTGAAATCTGGGCCGACGGCCACAGCTTCGTCGAGTTCCAGCGGACCGGTACGGGGTTGGTCCCGTACCACCACGAGTCGAGTTCGAGCTTGACCAAATCCACGCAGCCGATACCAGGACGCCCGCTGGAGCAGGCGTCCTGCGACGAGCCGCAAACGATGGTTTTCCTGGCGTAGCAACGGCACCGTTCAGACGGACTGCGACTGACTCGCTGCGGCTGCATCACCGATGACCGACAGGATGTTGCGCGCGATACGGACGACCGCGCCGCTGAAACCCGCCGCCTCCTTCTGAGCGTCCTGCTCGTTTTCGAACACGGCGAGAACGCCGCCATATGAATACACCACGCCCCAGCAGCCGGTGTCTTCGATGTCCATTTGCGTAGTATCCATGTGCTTTCTCCCTGAGTTTGCATCAATGCGACGGAAACACGGCGCATAGATAGCATGCCGTCAAAACATCGACAATTGCCGTTCGGCGGCCGCTGTATCCGCTGTACGGGGGCATGCCGTCCGCCGCGGTTCAGGAGAGAAACGAGCGTCTCGGGAAGCGACGAACTGCACGGCTCGCACGCCCGGACCGTTCGCAGGCGAGTTGCCGCCGTGAGGCGGCTCACAGGCTTCTTTAGACGGGGCGCCGCGCGTCCGGGTGTGTTTCGTGGCCCATCGGAGTGGTATCGGGAAGAGGGGTGTCAGGCTCGGAAAAGTCGGGACTGTGGACTTCCGAGTCCAAGGGCATATGACTGTACCGCTGCTTGTCTACCACGTCCTGCTGCCGCGGTTGCTGCTCGCTCTCTGTCAGGATCCGCTTGGCCTCGCAGCGTCCGCTGATGCCGCGTGCCAATGCCATGCCGCCCATTGCCAATTGCAGCAGACCGCTTATGCCGCCACGGCGCAGGCCTTTGCCCAGCAGCATCAGGCCGCCGGCTACTGACGCGGTGCGCTCCCAGCCATGCACGTTCTGCGGGGCGGTCTTGTCGAAAAGTCGGTTCATGGTCGTTTCCTCACGGTTCATTGCCAGCGTTGTAGCTTCGGCAGCCAACCGGCGGGTGCGTTCTGGGCGGAGGACGAGCGGCAATCGGAGCGACGGTGTCACGCCATGCTCTGATTAAGGCTTGACACTCACGCGTGGCTCACGCAGATTCCTCTAAACGTAATGCGATTACGCAAAAACAACAATCGCGCGTTCGAGCTCCGAGCGTGTAACGCATACAGCCATGACCATACCTAGCTATTCATTCAGCCATTACCACATCCCCGACGCCTGCCGGTCAGCCAGCGCGTGTTCGTCCGAAAGCCTGGATGGCCACGCTGCAGTGGTGGTCGGCCAGAGCTATCGTATGGATGTGACCCTCAGGGTGTACGGCTGAATGAAGATTCTCGGTTTTCGACTGACCCTTGGCGACCATCTGGGTCGCAGTGTTCGGGGCATTTCCTGTGCGCCGCCGGGCTGACGTGTCCTGACGTCATCCCTATCAATGCACAGCCAGTCAAAGGAGCCAATCATGGCCGACCTGTTTGAAAACCCCATGGGCCTCATGGGCTTCGAGTTCATCGAATTTGCCTCGCCCACCCCGAACGTCATTGAACCTGTACTGGAGAGCATGGGTTTTTCCCATGTTGCGAACCATCGCTCCAAGGACGTGGCGCTGTATCGCCAGGGCGAAATCAACGCCGTCGTCAACCGTGAGCCTAAGAGCCACGCGGCCTATTTCGCTGCCGAGCATGGCCCGTCGGTGTGCGGCATGGCCTTCCGTGTGAAGGATGCGCATCAGGCGTATGCCAAAGCGCTGGAATTGGGAGCGCAGGCTGTCGACATGCCCACCGGTCCGATGGAGCTGCGTTTGCCGGCCATCAAAGGCATCGGTGGCGCGCCGCTGTATCTGATCGACCGTTTCGGTGAGGGCAGCTCGATATACGATATCGACTTCGTCTTCCTGGACGGCGTCGATCGCCATCCGGTCGGCGCCGGCCTGAAGATCATCGATCACCTGACCCACAACGTGTATCGCGGGCGCATGGCCTACTGGGCCGACTTCTACGAGAAGCTGTTCAACTTCCGCGAGATCCGCTACTTCGACATCAAGGGCGAATACACCGGCCTGACCTCCAAGGCCATGACCGCACCGGACGGTATAATCCGCATCCCGCTGAACGAGGAGTCCAGCAAGGGGGCAGGGCAGATCGAAGAGTTCCTGATGCAGTTCAATGGCGAGGGCATCCAGCACGTCGCCTTCCTGACCGACAACCTGATCGAGACCTGGGACAAGCTCAAGGCCAGCGGCACGGTATTCATGACCGCACCGCCGGAAACCTACTACGAGATGCTCGAAGGCCGCCTGCCCAATCATGGCGAGCCCGTCGAGGACTTGAAGTCGCGTGGCATTCTGCTCGACGGCGCATCGGAGAATGGCGAGCAGCGCCTGCTGCTGCAGATCTTCTCGGGTACCTTGCTCGGTCCGGTGTTCTTCGAGTTCATCCAGCGCAAGGGCGACAGCGGCTTCGGCGAGGGCAACTTCAAGGCCTTGTTCGAATCCATCGAGCGCGACCAGATCAAGCGCGGGGTCTTGAGCACGGCTGACTGATAGCGCGGACGGCAGCCAGGTCACCCCCGGCTGCCGTCCTTCGTGTTCGATTGGCGCATGCGTCAGCGGCGTGCGCTGAAACCGGTGGAATCCGGTAGCACCTGGGCAGTCGGCTTTCAGGCGGTGCCGAGCCTTGCACCGTGTCGGCATGACGCCGTGCACCACGCAGACCGACAGCCGCTCCGATGCGAGTAGCTGGCTTGGCATTCCTTTATCGCAATCCCGTTGACCCTCTCGCTTGGGCTTGGCGCGCTCAGTTGCCGCGCACGCCCGCACCTTGCAAAAAAAACTGCTCGATGATGCCGGCCGAACTGGCGCTCGCCGCGCGGCCACGGCGTTCGGCATCGACGATGCCGTAAATCAGGGAAAGAAACAGCTCGGTAAGCACCGGTGCGCCCACCTCGATGCGAAAAAGACCGGCGCGTTGACCTCTTAAGAAGAAGGCATCCAATGCGCTGTCGTACGGAATCCATTTCGCCCCCTCGTTAGCCGGATCGAGCGAATCAGGGCGGTACTGGAACATCAGGAACATGAGCAGTTCTCGGTGTGCCAGGTGTTCCTGAATGAGTCGTTTCAGCGCCGTGAGCGGCTCTGCATTGTCGAGATCGGTACGCTGGATGACCTGGTTCAACACGGTCAGGCCATGCGCCATCAGCATTTCGACGAGATTGTCACGGGTGCCGCAAAGCCGGTGCAACGTCGCTTTGCTGATACCGGCCGCTTCCGCGAGCTCCTTCAGCGTCGCTCGCGGGCGGTCTACGAATGCGACGGCCAACGCCTTGAGCAGGCGATCGTCGGGAAGGGGCTGCGTCATCAGTTGTGACTCCCATCATTAAAGCTCACGGTATTGTCCAGATAAAGGCTCAAATGACAACTCAATAGCCGGTTGAAGTTAATTATTTCCAATATGAGACAAAGTTGACTCATAAGGTTCTTTGTCGGATCATCCGTGTCCGGTGCATCGCGGCCACAGGGGCCGGGAGCACGAACGATTCGCGGCTCAAGCTCGATGTGGCTCAGGCAGACGAGGTAGACATGAACCCACTAATCAACCGCTGGCTGTTGCTCGCTGCCGTTCTGCTGGCCTTCACCCCGCTCATGATCGATGTGACGATCCTGCACATCGCCATTCCAACGCTGACGCTTGATCTGCGCGCTTCGGGAACGGAGGTCTTGTGGATCGTCGACATCTATCCGCTGATCATGGCCGGGCTGCTGGTCCCCATGGGGTTTCTGACCGATCGAATCGGTACACAGCGAACCTTGCTGCTGGGCATGACAATCTTCTCGCTGGCCTCGATCGGGGCAGCCTTCTCTTCGACGGCGGCCGTGCTCATCGCCGCACGCGCAGCGCTTGCTCTGGGCTCGGCGATGATGATGCCGGCCATTCTTGCCGTGGTTCGTCGAACGTTCGACGATGAGCGCGAGAGGGGTATTGCGCTGGGCCTCTGGGGTACCGTCGCGGCGGCCGGAGCGGCTGTGGGGCCGCTGGTGGGCGGGCTGCTGCTGGAGCATTTCTGGTGGGGGTCGGTATTTCTGATCAACGTACCGATCATGCTGGCGGTCACGCCGTTGGTGTATGCACTGGTCCCGAATGAGGGCTCGGACTCCCATGCACCTTGGCCTATCGGGCAAGCGCTGGTGCTGATCGCCGGGCTGATGCTCTCGGTCTTCGCGACCAAGTCGCTGTTCAAACCGGATCAATCCGCTCTGATCGCCGGCGCGCTGCTGGGTGTCGGGATTGGCCTGTTGTCCATATTCGGCCGTTTTCAGCTTCGCTCGCCGCATCCGATGCTGGACCTTTCGCTGTTCAAGCGAGGCCAGGTACGGGCCGGGCTCGCCATGGCCCTGGTCGCGTCCGGTGCCCTGGCCGGGGTCGAGCTGACGATCGCCCAGGAAATGCAATTCGTGATCGGCAAAACGCCGCTCGAGGCTGGCTTGTTTCTCTTGCCGCTAATGGCAGCCGCTGCCGTGGGCGGACCTATAGCCGGCTGGATTGCGGGCCGCGTGGGGCTGCGCTGGCTGGCGACGGCATCGCTTGCTGCGTCCGCGGCGAGTCTAGGCGGTCTGGCGGTGAGCGACTTCCATGCGGCGGGCGCTGTTGTGATCTGTCTGCTTGCAACGCTCGGTCTGGCGCTCTCCGTAGGGCTTACGGCCTCGTCCATCGCAATCATGTCCGCCATTACCCCGGAAAAGGCCGGCTCGGCCGGTTCGCTGGAGGCGACGGCCTACGATCTGGGATCCGGACTCGGCATCACTGGATTCGGCGTGCTGCTCGCAACCGCGTATGCCAAGGCGCTGGCGACGCCTGAGAACCTCGCGCCGGCGATCGCCGCTCAGGCTCGGCTTTCCATCGGCGAAACCATGATAGTGGCCTCCGGTTTGCCGGGGCAGCAGAGCAACGCGTTGCTCGAGTCCGGGCGCGCGGCGTTCTCGCTCGCGCATACCGGGGTACTGAGCACGGCGGCGGCAATGCTGGCCGCGTTGGCGATAGTCCTCTGCGTTTCGTTGCGAGACCAACGCTCGGTCCGTTCCGATGATCCAGCCATCGAGGCGGACGGCTGATCGCGGTTTCGCCAGCATGACGTGCTTCGAATCGTTATCGCCCATGGCGCTAGCGACGACCAGTCATGCCTTGATCACTCCAAGGGCGCGCTGATCTTGGAACGTTGACAAGTTAGCAACAGGATACGTCTAATAATACGAATTACTATCATTTTTATAGTGCTTCGCCAGGTCAAGGGTGAATGTGTCCTGCCGTAGTCGCGACGGGGAGATACAGCTTTTGAGCCCATGTCTGGCCGAAGCCAAGGGAGCTGCAAAGTTGAATCAAAACCCATCCGTGAACCGCTGGCGCGTCCTTTCGCGCGTGCTGGCAGCGGGGCTCGGCGGTTATGCCGTGGCGTACGCCGTGACCGCCTTTCTCGCCGTCTATCTGCCTCTGGCACGTCCTGATCGGGTGGTGTTCTCCAGCCTGGGCAGCTTCGCCGTCTGGATTGCGGTTGCTGTGTATGTATTCGCGGCACGCAGCACCTTGCGTGTCTGGCTTTCGCTGATCGGCCTGACCGCGGTGCTGTGTCTCGCCGCCTTTCTTTCCGGCGAATTGAGGACACGGCCATGACGCTGCGCCAAAGCATGGCGGGGTTGCACACCTGGGGCGGGTTGCTGCCCAGTTGGTTGCTCTTCGTGATCATCTTCGCGGGCACCCTGGCCTGCTTCGACAAGGAGCTGACACGCTGGATGCGCCCAGCGTTGCACCAGGATGTTGCATCGCATATCAGTGCGGATGACGTGCGAGGCTGGGTGCAGCAGAACGTCCATGAAAAGCTTCATGCGTTCTGGATGCACGGCCCTACCGAACGGGAGCCCTACTGGCGGCTGGGCTGGGAAGTGGATGGAGCTGACACCTTCCATAACGTCAGTTTCGATCCCCGTAGCGCACGGGCTGTGCCGATGCCGGAAACGGTCGGCGGTGAGTTCTTCTTCAAGCTGCACTACAACCTGCACGCCGGTGACATCGGCATGTATATCGTCGGCCTGGCCGGAATGTTCATGCTGGTTGCGCTGGTGTCCGGCGTGATTATCCACCGGCGAATCTTCAAGGACTTCTTTACCCTCCGGCCCAAGGCCAACGGGCAACGTGCCTGGCTCGACGCGCACAACCTGTTCGGTGTCGTGGGCTTTCCGTTTCACCTGGTCCTGGCCTATACGGGCGTGGCCATCTTCGTCGCGTCCTACATGCCGGCCGCGGTTCAGGTGAGCTATTCCAACAACGTCATGCAGTACTTCAGTGAGGTGATGGGTAGCTTTGAGCGGGAGGAGGTGAACCTGCCGCCAGCGACTCCCGTGTCTCTCGATGGGCTGATTCTCGAATCACAACGCCAGTGGGGCACAAGCGATGTCGGTTGGATCAGCGTGCACCACCCGGATGACGCTTCGGCGGTCGTGGATATCCGACGCCGGGACGGCTCACGCATAGGCTCGCCACAGGACACGCTGACCTATGACGCCGCCAGCGGTGAGCTGCTCAATCGCCAGGACGCTTCCACGGGCTACCGTGCCTACCTCTGGCTGGCTGGGCTGCATATGGGGCAATTCGGCGGCACGCTGGTGCGCCTGTTGTATCTGCTGATGGGCCTGTGCGGTTGCGCCATGCTGGTTGGCGGGCTGCAAGTCTGGCTGGCCAAGCGCGAGCAGCGGAGCGAGCGGCGTCTGGTCTGGGTGCGCGCGCTGAACGCCGCGGTGTTCGCCGGCCTGCCGTTGGCCAGCCTGGCGCTTCTGTGGGGCAATCGACTGATCCCTGCGACCGTTCCGGAACGTGCGGTGGCCGAAGGCTGGGTGTTTGTCGTTGCCTGGCTGTTGATCGCGTTGTGGGCGGTACTGCGGCGCGAGCAAAGCCGGCGCCTGTTGCGCGGCCAGCTGTTGCTCGGTGCGGTGCTCGCGTTGGGATTGCCGCTGCTCAACGGGCTGACGTCCGACGGTCATCTGGCGGCCAGCGTGGCGCGAGGCGACTGGGCATTGGCCTCGGTAGATCTCTTTCTGACAGCCGTCGGTCTGGTCTGCGCCCTGTGTGCCTGGCGTCTGCGAGGCGCATGGGAAGGTCTCACCGTCAATCGTCGACTCCCCCAGACTCAAGAGATATGAGCATGTCGTTACTGGCTTTCGCCCTGAGCTATCTGGGCATGCTGCTGCTATGTCTGACTATGAATCGCCATCGTGCGGCGCTGCTGCGTGGCGACCTGCAATTGCCCACCACGCCAGTCATGCGCTTGCTGGCAATCGGCTGTTTCGGTTTCGCCGGGTGGTTGTGCATCGGTAGCCAGGGCGCCGAGATCGGCACGGTGGTCTGGTTATGCCTGACGATGCTGGCCGGTGTGCTGCTGGCGTTGCTGCAAGCCTGGCAGGCGCGCTGGGCGGTACCGTTGGCACCGCTGCTGACGCTCGGGGGCGCGTTGCTGACCGTCTTCTGAGGGTTTCGGTGTGCAGTGGCCGCGCTTGGCCGTTTGCACACCGGCTCGTCTGTCGTAGCGACAGATCCCGTTGTCCTGATGCGTTACCGAGGTGCGTTGTACCTGGCGAGTGCGCGGCGGGGAATGGGCGAAGCATGGTGCGATATGCGGTTCGCACCAATCAGGCTCGGACGGCTCTAACCTCCAGCGGTCTTTTAACGCTGCGGAGGTGAGTGATGAGTATCGATCCGCTCGATCGGCCACACGATCAGCAACCCGTACCGGGGCAGCAGCAGAACCCTGCGCATACTCCCGACTTCATTACCGATAACCCGGACGTTCAGCCCGAGCCCGGCAACACCGGTCGCTCGTCTGATCGAAACACCAATGTGCCCTCGTCCGAGACACCGGTACCGCCAGCCAGGCGAAGTGGCGAACAGGAGCAGTAGCGGGCCAGCAAAGGCTACCGTCGCTCCGCGACCTTGGCTGAAAGCCGTCCTAACGAGAGCGCCTGAGGCAGCGGCGTTGAGCAATTAGCCCTCCATCTCTCGTTGTCGAATGGGATGCGCTAGCCGCGCGCCTGTCCCATCCACCCGCGCGGCACGCTCTGATACTGGAAGCAGCTATTCTCGAGCAAAGCGGCCGCCAGTGATCAGGCCTTTTTCATCGACCAGTAGGTCGGTCTGAACAGGTCCCGCTCGCCGAGCAGCAGCACACCTGCCGCAAAAGCACAGAGCACCAGCGCGATATACAGACACAACTGGAGCAGCCCGTGCGGCGCAGGCAACCAATGCAGGGCAGTGGCAATAGCCGCTGCGGTGGCGATCCAGCGCGCCAGGACGCCCGGAGCAAGCCCGGTGGGTGACGCGCGGTAGACATACAGTCCCATGAACAACGCCTGGACCGTTGCCCCGCAGGAGAAGGCAAACGCCAAGCCTTCGGCGCCGTATGGCCCGTAGAGCAGCGCGTCGAGGCCGATGGTCAGCGCGGAGCTGATCAGCGTAATCACCAGAAACAAGCGTGACTGATGCTGAGCGAGGAGGGCGCGCCCCCAAAGCAGCGCCAGCCCCATTGCAGGAAGACCCAGGGCATATAGGATCACCAGCGAGGCCGTGGCGTCGGTTTGCGGTGCGCCGAATTGACCGCGCTCCAGCAGTACCGATACCACCGTTTGTGGAAACGAGCAGAGCACCACTGCCGCCGGGACCAGGAACAGCAGGGTCGCCAGCAGGCCTTTGCGGATCACGCTCGCATGCTCTGTGAGGTCGTTGTCGCTCCAGCTGGACACGAAGCGTGGGAACAGCACCGAAAGCACGGACAGCGCGTAGAGCGTGAGCGGAATGGTGACGATGCGAAACGCAAAGGACAGCATGGTGATGCTGCCTTCATCGAGGAAGGAGGCGAACATGCGTTCGGCAAGAATGCAGCCTTGCTGCGCCCCGGCGGCCAGCAGGACCGGCGCGAACGCGAGGCCGAAGCCGCCCGCGTGCCCCGTCGTCTCGACGGCCTTGGCGCCGCCGCGCAGATAGGCGATGCGCCGGTGCTGCACCAGAATCAATGCCAGTTGGGGCAGCAGCATGCCGATGAAGATCACCATGCCGGTGGGTTGGAACAACAGGATCCCGACTATCGCCCCGGCGTTTAGCAGCACGGTGCGCGTCATCGGCAGGATGAAGACCTCATCCATGTTGAGCAGCGCACCCTGGCAATACAGCACAGCCTGAACCGCGATAAGCGCTGCACCGACGCAGAACACGACCTGGCCGGAGGCGACCTGAGCGTCGGTCCAGCCGGGCGCCAGCAGGTTGAGAATCGAGTAGCTGCCGACGACGGCGATGGCGCTAACCGCCACCCCCATGAGCATCACTCGCCAGTAGAGCCAGCGGCTGACGGCCTCGAACAGGGCTTCGGATTGGCTGCGCAACTTTTGCAGGTACGGGATCATCGCATCGCGCAGGGCAAGGCCCAGGAAATTCTCGAAGAACATCGGCAGGATCAGGGCGACGAAAATAAGGTCCGCTTCCCAGCTCAGGCCGAAGGCCTTGGCGATGAACAGGTCGCGTAGGAAACCGAGGAGAAAGCTGGCGACAGTCAGCGCCAGGATAACCAGTGATGCGTTCATTCCTTGATCCTGTGCAGGCCATTATCGGGTGACCTGGTAACTAGCGGCATGTCGGCCAGATGCGATGGCTCGACGGGGCAGTTCCGGCGGCTCACGGTCGTCAGCGACCCGCGGAACGATACATAGACTGAAAGGCTCAAGCATGGTTCCTGAGCCCTTGATCGCGGGTTCCTCGACCCGTTTTGACCAGGACAATTCCGGATACGTAAAAATGCCGTAAATCCTCTTTGCGAGCGGAGCGTGACTGCTTATGGTTCACGCTCATTTTCAGGCGAACCCGTTCATGTCCGAGGCAAACACTTCTTCTGCCGGCTCCGTGTGGCGCTGGCTGATCATCGGCGGTGTGATCATCGCGATCGTGCTGTTGCTCTGGTGGCTGTGGCCAACCGCCGCCGAGAAGCCGCAGCAACAGCCTGGCGGGCGTCCGGCTTTCGGTGCGTTCGGTGGCCCGACGCCGGTGCGGGTCGCCGTGGTCGAGCAGGGTCGATTCGAGGTGTATGCCAAGGCGCTGGGTACCGTTACGCCGCTCAACACGGTAAACGTGCGCAGCCGCGTAGCTGGAGAGTTGGTCGTCGTACGCTTCGAGGAAGGCCAGCGTGTGCAAGCCGGCGACTTGCTCGCCGTGATCGACCCGCGCCCCTATGAAGTGGCGCTGCAGCAAGCAGAAGGTACGCTCAAGCAGAACCGCGCATTGCTGGAGAACGCGCAGGTCGATCTCAAGCGTTACCGGGGATTGTTTGCCGATGACAGCATTGCCAAGCAGACCCTCGACACGCAGCAGGCGCTGGTCAACCAGTATCAGGGGACGCTCGCCGCGAATCAGGCCGCGGTCAACGAAGCCAAGCTGAACCTGCAATTCACCCAGATTCGCGCGCCCATCGATGGCCGCGTCGGTCTGCGTCAGCTGGATCAGGGCAATCTGGTCGCGGCCAACGACACTACACCTCTGGTGGTCATTACCCAGACTCAGCCCATGGCAATCGCCTTTACCCTGCCGGAAAGCGACCTGCCGCCGGTCATCTCGCGTTTTCGTCGCGGCGACGAGCTGGCGGTGCAGGCCTGGGACCGTGGCGAGCGGGTGCTTTTCGGTGAAGGTGTGCTAGAAAGCGTCGACAACCTGATCGACACCACCACCGGTACGCTGAAAATGAAGGCCCGCTTCGACAACGAGGCAGAGCTGCTGATACCCAACCAGTTCGTCAACATTCGCCTGCGCGTCGAAACCCTGGACAACGCGATTCTGATTCCCTCGGCGGCACTGCAGTTCGGCTCGCGCGGCAACTATGCGTACGTCGTCGGCGAGGATTCGAAGGTCCAGCTGCGGGTGCTCGAAGTGGGCCCGAGCAATGGCGACAAGACGGTCATCACCAAAGGCCTGAGCGTCGGCGAACGGATCGTCATGGAAGGCACCGATCGCCTGCGTGACGGCAGCGAAGTCGAAGTGGTGGATCGCCAGACACTTGCCGAGGAAGCGGCAGCGAATCCGAAGGTCGATACCCAGAGCGCCAAGGAGCGTCCGGCGCGATGAACATGTCGCGGCTGTTCATTCTTCGGCCGGTGGCGACCACCCTGACGATGATCGCGATCCTGCTGGCTGGCCTGATCGCCTATCGCATGCTGCCGGTTTCGGCGTTGCCGCAGGTGGATTACGCGACCATCCGGGTCATGACGCTGTATCCGGGGGCCAGCCCTGAGGTGATGACCAGTGCCGTGACCGCGCCGCTGGAGCGCCAGTTCGGGCAGATGCCCGGGCTGACCCAGATGTCCTCGACCAGCTCCGGCGGCGCCTCGGTGATCACCCTGCGTTTCTCGCTCGAGGTCGAGCTGGACGTGGCCGAACAGGAAGTTCAGGCGGCCATCAACGCCGGCAGCAATCTGCTGCCGAACGACCTGCCGGCGCCGCCGGTGTACAACAAGGTCAACCCAGCGGACACGCCGGTGATGACGCTGGCGATCACTTCGGAAAGCCTGGCGCTGCCGCAACTCCACGATCTGGTCGATACGCGCATGGCGCAGAAACTGGCGCAGATCAGCGGCGTGGGCATGGTCAGCATCGCCGGTGGCCAGCGTCCCGCGGTACGCATTCGAGTCAACCCGGAGGCGCTCGCGTCCTACGGCTTGTCGCTCGCCGATGTGCGCACCTTGGTGACCAGCTCCAACGTCAACCAGCCCAAAGGCAATTTCGACGGCCCGACGCGCGTGTCGATGCTCGACGCCAACGATCAGCTGAAAACGCCGGAGGAATACGCCAATCTAATACTGGCTTATGAGGATGGGGCGACATTGCGCCTGAAGGATGTCGCCCACATCATCGATGGCGCCGAGAACGAGCGCCTCGCCGCCTGGGCCAATCAAAGCCAGGCCGTGCTACTGAACATCCAGCGTCAGCCGGGCGCCAACGTGATCGAGGTAGTCGAGCGCATCAAGGCGCTACTGCCCGAGGTCACCGCCAGCATGCCGACCGGTCTCGATGTGGTGGTGCTCACCGATCGCACGCAGACCATCCGCGCCGCCATCACCGACGTGCAGCACGAACTGCTGATGGCCACCTTTCTCGTCGTGATGGTCACTTTCGTATTTCTCAAGCGCCTGTCGGCGACGATCATCCCCTCCATTGCGGTGCCGTTGTCGCTTATCGGCACCTTCGCGGTGATGCATCTGGCCGGCTTTTCGCTGAACAACCTGACGCTGATGGCCTTGACCATTGCCACCGGTTTCGTGGTCGACGATGCCATCGTCATGCTGGAAAACATCGCCCGTCACGTGGAGGAGGGCGAGACGCCGCTGCAGGCGGCGCTCAAGGGCGCCAAGCAGATCGGCTTCACGCTGATCTCGCTGACGTTGTCGCTGATCGCCGTGCTGATTCCGCTACTGTTCATGCAGGACGTGGTGGGGCGTCTGTTCCGCGAGTTCGCGATTACCTTGGCCGTCGCCATCCTGATCTCGCTGGTGGTGTCGCTGACGCTGACGCCGATGATGTGCGCCAAGTTGCTCAAGCCCGCCACCACGGAAAAATCCCAGCCGGACTGGGTCGAGCGCCTCATTGGCGGTTATGCGCGCTGGCTGACCTGGGTGTTGGGACACCAGATGCTGACCCTGCTGGTCGCCGTGGTGACCCTGGGACTGACGGTGGTGCTGTACCTGGCCGTGCCGAAAGGTTTCTTCCCGGTGCAGGACACCGGGGTGATCCAGGGCATCAGTGAAGCGCCTCAGGCGATCTCGTTCCGGGCGATGAGCGAACGGCAGCAATCGCTGTCCCGTGTGATTCTCGCTGATCCGGCGGTGGCCAGTCTGTCGTCCTATATCGGTGTCGATGGCGACAACGTGACCCTCAACAGCGGCCGCTTGCTGATCAACCTCAAGCCCCACGCCGAGCGTGACGTCACCGCGACCCAGGTCATCGACCGGTTGCGGCCGGAACTGGCGAAATTGCCGGGTATCGAGCTGTACATGCAACCGGTGCAGGACCTGTCGATCGAGGATCGGGTCAGTCGCACGCAGTTCCAGTTCAGCCTCGAATCCCCGGATGGCGAGCTGCTACAGGAATGGACGCCACGACTGGTGGCGGCTCTGCGCGAGCGCCCTGAATTGACCGATGTTGCCAGCGACCTGCAAAGCGATGGCCTGCAGATTTATCTGGATATCGACCGCGATGCCGCGGCGCGATTGGGTATCGGGATCTCTGCCATCACCGATGCGCTCTATGACGCCTTTGGTCAGCGCCAGATCTCTACCATCTTCACCCAGGCCAGCCAGTACCGCGTGGTGCTGGAGGCGGAAGCGGGCAACCGTATCGGCCCGCAGGCGCTGGAACAGCTGTTCGTACAGAGCGAGGGCGGCACCCCGGTGCGGCTGTCGAGCCTGGCAACGCTGGAGCAACGCAGCGCGCCATTGCTGATCAATCACATCGGCCAGTTCCCGGCCGTGACGCTGTCGTTCAACCTGGCCGACGGTGTGTCGCTGGGTAAAGCGGTGGAAGTGATCGAAGGAGTCGAAGCCGAGATCGGCTTGCCGGCCGGCATCCAGAGCCGTTTCCAGGGCGCCGCCGAGGCATTTCGCGCGTCGCTGTCGAGCACCCTGCTGCTGATTCTGGCCGCTGTGGTGACCATGTACATCGTGCTCGGCGTGCTCTACGAGAGTTACATCCACCCGATCACCATTCTGTCGACGCTGCCTTCGGCGGCGGTCGGCGCCTTGCTCGCGCTATTGCTGACCGGTAACGATCTGGGGCTGATCGCCATCATCGGCATCATTCTGCTGATCGGCATCGTCAAGAAGAACGCGATCATGATGATCGACTTCGCCCTCGAGGCCGAGCGCCATCAGGGCATGAGCCCGCGTGATGCGATCTACCGGGCGGCATTGCTGCGCTTCCGTCCGATTCTGATGACGACCCTGGCCGCACTCTTCGGCGCGGTCCCGCTGATGCTGGCGACCGGCTCGGGTGCCGAGCTGCGCCAGCCGCTGGGGCTGGTGTTGGTCGGAGGGCTGCTGGTCAGCCAGTTACTGACGCTGTTCACCACGCCGGTGATCTATTTGTTCTTCGATCGGTTGGGCAACCGCTTCGCTCGTAAAGACGCGACCGGCCAGGAGACGAGCGCATGACCGCTTCGAAAAGGCGCTCGAGGCTGGAGGCTGAACGAACAGCCGGAGCCCGCCGTCGTGGATGTCATCGTCCTGCCCTCAGCCTTCAGCCTCCAGCGGCTTTCCAGCCATGAACCTCTCCGCACCTTTCATCGCGCGCCCGGTCGCGACCATGCTGCTGAGCCTGGCGATCCTGCTACTGGGTGGGGTCAGCTTTGGCTTGTTGCCGGTATCGCCGCTGCCGAACATGGATTTCCCGGTGATCACGGTGCAGGCCAGCCTGCCGGGGGCGAGTCCGGAAATCATGGCGTCCAGCGTGGCGACGCCGCTGGAGCGCTCGCTGGGCAGCATTGCCGGCGTCAGCCAGATGAGCAGTCGCAGCAGTCAGGGTTCGACACGGATCGTCATCCAGTTCGATCTCGAGCGCGATATCAACGGTGCCGCGAGGGACGTGCAGGCGGCGATCAATGCCTCGCGCAACCTGCTGCCAAGCGGTATGCGCAGCATGCCGACCTATCGCAAGATCAATCCGGCCCAGGCACCGATCATGGTCTTGTCGCTGACCTCCGAGGTGCTGAACAAGGGGCAGCTCTACGACATCGGGTCGACCATCCTGGCGCAGAAGCTTTCCCAGGTGCCGGGTGTCGGCGAGGTGCAGGTCGGCGGCAGTTCGCTGCCGGCGGTGCGCGTCGAGCTGCAGCCGCAGCAGCTGGAACAGTACGGCGTGTCCCTCGACGAAGTGCGTCAGACCATCGCCTCGGCCAACGTGCGTCGTCCCAAAGGCATGGTCGAAGACGATGACCGCCACTGGCAGGTACAGGCCAACGACCAGCTGCACGAAGCGGCCGACTATCTGCCGCTGATCATCCGCTATCAGGACGGTGCGGCATTGCGTCTGAGCGACGTGGCCAAGGTCCGCGATGGCGTCGAGGATCGTTACAACGATGGCTTCTTCAACAATGACCGTGCCGTACTGTTGGTGATCAATCGCCAGGCGGGCGCCAACATCATCGAAACCATCGAGGGCATACGCAACGAGCTGCCGGCGCTGCGGGCGATCGTGCCCGGCAGCGTCAACATGGCGGTGGCGATGGACCGCTCGCCGGTCATCCGCGCAACGCTGCACGAGGCCGAGCGGACCTTGCTGATCGCGGTGGGCCTGGTCATCGTGCTGGTGTTTCTGTTCCTCGGGCGGGTGCGCACCGCGCTGATACCGGCACTGGCGGTGCCGGTATCGCTGGTCGGCACCTTCGCCGTGATGTACCTGTTCGGCTTCTCGCTCAACGTACTGTCGCTGATGGCCCTGATCCTGGCCGCGGGCCTGGTGGTGGACGATGCCATCGTGGTGCTGGAAAACATCGCACGCCATATCGACGAAGGCGTCCCGCCGATGCGTGCGGCCTACATCGGCACGCGCGAAGTGGGCTTCACGCTGTTGTCAATGAACCTCTCGCTGGTGGTGGTATTCGTCTCGATCCTCTTCATGGGCGGGCTCGTCGAGCGGCTGTTCCGTGAGTTCTCAATCACCTTGGCAGCCGCCATCCTGGTCTCGCTGCTGGTCTCGCTGACGCTGACTCCCATGCTTTGCGCCCGCTGGCTCAAGCCCCACCAGCCCGAGCACGAGGGCCGCCTGCATCGTTGGAGCCACGACGCTCACCAATGGCTGTTGCGGCATTACAACCGCTCCCTTGGCTGGGCGTTACGTCATCACCGCATCACGCTTTTCACCTTGCTGGCGACCATCGGGCTCAACGTTTTCCTGTATATCCAGGTTCCGAAAACCTTCCTTCCGCAGCAGGATACCGGCCAGTTGATCGGCTTTATCCGCGGCGACGACGGGTTGTCGTTCCAGGTCATGCAGCCGAAGATGGAGACCTTCCGCAAGGCGGTGCTGGCTGACCCGGGTGTGGAGAGCGTGGCGGGTTTCATTGGCGGGCAGGGCGGCATCAACAACGCGTTCATGATCGTCCGGCTCAAGCCGTTGGATGAACGCAAGATTTCCGCGCAGAAGGTGATCGAACGGATTCGCAAGAACCAGCCAAAGGTGCCCGGCGGGCGCATGTTCCTCATGGCCGATCAGGATCTGCAGTTCGGTGGCGGGCGGCAGAGCAGTTCGGCCTATTCCTACAGCCTGCTGGCCAGCGACCTGGACGATCTGCGCACCTGGGTGCCGCAGGTCACTCGAGCGCTGAAGGCGTTGCCAGAGCTCACCAGCATCGATGCCAATGAAGGCGAGGGCGCGCAACAGATCAGCCTGAAGATCGATCGCGACGCAGCCAAGCGGCTCGGTATCGACATGAGCACGGTCACCACCTTGCTCAACAACGCCTTCAGCCAGCGGCAGATTTCCACCATCTACGAATCGCTCAACCAGTATCAGGTGGTGATGGAGATCGACCCACGTTACGCCCAGCATCCCGAGGTGCTGGAGCAGATTCAGGTGATTACCAACGATGGTCGGCGTGTGCCGCTGGCCGCCTTCGCCCGCTACGAACGCAGCCTGGAGGAGGACCGTGTCAGCCACGACGGGCAGTTCGCCGCCGAGAGTATCGATTTCGATCTGGCTCCCGGTGTCAGCCTCGATCAGGCGACACGGGCGATCGAACGAGCGGTTGCCGCCATCGGTATGCCGAGCGAAGTCCAGGGGCGCCTGGGTGGTACCGGAGACGTCTTCAAGTCCACCCAGGAAAGCCAGCCCTTGATGATCCTGGGGGCCTTGCTGCTGGTGTATATCGTGCTCGGCGTTCTCTACGAAAGTTACATCCACCCGCTGACGATCTTGTCCACGCTGCCTTCGGCCGGCGTGGGCGCGCTATTGGCAATCATCCTGATGCAAGAGGAGTTCAGCCTCATTTCGCTGCTTGGATTGTTCCTGCTGATCGGCGTGGTGAAAAAGAACGCGATTCTGATGATCGATCTGGCTTTGCAGTTCGAACGTAACGATGGCCTTTCCCCGGCCGAGTCGATCCGCCGGGCCTGCCTGCTGCGTTTCCGTCCGATACTGATGACCACCATGGCGGCCATTCTCGGCGCGCTGCCCCTGCTGTTGGGAGGCGCCGAGGGTGCCGAGATGCGTCAACCGCTCGGTCTGACCATCATCGGCGGTTTGCTGCTCAGCCAGATGCTCACGCTTTACACGACGCCCGTGGTCTACCTGTACCTGGACCGGGCGCGTCATCGTTTCAACCGTTGGCGCGGTGTGCGTACCGACGCTGCATTGGAAAATCCGTTATGAGTTCGCTGTGTTTGAAGTATTCCGTGCGCCCGCTGGCCCTGCTGGTAATGGCGTTTTCGCTAGGCGCCTGCACCCTCGGTCCCGACTATCAGCGCCCGGAACTGCCTGTCCCCAATGAATACAAGCAGGCCGAAGGTTGGAAGGCCGCGACACCGGCCGATGTGTTGCAGCGCGGCGACTGGTGGATGCTTTATGGCGATGCCGAGCTGAATGCGCTGGTCGCGCGGCTGAACGTCTCCAACCAGAATCTGGCCGCGGCCGAGGCGCAGTATCGACAGGCGCGTGCGTTGGTTCGCGGGGCGCGCTCGCAGCTGTTTCCCACGCTGGGGGGCAGCGCGGGTGCAACCCGTGCCGGCCAAGGCGGTTCGGCCAGTTCGACGACGCAGAGCGGCACCGGCATCAGCGGAGTCAGTGAAAGTTACAGCCTGGGGCTCGATGCCTCTTGGGAGCTGGATATATGGGGGCGGTTGCGGCGCAATCTGGAAGCCAACCGCGCCAACATGCAGGCGAGCGCGGCGGACCTGGCCGCGGTTCGCTTGAGCCTGCAGTCCGAGCTGGTGCAGACCTACCTGCAGCTGCGCGTTATGGATGAACAACAGCGGTTGCTCGATCAGACGGTCGCGGCGTATGCCCGCTCGCTGCGGTTGACCGACAACCAGTATCAGGCCGGGATCGTGCCGAAGTCGGACGTCAGCCAGGCACGGGCGCAACTGAAAAGCACCCAGGCGCAGGCCATCGACCTGCGCTGGCAGCGCGCGCAGATGGAGCATGCCATTGCCGTGCTGATCGGTGTGCCGCCCTCGGAACTGAACATCGCCGAGCGTAGCGATATTCCACGCTTGCCCGACGTGCCCCTGGCGTTACCGTCGCAGCTGCTGGAACGGCGCCCGGATATCGCCTCGGCCGAGCGTCAGGTGATGGCCGCCAACGCGCAGATTGGTGTGGCCGAAGCCGCCTGGTATCCGGATCTGACCTTGAGCGCCAGCGGTGGTTATCGAAACAGCAGTTTCAGCAACCTGATCAGTTTGCCCAATCGCTTCTGGTCGCTGGGCCCGCAACTGGCGGTGACGCTGCTGGATTTCGGTGGCCGCCGTGCCGACCTCGAAGCAGCTGAGGCCAGCTATGACCAGACCGTGGCCACCTATCGGCAGACGGTGCTCGACAGTTTCCGCGAAGTTGAGGACAACCTGGTGCAACTGCGTGTACTGGCTGAAAAAGCCGTTGTACAACGCGAAGCGCTGGAGGCGGCGCAGGAGTCGCTACGGCTGATCGAAAACCAGTATCGCGCCGGGACGGTCGACTTCCTCAGCGTGGTGACGGTGCAAACCACTGCGTTGAACAATGAGCGCACCAACCTGACGTTGCTGGGCGATCGGCTGACCGCCAGCGTCCAGCTGATCGCCGCACTGGGTGGAGGCTGGAACGTCCAGCAGCTGGATACCGAGCCGGCTCCGCAATAAGCGGGGCGAAAAAAAACCAGGCCGAGGCCTGGTTTTTTTTGCTGCGCTCGCTCAGTGACGCTGCTTGCGATTCACCGTCTGTGCCGCCTTGATGATGTCGGCACCGATGATCGGCTCGAACTCTTTCCACACCGGCCGCATGGCCTCCCGCCAGGCTTCGCGCTGCTCGGGCGTGAGCTCGATGATCTCCGAGGTACCCGCCTTGCGGATGCGCTCGCGATCGGCCTGGTTGGCTTCCTCGGCGGCGCGGTTCACCTCGTAGGTGACTTCCTCGATGATGCCCTCTAGCTCGGTGCGAATGCGGTGCGGGATCCCGAACCAGAAGCGCGTGTTGCTGACCAGCATGTAGTCGAGTACGCCGTGATTGGTTTCGGTGATATAGGGCTGAACGGTATGCATCTTCTTGCTGTAGATGTTCGACCAGGGGTTTTCGGCGCCCTGCACCGTACCGTTCTGCAGCGCCCCGAAGGCTTCGCCGAACGGGATCTTCTTGGTCGAGGCGCCCAACTGGGCGAATTGCGATTCCAGCACGCCGGAGGGTTGGATGCGGAAGGCCAGACCGGCCGCATCGCTTGGCATGCGCAACGGCTTGGTGGCTGACAGCTGCTTCATACCGTTGTGCCAATAGGCCAGCCCGGTGATATTTTCCTGCTCCATCGAACGCAGCAACTGGCGGCCCTTGGCCCGTTTCTGAAAGCGATTGACGGCCTCCAGGTCGTCGAACAGGAAGGGCAGATCGAAGACCTGTACCTGCTTGGTGTATTTCTCGAACTTGGCCAACGAAGGTGCGAGCAATTGCACTTCGTTGTTGTTCAGCGCGTCAAGCTCGTTGTTGTCGCCGAACAGGGTGGAGTTGGGATAGACCTCGACGGTTACCTGGCCAGGCAGACGCTCCTCCACCAGGCGCTTGAACAATAGGGCGCCCTTGCCCTTGGGCGTGTCTTCGGCGACGACGTGGGAGAACTTGATGACGATCGGCTCGGCCTCGACGGCAGTGGCCGTCAGCGCCAGCAGCAGACCGACAAAGGTGATGATCGGCTTGAACATTGAGAGGCTCTTTATTTTTGGTGGTTGGCATTGGCCCGTTATGGACCGCTTAGAGCTGCAACGGGACGTTATGCCAAATAAGCCGAACCACCTAAAGCCTTGTCTCGCAAATTTCATGATCGGGTGGAAAAGAACGGGCATACATCACATTTTGCCCCCTTGCGAGGCGTCACCGCGTGGCGCGGCGACGCCGTACTCCTCACGTTAGCGGCTGGCCAGCTGCCAACCGCCGCCAAGCGCCTTGTACACCGAAACGATGCCGCGGTAGAGATCGACCTCGGCCACGGCCTGGGCATCTTCAGCGGCGAGGCGTTCCCGCTCGGCATCCAGCAGCACCAGAAAATCCACGGTTCCTTCCCGGTAGCGAATTTGCGCCTGCTGTGCGGCGGCGCGACTGGCTTCGGACTGACGCAACAGTGAAAGCAGCCGTTCCTGGGCGCGGGCGTAATCGCTGAAGGCGTTCTCCGACTCTTCCAGCGCCAACAATACCTGTTGTTCGTAGCTGGCCAGCGCGCCATCGGCATCCGCTTCGGCACCGCGCAGTCGGGCCCGGACGCTGCCCATATCGAACGCCGCCCAGCTGATGCTCGGCGCTACGCCCCAAGCCTGTGCAGCGCTCGAACCGATCTGCGAGCCCCGGCCGGCGATGAAGCCGAGGAAGCCCGACAGGCTGACCCGAGGGAACAGGTCCGCCGTCGCCACCCCGACATTGGCGGTGGCGGCCGCCAGCTGCCGTTCGGCGGCACGAATGTCCGGGCGGCGACGCAGCAGTTCACCGGGATCACCAATCGGCAATGCCTTGGCTATCGCCGGCAACTCGCGAGGCGAAAGATCGACGCTGAGCTGATCCGGACGCTGGCCAAGGAGGGTAGCGATGCGATTGCGCGCACGGGTCTGTGTCGCCTGCAGCTGCGGCAGACTGGCTTCGGTGGAAGCCAGGCGGGCATCGGCACGCAACACGTCCAGCTCGCTGCCCATGCCGGCGTCGCGCAGCTGTACCGTCAGTTGGTGCGACTCGCGCTGATTGTCGAGGTTCTCCCGGGCGATACGTTCACGCAGCTGCGCGCCACGCAGTTGGCCGTAGGCATCCACCAGTTCGGCGATCAGGCTGACCTGCAGCTGATAGAGCTCGGCTTCAGCGGCCTCGCTCTGTGCCTCGCTGGACTCGATTCGGCGTTGAATACGACCGAACAGATCCAGCTCCCAAGCCATGTCCAGGCCCAGATCGTAGCGCTCGGTGCTGCTGCGCTCGTCGCTGAAGCCTGGCTGCTGCGCCTTGCCGTACTCGGCCGTGGCACCGGCAGTCACGGTCGGAAAACGGTCGTTGGCCGCGTCGTCGCGGATCGACCGTGCTGCACGCAGCCTGGCGAAGGCGATGCGCAACTCGCGGTTTTCCGACAAGGCCTCGCCGACCAGCGCATCGAGTGTCGAGTCGTCGAACTGGCGCCACCAGGCCGACTCGAAGCGCGAGCGGTCGAAGCCCTCGGCGGTGGCCCGCTCGATCTTCGCTGGCGCCGTTTCCGGCGCTCGGTAATCCGGGCCGACGGCGCAGGCGCTCAACGTGATGATCGCGGCAAGCAACAACGGAGCAGTAATGACAGCCTTCATGCATGGGCCTCCTTGAGCACAGCCTTTTTCTCCTCTCGCTTTTCGACGAACGCGCGAATCACCAGGTAGAACACCGGGGTCAGCAGCAGACCGAAGAAGGTCACGCCGAGCATCCCGCTGAACACCGCGACACCCATGGCATGGCGCATCTCGGCGCCTGCGCCGGAGGACAGCACCAGCGGCACTACGCCCATGATGAAGGCGAAGCTGGTCATCAGGATCGGCCGCAACCGCAACCGGCAGGCCTCCAGCACGGCGGCCAGGCGAGTCATGCCTTCCTCCTGTTTGTCCTTGGCGAACTCGACGATCAGGATCGCGTTCTTGCACGCCAGGCCGACCAGTACGATCAGGCCGATCTGGGTGAACACGTTGTTGTCGCCACCGGAGAGAATCACCCCGGTAATCGCCGAAAGCAGCGTCATCGGCACGATCAGGATCACCGCCAGCGGCAGGCTCCAGCTCTCGTACTGCGCGGCCAGCACCAGGAATGCCAGCAGCACGCAGAGCGGGAAGACGAACACGGCCGTGTTCCCGGCGAGGATCTGCTGATACGTCAGCTCGGTCCATTCGTAGCTCATGCCGTTGGGCAGCTCGGCCTTCAGCAGGCGCTCCATCGCGGCTTCCGCCTGGCCGGAGCTGTAGCCCGGTGCCGCGGCGCCGTTGATTTCAGCAGTCAGAAAGCCGTTGTAGTGCATCACCCGATCGGGACCGGCGCTGTCGCTGACCTTGACGAAGGTCGACAGCGGCACCATCTCGCCCCGGTTGTTGCGCACCTTCAGCTGGCCGATCTGCTCCGGTGAAAGGCGAAACTTCTGCTCGGCCTGCACGTTGACCTGATAGGTACGGCCGAAGCGGTTGAAGTCGTTGGCATACAGCGAGCCGAGGTAGACCTGCATGGTGTCGAAGATCTCATCGATCGCCACGCCATGGGTCTTGGCCTTCTCCCGGTCGATGTCAGCGTCCACCTGCGGCACGTTGACCTGGTAGCTGGTGAACAGCCCGGCGAGCTCCGGATAGTCGGCGCTCTTGGCGAGCACGTTCTGCACCTGTTTGTAGAGCTCCTCGTAGCCGAGGTTGCCACGGTCCTGCACCTGGACGCGGAAGCCACCGATGGTCCCCAACCCTTGCACGGGAGGCGGCGGGAAGATCGCGAGGTACGCTTCCTGGATGCCCGCGAACTGCCCGTTCAGGTTGCCCGCAATGGCCCCGGCCGACATGTTCGCGCCCTGGCGCTCGTCGAAGTCCTTCAGGGTGACAAAGACGATGCCGCTGTTCGGGCTGTTGGTGAAGCCATTGATCGACAGACCAGGGAAGGCCACGGTATTCGCCACGCCAGGATGCTTGCCGGCGATTTCCGACATCTTTTTGATCACGTCCTCGGTGCGGTCCAGGGTGGCGGCGTCGGGCAGTTGGGCAAAAGCCACCAGGTACTGCTTGTCCTGCGGCGGCACGAATCCGGTCGGGGTGTTGGCAAAGCCCATGTAACCGAGGGCGACCAGCCCGACGTAGACCACCAATGCAATGCCGCTGCCACGCAGGATGCGCCTTACTGCGCCGACGTAGCCGTGACTGGCACGCTCGAAAACCCGGTTGAACGGACCGAACAGCCAGCCGCCGAACAGCTTGTCCAGCAGACGCGAAAAGCCGTCCTTGGGTGCGTCATGGCTGCGCAGCAGGACCGCGGCCAATGCCGGCGACAGGGTCAGCGAGTTGAATGCCGAGATCACCGTGGAGATAGCAATGGTCAATGCGAACTGCTGGTAAAACTGGCCCGTGAGACCGGAGATGAACGCGGTGGGGATGAACACCGCGCAGAGCACGAGTGCCGTGGCGATGATCGGCCCGGTGACTTCCTTCATGGCCTGCTTGGTCGCTTCGACCGGTGTCTTGCCGAGACCGATGTTGCGCTCGACGTTTTCCACCACGACGATGGCATCGTCGACCACGATGCCGATCGCCAGCACCAGCCCGAACAGCGACAGCGCATTGAGCGAGAAGCCGAGCATGTGCATCACGGCGAAGGTGCCGATCAGCGACACCGGCACGGCCGCCAGCGGGATGATCGAGGCGCGCCAGGTCTGCAGGAACAGGATGACCACCAGCACCACCAGCACCAGGGCTTCGAGCAGGGTGTGCACCACCGCCTCGATGGAGCCGCGCACGAAGATGGTGGGGTCGTAGACGATTTCGTAGTCCACGCCTTCCGGGAAATCCTTCTTCAATTCAGCCATGCGTGCGCGCACCGCGTCGGAAATCGCGATGGCGTTGGAGCCCGGACGCTGGAATACCGGAATGGCCACTGCGGGCTGGTTGTTCAGCAGCGAGCGCAAGGCGTATTGGCTGGACCCCAGTTCGACGCGGGCGATGTCGCGCAAGCGAGTGATAGAGCCGTCTTCGCCGGCGCGAATGATGATGTTCTCGAACTCTTCCTCGGTAACCAAACGGCCCTGGGTATTGATCGAAAGTTGGAAGTCCGTCGCTCCGGGCGCGGGCGGCGCGCCCAACGAGCCGGCGGCGACCTGGCGGTTCTGCTCGCGGATGGCGTTGACCACGTCGGAAGCGGTGAGGTTGCGCGAGGCGACCTTGTTCGGGTCGAGCCAGACACGCAGCGAATAGTTGCCCATGCCGAACAGCTGCACATCACCGATACCGTCCAGCCGCGCCAGCTCATCCTTGACGTTGAGCGCCGCGTAGTTGGACAGATAGAGCATGTCGTAGCGCTCATCCGGCGAGGTCAGGTGCACGACCATGGTGAGGTCCGGCGAGGCCTTGTCCACCGTCACACCGAGGCGCTGCACCTCGGTGGGGAGGGTCGGCATGGTGCGGGTCACGCGGTTCTGCACCTGGACCTGGGCATTGTCCAGCTCCGTGCCGAGGGCGAAGGTGATGGTCAGGGTCAGCTTGCCGTCGGCGGTCGCCTGGGACGACATGTAAAGCATGCCTTCGACACCGGTGATGGCTTGCTCCAAGGGCGAGGCGACCGTCTCACCGATCACCTTGGGGTTGGCGCCGGGGAAGTTGGCACGCACCACCACGGTGGGCGGGACGACTTCGGGGTATTCGCTGATCGGCAGTTGAAACAGCGAGATGGCGCCGCCGATCAGGATGATCAGCGACAGCACCGCGGCAAAAATTGGCCGCTGAATGAAGAACTGGGAAAAATTCATGACGCACTCCGGGGGAGAGGACGCGCATGACGCGCCCTGACGGAATCGGTTGTTCTAGAGGTGCGCCGAGGCGCACGGACGTTGCGGGGCTGCGCAGGCGTCAGCTGCTCGGGCGGCGCGCCACGTTGTGCTCGACGACCTCGGTCTTGAATGCCGCCGTGATCGCACGGTTCTGTTCACGCAACGCGGCCAGGGTGTCGGCGTCGGCCATCGGCACGTTTTGCGGCGCGACTGTTGCGCCTGGGCGAACGCGCTGCAGGCCGTTGACGACAATGGTTTCACCTTGATCGAGGCCGTTACGCACGATGCGCAGGCCTTCGAGCTTGGGCCCCAGCTCGACGGAGCGGTAACTGACCTTGCCGTCATCGCCCAACACCAACACGAACTTCTTGCCGAGATCGGTTCCCACCGCGACGTCCTTGATCAGTACCGCCTCGTAGGTGGCGCTGCCGACCAGCTTCAGTCGCGCGTAGAGCCCCGGCGTGAAGCTGCCGTCACGGTTGTCGAATACGGCGCGGCCGCGAATGGTGCCGGTACGTGGATCGACCTGGTTGTCGATGAAGTCCATGTGCCCGAGGTGCGGATGACCGTCTTCGCTGGAAAGGCCGAGGTAGACGGGCGTCGCTTCACCACGTTCACCATCGCGGGCCAGCTCGCGGTACTTGAGATAGGTGCGCTCGTCCGCCTCGAAGTAGGCATAGACCTTGTCAGTGGACACCAGCGTGGTGAGCAGGGCTTCGCCTGCATTGACCAGGTTGCCGGCGGTGATCAGCGCGCGTCCGACGCGGCCATCGATGGGTGCGGTCACGCGGGTGAAGCTGAGGTCCAGCTTGGCCGCATCCAGCTGCGCCTGGATGGCCGCGACCGCGGACTTCGCTTCGCTGGCGGCGCTGATACGGGCGTCGGCGAGCTCGGCAGAAATGGCATTCTTGGCCCGTAGCCGTTCACCACGTTCGGCCTCCCGGGAGGTGCGGCGCTCGGCAGCGCGCGCTTGTTGCAGCTCGGCTTGCAAGCGCTTTACCTGCGCTTCGAATGGGCGGGGGTCGATCTGGAACAACAGATCGCCTTTCTTGACCAGTGCGCCTTCATGAAAGGCGACCTTGTCGATGTAGCCCGACACCCGGGGACGGACCTCCACCGACTCCGGAGCCTCCAAGCGCCCGGTGAGCTCGTCCCATTCGGTGACCTGCTGCTCGATGACTTCAGCGACGCTGACCTGAGGCGCGGGCATTGCCGCTTCGGTGGCTTCTGGCGCTTGCCCGCACGCGCCAACGAGGGCAGCGGCAACCGCGACCAGTGGGTAACGCAAGGCTTTGAGTGAACGTTCCATGCTTGACTCCGCAACTCGAGTTTTTATCGATGGCGGGAGTGTGAAGGGTGGTCCCGCGATGCAGAAATCGAACGAGCCGAAGGTGAATATCATTGCCGGTGATGGGCGCGCATAAAGCATCAGCGCAGGCGAGGGTAAAGCTTCGCGACCAGGGTCGCTCCCACAAAAAACTGGAAGTGCAGGATTACAGGTTGCGCTAACTCGTGGGAGCGGTCTCGACCGCGAAAAGACTCCGCTCACCGCCATCTACCAACGAGCACCGCGCAACATTCATTCGCGACCAAGGTCGCTCCCACGAAAAGCTGAAAGTGCAGGATTACAAGCTGCGGCTGGCCCGTGGGAGCGGTCTCGACCGCGAAAAGACTCCGCCCACCACCATCTACCAACGAGCACCGTGCAGCACTCATTCGCGACCAAGGTCGCTCCCACGAAAAGCTGAAAGTGCAGGATTAAGGCTGCGGCTAACTCGTGGGAGCGGTCTCGAACGCGAATGGACTTCGACTCCACCGACCAAAGTGCACCGTGCAGCACCCATTCGCGACCAAGGTCGCTCCTACAAAAAGCTGGAAGTGCACGATTACAGTTGCGGCTACCGTGGGAGCGGTCTTGACCGCGAATGGACTCCAGGGCGCCGACTCATGGCGCGTGAGATCCAGGAGCCGCGACTGTCAGAGACTATCCGGGTCGCCGACGAACATCTGGATACGCGAGCGCAGCCAGCGCTCTGCGGGGTCGTTGTCCTGCGCGCCGCGCCAGGCCATGGACAATTCGAAGTCCTGGCTGGTCTCGAATGGCAGCGGCTCGGCGCGCACGCCGCCATTGGCGGCGAGGGCGGATGCGGCGTAGTCCGGCAGGGTTGCGACCAGGTCGGTGCCGGCGAGCAGGCTGGCCAGCCCGTTGAACTGCGGTACCGCCAGCACCACCTTGCGCTTGCAGCCGTGTAGCGCCAGCTCTTCGTCGATATAGCCGTTCAGGTCGCCCGCGAAGGACACCATGGCATGCGGACGCGAGCAGTAATCTTCCATGGTCATGCGCCCGGGAATGCTGTCGGCACGCAGCAGCATCGGTTTCGGCCGGCGGAGCACCTTGCGCTTGGCGTTGGCGGGCAGTTCCTCGGTGTAACAGACGCCCACCGAGATTTCTCCGGAGGCGAGCAAGCCTGGCATCAATAGGTAGTTGGCACGGCGCACCACCAGTACCACACCGGGCGCTTCGGCCCGGATGCGCCGAAGCATTTGCGGTAACAGAGCGAATTCGACTTCGTCGGTCAAACCGATACGGAACACCAGTTCACTGGTGGCCGGATCGAAGCTCGAGGCACGGCTGACCGCGGTGGAGATCGAGTCCAGCGCGGGGGAGAGCAGGCTGGCGATCTCCTGGGCGCGGGCGGTCGGTTCCATGCTGCGGCCGGTGCGCACGAACAGCGGGTCGTCGAACAAGGTGCGCAGGCGTGCCAGTGCGGCACTGATCGCCGGCTGGCCGAGAAACAGCTTTTCGGCCGCCCGGGTCACGCTGCGCTCGTGCATCAGCGTTTCGAAGACGATAAGCAGGTTGAGATCCACACGGCGAAGGTCGTTGCGATTCATGCCTTTCACTTCAAGCGAGGGTCAGACGAAGGGCGCGGCTGACTTCAGGGTGCGGCTGCATTCTAGACAGATCGGCGCTACGGCGGCATGTACATTTCCGCTTTGCAATTACACAAACCTGCAGGTTGTGATGCGGCTTTACATACAGCACATCATCATTCCTACGCATGGCGACTATCGAGCGGAATGCGGGAATCTCGGCTGGAGTTGTGCCGAAGGTGCAGATAGAGTCACTAACACAGTAGTAATCGAGGGGTCGTTCAATGTCCCGTATCATTCGTTTCCACCAGTTCGGCCCTGCCGAAGTCCTGTGCTATGAGCAGCAGGAGGTGCCACGGCCAGGCCCCGGCGAAGTGCTGATCGGCGTTCGTGCTATCGGCATCAGCTGGAACGACGTGCTCTGGCGGCAAGACCTCGCACCGCGCCATGCGCGCCTCCCGTCCGGGCTGGGTAGCGAAATCGCCGGTGAAGTGCTGGCGGTGGGCGATGAGGTGGACGGTTTCGCCGTCGGCGACCAGGTGGCGAGCTTCCCGGCGCATGATCTCAACCAGTATCCGCTTTACGGCGAGCACGCGCTGCTGCCGCATACCTCGCTCGTTCGCTATCCCGACATGCTTGGCCCGATCGAGGCCTCCATTCACTACACGCCTGCGCTGGTGGCGTATTTTGCACTGGTCGAGCTGGCGCAGCTCGAACCTGGGCAGTATGTGTTGGTCACCCAGGCACGCCATTGCACCGGTCCGACCGCCGTGCAGGTAGCGAAGGCTCTGGGCGCGCGAGTGATTGCCACGTGCGAGACCGCCGAGGATCGCGACTTCCTGCGCGAACTGGGTGCCGAAACGGTGATCGTGACCGAAGAGGAGGACCTGGTCGGGCGGCTGCAGAAGATTACTGGCGGTGCCGGTGTCGAAGTGGTGCTGGACGCTTGCGGGGGCTCGCAGATGAAGCTCTTGGGCGATGTCATCGCGCCGCGCGGCAAGCTCATTCTCTACGGGCTCAACGGGGGCAACGAAACGGCGTTTCCAGCGTGCGCGGCCTTCAAGAAGAACTTCAAGTTCTTCCTTCACTGCCTGTGCGATTTCACCGGCCAGCCGGAATTGGGTATCAAGCAGGATCGCGAGGCGGTCGAGCGCGCGCTGTTGCACATCAACCAGCTCACGGTCGATCGGCTGATTACGCCTCAGGTCGACAAGGTGTTTGGCTTCGATGACGTGGTCGAAGCGCATCGTTACGTTGAAAGCGGCATACCGCGCGGGCGAGTCGCGCTTCGCGTCGACTGAACAGGGCCGGCCCTGCGCGGCCCGATCATCGCTTCACAGAAACTTTTCCCCCACGGCTCAAGTCCTCCGAAGACAGGTTATTCACCTTGACGGAGGATTTTGCATGGCCGACGAGAACCAGACCCTGCCACCGCAGCAGCAACCCGAGCCCGGCAAAGAGGGCTTGATGAATCCGCGTCCCGAGTTCCGTGGCGAGGACTACAAAGCTGCCGGGAAGCTACAAGGCAAAGTCGCGATCATCACCGGTGGCGACAGCGGCATCGGTCGCTCGGTCGCGGTGCTTTTCGCGCGTGAAGGTGCGGACGTGGCGATCCTCTACCTCGATCAGCACCAGGACGCCGACCAGACCCGTAAGGTCGTCGAGGAACAGGGCCGCATCTGCCTGACGTTCGCTGGCGACGTGGCCGACCGCGAGGTGTGCCGCAAGGTCGTCGACGAGACGCTGGCGAAGTTCGGCAAGCTCGACATCCTGGTCAACAACGCCGCGGAGCAGCATCCGCAGAAAGGCTTGGAAGACATCAGCGAAGAGCAGTGGGAGAAGACCTTCCGCACCAACATCTTCGGTATGTTCCAGATGACCAAAGCCGCCTTGCCGCACCTCAAAGAAGGCGCGTCCATCATCAACACCACCTCCGTGACGGCTTACAAGGGCAGTCCGCAGCTGTTGGATTATTCCGCTACCAAAGGCGCTATCACGGTGTTTACCCGCTCGCTGTCGATGAACCTGGCCGAGCGCGGCATCCGCGTGAACGGTGTGGCACCAGGTCCGATCTGGACCCCGCTGATTCCGTCCACTTTCGATGCCGACAAGGTCGCCGAATTCGGCGCTAACGTGCCGTTCAAACGCCCCGGCCAACCGGATGAAGTGGCGCCGGCCTATGTCTATCTCGCTAGCAGCGATGCGTCCTACGTCAGCGGCCAGGTGATCCACGTGAACGGCGGTACCGTGGTCAACGGCTGATCGCCAGCAAACAGGAGAAAGGGTATGCCTCGCACGATCTGGAAGGGCGCTGTCAGTTTCGGTCTGGTGCATATCCCGGTTGCACTGGTGCCAGCCACCACGCGGCAGGGAATCGACTTCGACTGGCTGGATAAACGCAGCATGGACCGGGTCGGCTACAAGCGCATCAACAAGACCACGGGCGAGGACATCGACAGCGAAAACATCGTCAAGGGTGTGGAGTACGAGAAAGGCAATTACGTCGTGATCAGCGACGACGAGATCAAGGCGGCCCACCCGAAAGCCACCCAGACGGTGGACATCGTCGCATTTGTCGATGCCAAGGACATTTCCTTCCTCTACATCGATACCCCGTACTACCTGACCCCGGATCGGCGCGGTGAAAAGGTCTACGCGCTCCTGCGCGAGACGCTGATCGAGACAGGCAAGGTCGGCATCGCCAATGTGGTGCTGCGTAACAAGCAGCATCTGGCGGTGGTCATGCCGCTGGGCAAGGCCCTGGTGATGAACACCCTGCGCTGGGCCGACGAGGTACGCGGTGTCGAGTATCTGGAAATGAAGGACGAGGCGCTCGATGCCGATCTCAATCCGCGCGAACTGGACATGGCCAAGCGCCTGGTCGAGGACATGAGCGAGGAATGGAACCCCGCGCAGTACAAGGACACCTTCCAGGACAAGATCATGGACCTGGTGGAAACCAAGGCCCGCGAAGGCAAGATCGAGGCGGTCGGCGGACCGGAAGAGGCGGTCGACCGTCGCAGTGCCGACGTCATCGACCTTACCGAGCTGCTCAAGCGCAGCCTGGCGGGCAAACCGGCGAAAAAGGCCGCGTCGGCCGAGGAAGACGACGACGAAGCCGAGCAGGCCAGCGAAGAACAGGCGCCACCTAAACGCGCCAGTGGCAAGAGCACTGCGAGCAAGAAGGCCCCGGCCAAGTCGACGAGCAGCAAAACCGCCTCCGGCAGCAAATCGACGACGAGCAAGAGCACCGCCAGCAAGTCCGGTAGCAAGAAAGCCAGCTGAATTGGCGAGGGCCTCGCATGACCGTGAAAACCGGCAAGAGCAACCGCCCCGACGTGGGCGGTATCGGCATCAGCAATCCTCAGCGGGTGATCGACGCGCAGAGCGGCGCAACCAAGTTACAACTGGCCCAGTACTATCTGGCTGTCGGTGACCGGTTGATCACACATCTGGCCAACCGGCCACTGTCGATCGTACGAGCCCCCGAGGGGGTGGAGGGAGAACGCTTCTTTCAGCGTCATTGCGGGCGGTTGAAAATGCCCCATATGCGCGTCCTGGACAAGGCGCTCGACCCGGAACACGCGCGTCTGATCCAGGCCGACAGTGTGACCGCCGTAGTGGAAGCGGTACAGATGGGGACCGTCGAGTTCCACACCTGGAATGCCCGCAGCGATCGCATCGACCGTCCGGACCGGCTCGTCTTCGACCTCGATCCAGACCCCGAACTGCCGTGGTCGAGCATGGTCGAGGCCACATCGATGACCCTCGACCTGCTCGAAGGGTTGGGTTTACGAGCCTTTCTCAAGACCAGTGGCGGCCGCGGCATGCATGTGGTGGTGCCGATCGACCGTCGCCAGGGCTGGGATTGCATCAACGAGTTCGCACGCGGCGTGACGACACGCCTGGCTGCCGAGGCGCCCGAAAAGATCGTGGCGAAGATGGGGCCGAAAAACCGAGTCGGCAAGATTTTCGTCGACTACCTGCGCAACCAGCGCGGCGCCAGCACCGTGGCGGCCTACTCGGCGCGCGCACGCCCTGGGCTCGCGGTTTCCGTCCCCATTACCCGCAACGAGCTGGCAAAACTCGAAGGTGCGGATCAGTGGAACATCCTCAACGTGCAAGAGCGACTGCAAGAGCAGACTGCTGATCCCTGGTCCGATTACGGGGCGACACGCCAGACGATCACGGCGCGCCTGCTCAAAGCGCTCGATGTCACCACCTCAAACGACAGGTGACCTTCCCATTGGCCAAACCCCAGCTAGCCTTGAACTAGCGCAGCGAACATGCGCCAGGCTCGTCGTCGGTCTGCAGGAACCATCGTAGAGCGGTTGCAGTCGACTTATTCGATGAGCAGAACATAACAAAGCAGACAGGAGATACCGATGACCGTGCGAGTATCCCGGCGACAGTTCCTGAAGTTCGGTGCGGCTGGTATAGGCGCATCGAGCATGGCCATGATGGGGTTTGCGCCTGATGAAGCCGTAGCGTCAGTACGTCATTTCAAACTGACTGGCGCCAAGATCGCTCGCAACATCTGCACCTACTGTTCGGTAGGGTGCGGCATGTTGCTCTATTCCCGCGGCGATGGCGCCGCCAACGTGATCGACGACATCTACCACGTCGAAGGCGACCCGGATCATCCGGTCAGCCGCGGCTCGCTCTGCCCGCGGGGCGCGGGTGTGCTGGACTTCATCAAGAGCCCGTCGCGGGTCAAGTACCCCGAGGTACGCGATCCCTACACCAATGAGTGGAAGCGCATCAGCTGGGACGAAGCCTTGACGCGTATTGCGCGGCATATGAAAGACGACCGCGACCGCAATTTCGAAACCCATGACGAACAGGGCAGGCTGGTCAATCGCTGGATGACCACCTCGATGGTCGCGGCTTCGGCCTGCACCAACGAGACGGCGTACCTGACGCAGAAGATCACCCGTGCCCTGGGCATCCTCAAGCTAGACAACCAGGCGCGCGTCTGACACGGACCAACGGTGGCAGGTCTTGCCCCTTCATTTGGTCGCGGTGCCATGACGAACCACTGGACGGACATCGGCAACGCCAATGTCATCTTGTCCATGGGCGGCAATTCCGCTGAGGCACACCCGGTCGGTTTCCGCTGGGTCATGAAAGCCAAGGAGCGTAGCAATGCGATCCTCATTTCCATCGACCCCCGATTCAACCGCACCACGGCGGTGGCCGATTATCACGCCTGGATTCGTACCGGCACGGATATCGTGTTCCTGGGTGGTTTCATCAACTACCTGATCGAGACCGATCGCTACGCCCACGAATATGTGCGCGAGTACACCGATGCCAGCCTGATCGTGAAGGAAGGGTTCGGCTTCGAGGATGGCCTGTTCACCGGCTACGACGAGGACAAGCACCACTACGACCGCAAGACGTGGAACTACGAGCTGGACGAAAACGGCTTCGCCCGGCGCGACCCGAGTCTCGAGCATCCAAGGTGCGTATTCCGCCTGCTGCACGAGCACTACAGTCGCTATACCGTCGATCAGGTCGAAACCGTCTGCGGCATGCCGAAGGACACGGTGCTGCAGCTCTGGGATCTCATGGCGCAGACGTCGGCCCCCGACAAGACCATGACGATCCTCTATGCCCTGGGCTGGACCCAGCACACCATCGGCTCGCAGATCATCCGCTGTGGCGCCATGGTGCAGCTCCTGCTGGGCAACATGGGTATGCCGGGCGGCGGCGTCAACGCGCTGCGGGGCCACTCCAATATCCAGGGCCTGACCGACATCGGTCTGCTGTCGAACCTGCTGCCGGGTTACATGAACCTGCCGTCGGTAGACCTGCAGTCCTATGACGCTTACATGAAGACCCGCATCAAACCGCCGATGCTGGAAGGTGAGGTGTCCTACTGGAAGTTCTACGAGCGGTTCTTCGTAAGCCTGATGAAGGACTGGTACGGCGACGTGGCTACGAAGGAAAACAACTGGTGCTATGACTGGTTGCCCAAGCTCTCCGAGCCCATCTACGACGTGCTCTACGCGGTCAACGATATGACCCTGGGCAAGATGACCGGGGCCTTCTGCCAGGGCTTCAACATACTGGCGTCCTTCCCGAACAAGGCGAAGGTGCTCGAAGGTCTGTCGAAGCTCAAGTTCCTGGTCATCATGGACCCGCTGACCGTGGAAACCGGCGAGTTCTGGAAGAACTTCGGCGAATACCACGACGTCGATCCGTCGCAGATCGGTACCGAGGTGTTCCGCCTGCCCACCACCTGCTTCGCCGAGGACTCCGGCTCCATCACCAACAGCTCGCGGTGGTTGCAGTGGCATGACAAGGCGGCACCCGGTCCGGGCGAGTCGATGACCGACACCGAAATCCTCGGCGAGGTGATGCTGCGGCTCAAGGCGATGTATCAGGAGGAGGGCGGTGCCTTCCCCGATCCAATCCTCAACCTCAGCTGGAACTACAAGGTTCCGAGCGCACCGGCCGCGTCCGAGCTGGCCATGGAGTACAACGGTCGCGCGCTGGCGGACCTGACCGACGATACCGGCAAGGTCATTCGCCGCAAGGGCGAACAGCTGAAGGATTTCAGCGAGCTGCGAGCCGATGGGACCACCGCCTGTGGCTGCTGGATCTACTCCGGCGCCTGGCCACAGGAAGGCAACATGATGGTCCGCCGCGACAACTCCGATCCTTACAACACCGGCAACACCCTGGGATGGGCCTGGGCCTGGCCGATGAACCGCCGGCTGCTGTACAACCGCGCCTCGGCTCGACCGGATGGCACGCCCTGGGCACCGAACAAGGCGTTCATCTGGTGGGACGGCGAACGCTGGACGGGCGCCGACGTGCCCGATTTCCCGCTGACCTCGCCGCCGTCCGCCGGCGTCCGGCCGTTCATCGTCACGCAAACCGGGACCGGTCACTTGTTCTCCAGCGAATGGCTGAACGAGGGGCCTTTCCCGGAACATTACGAACCGATGGAAAGCCCGATCGACCGCAACCCGATGAGCCCGAACAACCCTTTGGCGATGCATAACCCGGTCGCACGGGTATTCGAGCAGGACAAGGATTCGTTCGGGTCGAACAAGGAGTTCCCCTACGCGGCGACGACGTACCGGCTGACCGAGCACTTCCACTTCTGGACGACCCATGCACGGCTCAACTCGATCGCGCAGCCCGAGAAGTTCGTCGAGATCGGCGAAGTGCTCGCAGGCGAGCTGGGCATCGTGGCCGGCGAGCGGGTGCGGGTTCGCTCCAAGCGCGGCTTCATCACCGCCGTCGCGGTGGTGACCAAGCGACTGGTGCCGCTCGAGATCGACGGCCGCACCGTGCATCAGGTTGGCATACCGATTCACTGGGGCTTCAAGGGCGTCGCGAAAAAGGCGTACCTGACCAACACCCTGACGCCCTTCGTAGGTGACGGGAACACCCAGACACCGGAATTCAAGTCGTTTCTGGTGAACGTCGAAAAAATCGGAGGTGCCGTCTGATGCGAGGTGACCAGATCAATCTGCAGAACATAATCGCCCGCTCGGCCACCACCACGCCGTCGCCGCAGGTGCGGCACGGCGGTGTCGAAAAGGTCACCAAGCTGATCGACGTTTCGGTCTGTATCGGCTGCAAGGCATGCCAGGTCGCTTGCTCGGAGTGGAACGACCTGCGTGACGAGGTCGGTGAGTGCGACGGCACCTACAACAATCCGCAGGACCTGTCGGCCGAGTCCTTCGAGGTGATGCGTTTCAGCGAGTACGAGAACGAGCAGGGCAATCTCGAGTGGCTGATCCGCAAGGATAACTGCATGCACTGCGCCGAGCCGGGCTGCCTCAAGGCCTGCCCATCGCCCGGCGCGATCGTGCAGTACGCCAACGGCATCGTCGACTTCAACTCCGAGCACTGCATCGGCTGCGGCTATTGCGTGGCAGGCTGCCCCTTCGATATCCCGCGTATCTCCAAGAAGGACAACAAGGCCTACAAGTGCACGCTGTGTTCCGACCGGGTTTATCACGGCCTGGAGCCGGCATGCGTCAAGAGCTGCCCGACCTCGGCGATCATGTTCGGCACCAAGGAAGACATGCTCGACTACGGCGCCCATCGCGTCGAGCACCTCAAGGGCCGGGGCTACGATAATGCGGGCATATACGATCCGCCCGGTGTCGGCGGTACGCACGTGGTGTATGTACTGCAGCACGCGGACAAGCCGGAAATCTACAGCGGCCTGCCGAAGGATCCGCAGATCAGCCCCACCGTCGAGCTGTGGAAGGGCGTGACCAAGCCGATCATGTCCGTGGCGTTGGGCGTGTCGGTGCTGGCAGGCTTCTTCCACTATGTGATGAAGGGACCCAAGGAAGAACCCGAGGACGATCCGGATCCGGAACAGGCGGCAGCAGCGCGTGACATCGATCAGCGTGGGGAGGACCGGCTATGAGCCATTCCAACGTACGACACGGCATCCTTCGCTACGGCTGGTGGACGCGAGTCAATCACTGGCTAATCGCGGTCAGTTTCGTACTGCTCACGCTCAGCGGTCTGGCGCTGTTCTATCCGGCATTCTTCGCTCTGACCGGGCTGTTTGGCGGGCCGGAGCCTACGCGGATCGTTCACCCCTATATCGGTGTGTTCATGTCGGCGTTCTTCGTCATTCAGGCCGTGCGCTTCTTCGGTGACAATCTGATCCGTCGGCACGACGTGCAGTGGATGAAGCAGATCGGCGACGTCCTGAGCAACCGCGACGAGCGCTTGCCGCCGGTGGGCAAGAACAACGCCGGGCAGAAGCTGGTGTACTGGATCTTCCTCGCTACCGTACCGATCCTGCTGGTCACCGGGATCGTGCTGTGGCGGCCATGGATCGCCGACGACATGCCGGTCTGGGCTTTGCGCTTGGCGGTAACCATCCATGCCTACACGGCGTTCATCGCGATCATCACCCTGGTGATCCACATCTACTCGGCGATCTGGGTCAAGGGCTCGGTACGCGCGATGACGCAAGGTCGGGTCAGCCACGCCTGGGCGCGCCATCATCACGGCCTCTGGTACGAGGACGTGATGCGCAACCGCAAGACCGACGAGCAGAGCGCGTCGCCCACCAGCGAAGTACAGGATCGTCGCCGATGAAAGGAGCTGCAGTGGACCACAATTACGGAAGTGCCCCCTCCGGCATCATGGAGGCACCCTATGTGGTGCTTCCGGAAGCCAAACTGTTCAGCAAACGGGCCACTCGATTGCGAGAACTGGTGGCGCAGGTACCGCCGCTCGATGAGTTCCTCGCGTTCATGGGGCGCCTGGTACAAGCCCAGCACCAAGTACTGACCGAACGTGAACCCGCCTGGCGTCCACCGGCCGATGCGTTCGATCAGGCATTGAAGCATGGCATGCCGCCTTTGGGTTTCCAGGCGTTGCGACGCGATGTGCACTGGCAACAGGATCTGCTCGCGATACTCGATGCGGTGGAGCTGCACGTGGGCGAGCGTCAGCGACCGCTGCTCGCCACGCTGCGCGAAATGCCCACCGATCGCCTTGATGAGCTGGCCGACGATGTCTTCGAAATGCGGCCTGGGGACGAGGCGACCCGCGGCCTGTTGCCGTTGGTCGCGGCTGCCTTGCAGGTGACCTGGGTGCGTTTGGCCATGGGCTTACCCAGGGCCCCGGCCAGGCCCATGGGTGAGGCGCGGGCGCTTTGTCCCTGCTGTGGTGCCGCGCCGGTGGCAAGCGTCGTACACAACGAGCGGCATCGCAGTGGCGTGCGCTATCTGCACTGCTCGCTGTGCGCGACCGAGTGGCACCTGGAACGCGTTAAGTGCAGCGTCTGCGACAGCGGGGGCAAGTTGCTTTACCTGAGCCTCGACGATGATCAGGGCAAGCCGTTCCTGCCGGTCCACGCGGAGGCCTGCAACGAGTGCCATAGCTATCTGAAAATCATGCAGCGCGAGCTGCATGGCCGCGCGGACCCGGTGGCCGACGACCTTGCCAGTCTCGCATTGGACCTGCTTCTGGCCGAGCAGGACGAGTATGCGCGTAGTGGCTACAACCCTTTGCTGATCGCCGGCAGCTAGGTGGGCTCTGGCGCTTCGTCGGCGACGGCCTGGCCGCCAAACGGCGTACCGGGTTTGTAGTCGTCGAGGTCGTCGGGGCAGGGCACCTGTGGCAGATCACCCGGCTTGTCGTGCACGACGGGGTCCGGTTGTGGCACATCGGGGCGAGCATGCGGTGTCATGGCAGCCTCCATCTGGTGGATATCCATCATCAGGAATAGCTCATCGCAGCCCGGGCGCAAGCGCACCGGGAAGCCTGGCGCCAAGCCGGCGACGACGAGCATTTCAAAGCCCCAGGCGGGCCTTCTACCGACCAACAGCAGCACGCACAGGTCCGCTCTTCGGAAGGTCCGCCCCGGGGTGAATGGAGCCCACCGGGCTGCCTTGCCTACGGGCTAAAAGCTTCGCCCCGGGTCGGGGCTCCCACAGGGAAACCAGGCAGCATCTCGGTCAATCCCATAAATCTAGGATCTACGGTGCCCCTCCAGCCTTACAAGTCCAGTTTGGACCCACAGAGAAACCATACAAGGCGCGCCCCGCGGCAAAGCGGACCCCCGGCTGCCCAAAAGCACAAAGCCGCACCTCCTGCGTTCAGCGGCACGCAAAAACTAACCATTGTGGGAGTCGCGACTCGCGGCGAAACGGGGCTCGGGCCCGCTCTAAACGATAGCTTCGTCCGCAACATGCCTGAGCCAGCAGGCCAGGATCAGCAGACTGCGCGAGGCGGTCTGTTTCGCTGAACTTTTACGGCCTCCCTTGGTTCGGAAGAACAGAGCCCGTGAAAGCCTGCAGGTCAGGTTTTCACACGGTCAATCCAGCCCGGACGGTGTCGACTTGCGCAGTGGTTGGATTGCCGTACCGCAACGACTCAGGCCCCAGGAGCCCGTTCGATGAACGATGCACAACCCCACGCCATTATTCACCCCCGACTGGAACAGGCACTGAAGATGCCGCGCATCGCCATCGAGGCGACCGAGCCGGTGCTTGACGGTGGTCGGTTCGCTGCCAAGGCGATCATCGGCCACCCCGTCAACGTGACCAGCAAGATCTTCGCCGACGGTCACGATCAGCTTGCCGCTGCGATCTGCTGGCGTACCAAGGACGAGACCGGCTGGCGCCGTGCGCGGCTCAAGTTGCTCGGCAACGACAGCTGGGAAGGGCACTTCACCCCGACCCAGGTCGCGAGCCACGAGTTCATGATCGAAGCCTGGTGGGACGTCTACGAGACCTATCGTTACGAACTGTCGAAGAAGCACACCGCGGGCGTACCGGTCCAGCTGGAGCTGGAGGAGGGCCGTCAGCTGCTCGAACGTGCCAGCGGCCGGGCGCAGGGTGAAACCAAGGCGATCATCGAGGATTTGCTGCATCGCTTCAGCGCCGCGCATCTCGATGACGAGCGCGTGTCGGTGATGCTCGCCGACGAAACCGCCGCGGCGATGGCCGACGCCGACCCACGCGAACATTGCAGTCAGAGCCCGGTTTTTCCGCTCGAAGTGGAGCGGCCGCTGGCCCAGTTCGCCAGCTGGTATGAGCTGTTTCCACGCTCGGAGACTGATGATCCGAACCGCCACGGCACCTTCCGAGACGTGCACAAGCGCCTCCCGTCGATTCGCGACATGGGCTTCGATGTTCTCTATTTCACGCCTATTCACCCCATCGGTCGGCAGCACCGCAAAGGCCGCAATAACACGCTGCAGGCCGGCCCCAATGACCCGGGTAGCCCATATGCCATCGGCAGCGAAGAAGGCGGCCACGAAGCCGTACATCCCCAGCTGGGCACCTTGGAAGACTTCCGTGAGCTGGTCGCTGCCGCGCGCGAGCATGGCCTGGAGATCGCACTCGATTTCGCCATCCAGTGCTCTCAAGACCATCCCTGGCTGAAGGAGCATCCGGGCTGGTTCTCCTGGCGGCCCGACGGAACCATTCGCTACGCCGAAAACCCGCCGAAGAAGTATCAGGACATCGTCAACGTCGACTTTTACGCGGAAGACGCCATGCCGGACCTGTGGATCGCCTTGCGCGACGTGGTGTGGCACTGGGTGCAGCAGGGCGTAAAGATCTTCCGGGTCGACAATCCGCATACCAAGCCGCTGCCGTTCTGGGAATGGATGATCGCCGATATCCGCGAGCGAGACCCGGACGTGATGTTCCTCTCCGAAGCCTTCACCCGCCCGGCGATGATGGCGCGGCTGGGTAAGGTCGGCTTCAACCAGAGCTACACCTACTTCACCTGGCGCAACAACAAGGCGGAGCTGAGCGAGTACTTCACCGAACTCAACGAGCCACCGCTGCGCGATTGCTATCGGCCGAATTTCTTCGTCAATACGCCGGACATCAACCCGTTCTTCCTGCACGACTCCGGGCGTCCCGGGTTCCTCGTCCGTGCCGCGCTGGCGACCATGGGCTCGGGGCTGTGGGGCATGTACTCAGGCTTCGAACTGTGCGAGTCCGCGGCGATCCCCGGCAAAGAGGAATACCTCGATTCGGAGAAGTACGAGATTCGCCCGCGCGATTATCACGCCCCGGGGAACATCGTCGCCGAAATCGCCCAGCTCAACCGTATTCGTCGGCAGAACCCCGCTCTGCAAACCCACCTCGGCTTCCAGGCGTACACCGCCTACAACGACAACATCTTCTATTTCGGCAAGCGCACGCCGGATCGCAAGAATTTCATTCTGGTCGCCATCAGCCTCGATCCGCATAACGCCCAGGAGGCGCATTTCGAGTTGCCGCTCTGGGAGCTCGGGTTGCCGGACCATGCCGAAACCCGGGGCGAAGACCTCATGAACGGGCATCGCTGGACCTGGTACGGCAAGACCCAGTGGATGCGTATCGAGCCGTGGCACCTGCCGTTTGGTATCTGGCGCCTCACCGCGGACGCACCCGATCCAGACTTAAAGTGATTTCTATAAACGGCGTGAATATGTTGTTAAGTCAATAGGTTACGCAATTAACTTGATCCGGTCTGTAGGTTACTCCACGCACATTTTCAGTCTCCACCCGCTCCCCAAGGGAGCGGTGTCGGAGGTCATGAAAGGAACGAGAACATGGCCAAAGCGCGCAAACCAGCCGCCTTTATCAAAGACCCGCTCTGGTACAAGGATGCGGTGATCTACCAGGTCCACCTCAAATCGTTCTTTGACTCGAACAACGATGGCGTCGGCGACTTCCAGGGCTTGATCGAAAAGATCGACTACATCGCCGATCTGGGAGTGAACACCATCTGGCTGCTGCCGTTCTACCCCTCGCCGCGGCGCGATGACGGCTACGACATTGCCGAATACAGGGGCGTGCACGAGGACTACGGCAGCCTGGCCGATGCCCGGCGCTTCATCGCTGCGGCACACAAGCGGGGCTTGCGGGTGATCACCGAATTGGTCATCAACCACACCTCGGACCAGCACCCCTGGTTCCAGCGCGCGCGCAAGGCGAAGAAGGGTTCGGCAGCACGCAACTTCTACGTCTGGTCGGACACCGACGACAAGTATCCAGGGACTCGGATCATCTTTCTCGACACCGAGAAATCCAATTGGACCTGGGATCCGGTGGCCAAGCAGTACTTCTGGCACCGTTTCTACTCGCACCAGCCGGACCTGAACTTCGACAACCCGCAGGTGATGAAGGCCGTGCTCAGCGTGATGCGCTATTGGCTGGACATGGGAATCGACGGCCTGCGCCTGGATGCGATTCCTTACCTGGTCGAGCGCGACGGCACCAACAACGAAAACCTGCCCGAGACCCACGCGGTCCTGAAGCAGATTCGTGCCGAAATCGACGCCAATTACCCCGATCGCATGCTGCTGGCCGAGGCCAATCAGTGGCCAGAGGACACCCAGTTGTATTTCGGCGGGGAAGACGGCGGGCCCGGCGATGAGTGCCATATGGCGTTCCACTTCCCACTGATGCCGCGCATGTACATGGCCTTGGCGCAGGAAGACCGCTTCCCGATCACCGATATTCTGCGCCAGACCCCGGACATCCCTGAGAACTGCCAGTGGGCGATCTTCCTGCGTAATCACGACGAGCTGACGCTCGAAATGGTGACCGACAAGGAGCGCGATTACCTGTGGAATTACTACGCCAGTGACAAGCGAGCCCGAATCAACCTGGGCATTCGCCGACGTCTGGCGCCGCTGCTAGAGCGCGACCGGCGGCGGATCGAGCTGCTCAACAGCCTGTTGCTGTCGATGCCCGGCACGCCGGTGATCTATTACGGCGACGAGATCGGCATGGGCGACAACATCTTCCTCGGTGACCGGGACGGGGTGCGCACGCCGATGCAATGGTCGCTGGATCGCAACGGCGGCTTCTCCCGCGCCGACCCGCCCAGTCTCGTGCTGCCGCCCATCATGGATCCGCTGTATGGCTATCAGGCGATCAACGTCGAGGCACAGCAGCGCGATCCGCATTCGCTGCTCAACTGGACGCGGCGGCTGCTGTCGATCCGCAAGCAGTTCAAGGCCTTCGGACGCGGCAGCCTGAAGATGCTCGCCCCGAGCAACCGCCGCATCCTGGCCTATCTGCGCGAATACACCACGCCGAACGGCGAGACCGAAGTGATCTTCTGCGTCGCCAACGTCTCGCGTTCGGCCCAAGCGGCGGAACTGGAGCTGTCGCACTACGCCGGGATGGTACCGGTGGAGATGGTCGGCGGCAGTGCCTTCCCGCCCATTGGTCAATTGCCCTATCTGCTGACGCTGCCTCCTTACGGCTTCTACTGGTTCCAGCTGGCAACCAGTCATCAGATGCCCAGCTGGCACCAGGAACCGGTGGAAACGATGCCCGATTTTCAAACGCTGGTGCTCAAACGGTTGGATACGCTCACCGCTGCCAACAAACGAATTCTCGAAACCGAATCGCTGCCGGCTTATCTGCCGAAACGGCGTTGGTTCGCCAGCAAGGATGCCGCCGTCGAATCGATCAAGATCTGCTACAGCGTGCCGTTCGGCGATCCGCAGCGGCCGGTGCTGCTGAGCGAGATTGCCGTGCAGACCGCCGGCCGTACCGACCTGTATCAGCTGCCGCTGGGCTTCCTCGACGAGGGCGATTTCGATACCGCCTTGCCGCAACAGTTGGCCATGGCGCGCGTGCGCCGCGGACCACAAGTGGGCCTGCTGACCGACGCCTTCGCGCTCAAACAGTTCGTACTGGGCGTGATCCAGGGGCTGCGCGAAGAACAGGTGCTGCCATGCGGCGAGGGCGAAATACGCTTCGAACCCATGGCGCGACTGGCCGAGATCGAACTGCCCGACGATGCCGAGGTGCGCTACCTGACGGCGGAACAGTCCAACAGCTCGGCGATCATCGACAGCAGCATGATGATCAAGGTGCTGCGCCGTATCTCCTCCGGCGTGCACCCGGAGCTGGAAATGGGGCGCTTCCTGACCGAGCAGGGCTTCAACCATATTTCCGCCATGCTCGGCCAGGTGGCACGGGTCAACAAGCAGGGCGAGCAGCACGCGCTGATGGTGGTGCAGCGCTTCCTCGACAACCAGGGCGATGCCTGGGAGTGGACGCTCAATACGCTGGACCGCGCCGTGCGCGACCAGATCGCGGGCGGCGTATCGCTGCATGAAAACCAGTTCAGCGCGCTCGAAGAGCTAGAGGCGTTCAATCGCCTGCTCGGCCAGCGCCTGGGCGAGATGCACATGACATTAGCGGCCTCGACCGAGGACGCGGCCTTCGCCAGCGAGCCGACCCGTCCGGCTGACACTCGGGAGTGGACCGAGCTGGTCGGCGCCCAGTTAGCGCGAGCGCTGGATATCCTGCAAAACCGGCGTGGTGAATTGGAACGCAAGACCGCAACGCTGGTCGATCAGCTGCTGGGACAGCGTGAACAACTCATGGCGGAGGTCAAACGGTTGGCTGAACGAACGGTCGGCGGGCTGCGCACGCGGGTGCACGGCGATCTGCACCTGGGGCAGGTGCTGGTGGTGCAGGGCGATGCGTATTTCATCGATTTCGAAGGGGAGCCCGCACGCTCGCTGGAGGAACGCAGAGCCAAGCTCAGCCCGTTCAAGGATGTCGCCGGTCTGCTGCGCTCGTTCGAGTACGCGGCGGCCATGGTCATGCGTAACGCACAGATCAGCGACAGTTCAGAGGCAGCCGATCTGGCGCGACGCGCGATTTCCGATGCCTACCAGCAGAGCGCGCGTAGCGTCTTCCTCGAGGCCTATCGGGAGGCTACCGCGCAAATCCCACATGCCTGGAAGGATGCCAACGGGGCGGACGCCGCGCTGGCCCTGTTCAGCCTGGAAAAGACCGCGTATGAAGTGGCCTATGAGGCAGAGAACCGCCCGGCCTGGTTGCCCGTCCCCTTGCAGGGATTGGCGGCTTTGGCACAACAGATTTCCGATGGAGGTTCCCAATGAATGATCGACCGGTCGTGACCATGCCCGGAGAAACCCTACTGCCCAGCGATGCTGATGTAGACGCGCTGGTGCGTGCCGAACACGGTGACCCCTTTTCGATTCTCGGTCCGCACCCGGACGGGGACGGCCTGGTGGTACGGGCCTACCTGCCCAACGCGCTCGGCGTCGAGGTGCTGGAACGCTCCGGTGGTCGTGTGCTGGCGGCGATGGAGCAGGGGCAGGTGCCCGGCTTCTTTTTCACACGGTTGACCAACCCTCAACCCTATCTGCTAAGGATTCGCTGGGCCGGTGGCGAGCAAGTGACCGAAGACCCATTCAGCTTCGGGCCACAGCTCGGCGAAATGGATCTGTATCTGTTCGCCGAGGGCAACCATCGCGAGCTCGGCCGCGTGTTCGGCGCGCAGCCGATGGAAGTCGACGGTGTACAGGGCGTGCGTTTTGCCGTTTGGGCGCCTAACGCCCGGCGCGTTTCGGTGGTCGGCAGCTTCAACGATTGGGACGGGCGTCGGCACCCGATGCGCCTGCGTTTCCCGGCGGGTGTCTGGGAGATATTCATCCCTCGGCTACAACCGGGCGATCGCTACAAGTTCGAAATCCTCGGACCGCACGGCATCCTGCCGCTCAAGGCCGACCCCGTGGCCCTGGCGACCGAGCTGCCGCCGGGCACCGCGTCGGTGATCTCGCATCCGCTGGAATACCAGTGGAAGGACGACGCCTGGCTGCAACAGCGCGTGGCGCGGCAATCACTGCAGGCGCCGATGACCATCTACGAGCTGCACGCCGGTTCCTGGCGCCGGGACGGAGGCGATCATGGGCGCCTGTATGACTGGCACGAACTGGCCGAGCGGCTGATCCCCTACGTCGTCGATCTCGGTTTCACCCATATCGAACTGATGCCGATCATGGAGCATCCCTTCGGCGGCTCCTGGGGCTACCAGCTGCTTTCGCAGTTCGCGCCCAGTGCCCGCTATGGCAGTGCCCATGATTTCGCCGCTTTCGTCGACGCCTGTCACAACGCCGGAATCGGGGTCATCCTCGATTGGGTGCCCGCGCATTTCCCGACCGATGCCCATGGTCTGGGCGAGTTCGACGGTACCGCGCTGTACGAGTACGCGCACCCCTTCGAAGGCTTCCATCAGGATTGGGATACCTACATCTACAATCTCGGACGCACCGAGGTCCACGGCTTCATGCTCGCCTCGGCGCTGCACTGGCTGCGCGAATTCCACGTCGATGCGTTGCGCGTCGATGCGGTCGCCTCGATGCTCTATCGCGATTATTCGCGCAAGGAAGGCGAGTGGATCCCGAATCGTCACGGCGGTCGCGAGAACCTCGAAGCGATCGACTTCCTGCGTCATCTGAACGACGTGGTGGCCACCGAAACGCCGGGTGCATTGGTCATCGCCGAAGAATCCACCGCGTTTCCCGGCGTCAGCAAGCCAACAGCCGAAGGCGGCCTGGGCTTCGCGTACAAGTGGAACATGGGCTGGATGCACGACACGCTCAAGTACATCCAGGAAGACCCCATCAATCGGCAGTACCACCACGACAAGCTCACCTTTGGCATGGTCTACGCCTATTCCGAGCACTTCGTGCTGCCGATCTCCCATGATGAAGTGGTGCACGGCAAAGGCTCGCTGATCGACAAGATGCCGGGAGACCGCTGGCAGAAATTCGCCAACTTGCGCGCTTATCTGTCGTTCATGTGGACGCACCCCGGCAAGAAGCTGCTCTTCATGGGCTGCGAGTTCGGCCAATGGCGTGAATGGAGCCACGACCGGGAACTGGACTGGTATCTGCTCGACGAGGCGGACCATCGTGGCGCGCAGAACCTGGTTCGTGACCTGAACCGGCTGTACAGCCAGGAACCGGCCCTGCATGAGCTCGACAGCGATCCGGAAGGTTTCCAGTGGCTGATCGGCGACGATCGCGCCAACAGCGTCTTTGCCTGGTTACGCCGTAGCTCCACCGGTCATCCGCTGCTGGTGGTGGGTAACTTTACGCCAGTCGTCCGTGAGGGCTACCGCGTCGGCGTTCCGGAGAACGGTCGCTGGCTGGAAATCTTCAACAGCGACGCCGAGTGCTATGCGGGGTCCAACGTGGGCAACGGTGGCGGGATCCTCGCCGAAGCGCTGCCATCCCATGGCCAGGACGTTTCGCTTTCCCTGACGTTGCCGCCGTTGGGCGTCGTTATCCTGCGGCCGCAAGGCTAGGTCGTTCCGGCATCCGGGCGCCGCGGTGGCCGGATGCCGGACGGCGTGGGAAGGCCGGCGAGCCAGGTTGTGCATAACCGGCCCGCTGGTCTCACCCGTCGGAAACAGGAGGCGCAGCATGGCGGGACACAACCATGAACACGGTCATAGCCACGGTAACGGCCCGGGACACAGCCATGGCAGCGGCAAGACCTTGCTGGTCGCGCTGGTCTTCACCACCGCGTTTGCCGCGGTCGAGGTGTTCGGCGGGCTGATTGCCGACTCGCTGGCCTTGCTCTCGGATGCCGGGCACATGTTGACCGATTCGCTGTCGCTGGGCGTCGGTGCCTTCGCCGCCTGGCTGGCCCGCAAACCGGCATCGCGCCGGCACTCCTTCGGGCTGAAGCGGGCCGAAATGCTCGGTGCATTGTTCAATGTGCTGTTCATGTTCGGCGTGATCGCCTTCATCACCTACGAGGCCATCCGGCGCATCGGCGATACCCCAGCGGTGGCGGGCGGCACGGTGCTGGCCATCGGTGCGCTGGGGCTGCTGGTCAACCTGGTGGTTGCCTGGGTGCTGATGCGGGGCGAGCAGTCGGTCAACGTGCGCAGCGCGCTGCTGCACGTGATGGGCGACCTGCTGGGCTCGGTCGCCGCGCTGGCAGCCGGTGCGATCATTTATTTCGGCGGCCCGCCGGTGGTCGACCCGATTCTCTCGCTGCTGGTCAGCCTGCTGATCCTGGTCAGCGCCGTTCGGCTGTTGCGCGAGGTCACCCACGTGCTGATGGAAGGCGTGCCGAAGGGAATCGACGCGCAGGAAGTGGGCGATACGCTGGTACGGATCGACGGGGTGCTGGCCATCCATGACATGCACATCTGGAGCCTGTCATCGAATAGCCTGGCGCTGGCGGCGCATGTCGACGTGGATACGATGGAGCGCTGGGCGTCGGTCTTGCCGCAGCTTCAGCACGTCCTTCACGAGCGCTTCGACATCACCCACAGCACCCTGCAGCCGGAGGACGCATCGATCCGCCGCGCATGCAGCGCCGATCCCGACTGTGGCGCGGGTGATTCGGTCTGGCAGCCTGATGGCAAGAAAGCGGGAGCGGCGTGATGCGGGGAGGTCTCGCGAAGCATCGACACCGTAGCCAGGTGACCGGACGGGCCGTCTCAGTGCTTATATGACGAGGCGCTAACGGCTGGCATAGTCAGGCCGTGGTGCCTGCAATTAGCGGTCGCCGTTGCGAAGGGTCGCAGGTAGAACCTGCTCCTACAGAGCATCGACACTGTAGCCAGGCGGCCATTCGGCCCTCATCTGACGAGGCTTCAACCACTGGCATTGTCAGGCCGTGTTGTCTGCGATCGGCGGGCGCCGTTGCGAGGGGTCGCAGGTAGAACCTGCTCGTACGGAAGCCAGGGGCGCCGTCTTTGGTCGTCGTCTAGCGGCTGACAGCTTTCCGGGCTCCGGACGGCTCTTCTTCCGCTGATTTTTTTTCGCCGGGTTTGGCCTCGTTTCCGGCGCGCAGCTTCTTCGCTCGGGCTTCGAGCACGACGTAGAGGATGGCGGCCAGGCACAGCGGTATCAGGAAGTACACGACGCGGTAGCCGATCAGGCCGGCTACGATCGCGCCGTTGCCGAGCTCGTCACCCAGGGCGGCCACGAACACCGCCTCGATCACGCCGAGGCCTGCCGGGATGTGGGCAATCACGCCGGCGATGCTGCTGATCATCAAGGTCCCCAGCACCTCGGGGTAGGACACCTTCTGCATCAGCATGAAATGGACCACCAGCGCCATCAGGGCCCAGTTGCTCGCGCCCAACACCATTTGCAGCGCGGCCAGGCGTAACGAGGGTAGATGGATCTCGTGCTTGCGGATGGTCCAGTGGCGACGCTTGGAAAAGCCGCATGCCCACAGGTAGACCACCGCGACCAGCAGCAACACGGCGCCGAGCACACGCAACGCCGTTTCGCCGACTTCCCAACTGGCCGGCGGCGTAATCCAACCCATGGAAAAGATCAGGCCTGCCAGCCAGATATAACCGAGCCAGTTGGTCAGGACGCTCAAGGTGAACACCCGGGTAATCTGCGAGGCACGCAGTCCAAGGCGCGAATACAGGCGATAGCGCAGGGCGATGCCGCCCACCCAGGCGCTCAGGTTGAGGTTGAAGGCATAGCAGACGAAGGTCACCGGAACGATCTGGCGAACCGGCAGGCTGTGCTGTGCGTAGCGCTTGCCGAGCACATCGAAGCAGCAATACACGGCGTAACTGGCAAGGGTGGCGCCACCGGCCAGCCACAGGATCTTGGCGTCGTAGTCGCTCAGCGTCCGGTAGACCTCGTGCCAGTCGACATTACGCGCCAGCCCCACCAGCAAGCCGACGACCAGCACGAAGAAGACGTAGGTCAGGATCCGCTTGATCAGCGGCCAGCGACGGCGCCAGCCGCCAGGCGAGGAGGTCTGCGTCTCGCTCATCGATGATCTCGTTGCAGGGGAGCCGACTCGGACTCGAGCGGCTCCGGATCGATCAGTTGCAGCTTAGGACGGTGCGCTGGGAACAGGCCGACGAGCTGAGGGAAATGCCGCAGAAAGTGAAAGATGACGAAGGCCAGCGGTGCTCGCCACCAGTAGCCGCGCACGATTCGCTCCAGTGGAATCCGGCGACAATCTTCCTGCAGCAACCGATCGAGCTTCTCATGCAGTTGCCGATTGAAGTTGTGGTCGCGAATGATCAGGTTCGCCTCCAGGTTCAGCGACAGGCTGAGCGGATCGAGATTGCTCGAGCCCACCGTGGACCATTCGTAGTCGGCCAGGGCCACCTTGCCGTGCAGCGGCCGGCGGCAATATTCGTGCACCTCGACGCCGTCGCTCATCAGGTAGTTGTAGAGCATCCGCGCGCCGAACTTGGCGATCGGCATGTCCGGCTGCCCCTGCAGGATCAGCCGCACCCGTACGCCGCGCCGGGCCGCGTTGCGAATCTCGCGCAGCACGCGGTAGCCCGGGAAGAAATAGGCATTGGCTATCAACAACCGGGAGCGGGCATCTCGAATCGCCTGCAGATAGTGCTGCTCGATATCGTTGCGATGATCCTGGTTGTCACGGATCACGAACAAAGCACGCGCCTCGCCCCGGTTGACGCCAACGTAGCCGTTGCTCGGGTGCGCTGCCCGCCGATGCCACCAGCGCCGGTTCACACGTCCCGACGCGACGACGCCGAGGGCGAACCGATGGATGTCGTGCACCACAGGCCCCTCGACCCTCAGCGCGTAATCCTGCTTGGCCTCCGGACCGAAATCGCCCAGGTGGTCGGCAGAGAAGTTGATGCCACCGATGAACGCGACCTGTCCGTCGACGACGACAATCTTGCGGTGCATGCGGCGAAACACGTTGACGCGCTTGCCCAGCAGCCGCTTGCCGGGATCGAACATATGAATGCGCACACCGGCCCGCGCCATGGTGGAGGCGAACTCGCCGTTCAGGTCAGCGGAGCCATAGCCGTCGACGGTAACGTCGACGCTGACGCCGCGTGCAGCGGCGTCGACCAGCACCTGTTGCAGCTCCTGGCCTACCTTGTCTTTGAAGAAGATGAAGGTTTCGAGCAGGACTTCCTTTTCAGCAGCCGCAATGGCTTCGAACACGGCAGGGAAGAACTCCTCGCCGTTTTCCAGCAACTGAAGACGATTCCCGTCTCTCCAGTGAAAATTCATAGGTGTATCTCCACCGCCAAGGGCAGATGATCGGACAAGTGCGTCCAGGGTTTGTTACCCAAGATTTGCGCCTTGTGGCTCGTCGCGTTGCGCACGTAGATGCGGTCCAGGCGCAGCATCGGCCAGCGTGCGGGAAAGGTCTTGGCGACCTTGCCCTGGGACACGGCGAAGACTTCATGCATGCCGGCGCAGCGATCCAGCACCTGAGCGCCTTTCAATCGCCAGTCGTTGAAGTCTCCGGCGACCACTACCGGCGCGTCCTGGGGTAGCGAATCGAGCAACTGGCACAGCAGGGCGAGTTGTTGCTGTCGATGCGACTCGCGCAGGCCAAGGTGCACGCAGATCGCGTGGAACTCCGAGTGGCCTGGTACCTGGAGCACGCTGTGCAACAGGCCGCGGCGTTCGGGGCCGGCGATGGAGATATCGAGATTCTCGTAGCGAGTAATGGGGAACTTGGATAACAGCGCATTGCCGTGATCGCCGTCGGGGTATACGGCGTTGCGGCCGTAGGCGAAGTCGGTCCAGATGCTGTCGGCGAGAAACTCGTACTGGGACATTTTCGGCCAGTCGTGAAAGCGCAGGGCATGCTTCTCGTGGGTGCCCAGCACCTCCTGCAAGAACACCACGTCGGCCGATACCGCTCTGACCGCCTCACGCAGTTCCGGCAGGATGAAGCGGCGGTTCAGCGCGGTGAAGCCCTTGTGGGTATTGACGGTCAACAGGCGGATCGCATCGACCGCCGAGGACATATGGGCGTCCAGGTCCCGGCTGTCCAGGGGATGATTCTTGTCCAGATTCAAGCCAGTGCTCCTTCCAGTTGGCCCGGAGTGGTCTCCAGGTTTTCCTCCAGTCCGAGACGGCGCAGCAACTGCCGCGCGTCATAAGGGGCTCGGACTTTCACGTCGTTATCGAAATAGCAGTACACCTCGCGTGACTTGCGCGAGGCAGGTCTGGTGTCAGAGATGAGCTGGGCGTCGTCGGGTTGGCCGCCCTCGCTCCACAGCCGGATGCGCTGGCACCAGTTGTCCAGCGCCTGCTCGGTATAGCCGCTGGTATAGAGCTCCTCGGCACCATGCAGGCGGATGTAAACGAAATCGCTGGTCAGATCCTCGCGATAGGGCCACTTGCCGGCCGTATCCGCGACCACCAGCGCAACGTCGTACTTGCGCAGCAATGCGATGAACGCCGGGTCGACGAAGCTCTGGTTGCGGATCTCGACGGCGTGCCGCAGGCGGCGTTTGCGGTCGATCTGCAGATAGCTGCGGCCCTCCATTCGCGCCTCGCAGCCCTTGGCCATTTCCAGCGCCGTCTCGGTGTCGTGCGGCAGCAGCCCGAGAAAAGTCTCGAACTGCTCGGCATCGAACTTGAACGACGGCGGGAACTGCCAAAGTATCGGCCCCAGCTTGTCCTTGAGTGCCAACACGCCGGAGGCGAGAAAATTGGCGATGGGCTTCTCCACCTCGCGCAGGCGCAGGATATGGGTGATATAGCGAGGCGCCTTGACGCTGAAGACGAAGCCGGCGGGCGTTTCGGCGTACCAGGCCGAATACAGCTCGGGCCGCTGCAGCGAGTAGAACGAGCCGTTGATCTCGATGCTGCTTACCGCGCGCGAGGCGAACTTCAGCTCGTTTTTCTGGGTGAGCCCCTTGGGATAGAAGTCGCCTCGCCAGGGTGCGTAGCGCCAGCCCGATATGCCGATATGGATGGCCGCCATCAACGTCTCCTAGAACCTGCCGGGGTTTTGCATGCTGGTCGGGTCGCTGGCCGGAAAGGTGTCGGCGATGGCCTTGTCGACGATGCTTTCCTCCGAGCCATCGCCGGCCGAACCGCTGCGTTGTGGCTGCAGCTCCACCTTGATCCAGCCGCGCTCGCGCCGGTCGAATGCCTCGAACGCGGCGATGGCATCGGTCATCGGTTTCACCTGGGTAAGGATCTTCGCCGGATCGATACGCCGGGCCTGGATCATCTCGATCAGCTGGGGGATGTATTTGCGGTGATGGCAATTGCCCATGTTCATGGTGATGTTCTTGTTCATCGCCATGCCAATGGGGAAGGTGGTGGCATCTGGCGGATATACACCGATGATGGACAGCGTGCCGGCCTTTGCCAGGCCCTGGACCGCCCATTCCAGCGCTTGCGAAGGCCCATCGCCCGGCTGCCATTGGGCGCCCTGGCCTGATTGCGCGCCATCGGCGGGCTTGCCGCCGCAGCAGCCGTGTTCGGCATCGATACCGACCGCGTCGATGGCCCGGTCGACACCGATGCCCGCGGTAAGCCGCTTGAGCGTTTCCACCGGGTCTTCACGGTTGAAATCGATGATTTCCGCACCCTGCTGTTGCGCCATGCGCAGGCGGTCTTCGTACTGGTCGATGGCGAACACTCGCCCGGCTCCGAGCAGCTTGGCGCTGGCGATGGCGAACTGGCCGACCGGGCCACAGCCGAACACGGCCACGGTATCGCCCGAGCGGATCTCGGCCATTTCCGCGCCGAAATAGCCGGTCGGGAAGATGTCCGAAAGCAGAATCGCCTGATCGTCGCTGACGTCGGCCGGCAGCTTGACCAGGCCGATGTTGGCGAAGGGGATGCGTGCCTTCTCGGCCTGCAGGCCATGGAACGGACCGGTCTGCGACGGTCCGCCGTAGAACGACGTGCCGGCTTCCTTGCCGTTCGGGTTGGCGACGTCGCACTGGGCGAAATAGCCGGAACGGCAATAGGCGCAGTTACCGCAGGCGATGGTCGAGGGGATCACGACACGATCGCCGATCTGCAGGTTGCGCACGTCGTCGCCCAGCTCCTCGACGATACCAACCGCTTCGTGACCGAGAATGGTGCCGGGCTTCATTCCACTGACGGTGCCGCGGACGAAATGCAGATCGGTACCGCAGATGGCCGAGGCGGTGATACGAACGATGGCATCGGTAGGAGCTTCGATGCGTGGCTCGGCGACGTCCTCGAGGCGGATATCGCCGACACCGTGATAAACGACAGCTTTCATGGCTACTCCGTAACGCCCACTCCAACAGCAAGTTCGAGTGGTATGTAGGGTTGCTGACATCCTGCGAATGGGCCGGATCATCGAGAGCCGGTCGGCGTTCCTTCGGAATGGGGCCCTGACTTTCAGCGGGCCATTCAGCAGCACGCTGCGTCGACAGGTGCACCTTCATTGGGACTGATGGCGGCTTTCGCGGTTCATCTTTTTTCAGTGCGACGGCCACGCAAGCGCGCTGCGACGGCGTTCTGGAGGGCGGAACGGGAGAGGATGTCAGCGGGGCGGGGTAGCCCAGGGCAGTTCGGCGGAGAAGGCTTCGACCAGATAGTCGATCATGGCGCGTACCTTGGCGGGTGGGCGGCGGTCGGCTGGATAGACCACATGGATGCCGCCGAGCCCCAGCGCCGGCTGATCCAGCTCGACCGTCACCAGCTCGCCACGCTGCAGGGCTGCGGCGACGATGAACTGCGGTTGGTAGATCAGACCCTGATCACCTACCGCGGCGGCCACCAGCGCGGCGCCGTTGTTGGCGATCAGGTTGCCTTGAATCGGCACCCGAAACTCACCGGCCGGGCCGAACGCCCATTCACGGCCGCCGAGCAACGTCGACAGGCTGTAGCCCAGGCAGTTGTGCCGCGCCAGATCGCTGACCCGCCTTGGCACGCCATGTTGCGCCAGGTAACCAGGCGAGGCGCATACCAATAGCGGGCAGTCGGCCAGCCGTCTGGCCTGCAGTGGACTGTCGGTGAGGCGGCCTATTCGCACCGCCATGTCCCAGCTCCCGTCGATCAGATCCACCTGACTGTCGGTCAGCCCCAGCTCCACCCTGACCGCGGGGTGGCGGCGGCTGAATTCGGGCATCAACGGCGCGATGAAGCGGGTACCGAATGACAGCGGCACGTTCATGCGCAGCAGACCGGCCGCGTCGACCCGCTGCGAGGCGACGCTGGCTTCGGCCTCGTCGATCTCCGGCAGGATACGCAGACAGGCTTCCAGATAACTGTTGCCGGCAGCGGTCAGGCTCAGGCGGCGAGTGCTGCGATGAAACAATTTGACGCCGAGACGGGCTTCCAGCGCGTCGACGTGTTTGGTCGCCATCGCGGGCGACAGGCCGAGCTGGCGGGCTGCGGCCGAGAGGCTGCCGGCACTGGCCGCTCGGGTGAAGACGCGCATACCGGTGATTCTATCGAGCATCTCGGCTCCTACTCTCGGTTGGAACTGTTGAGGTGTTTTGGCCTGTTAAAGCCCAACCGAGTGTAATTCATACTGTCAGCTCGATTGAGAGGACATAACGCCATGCATCGCCACGCCGACGTTGCCCCGACTGCCGGGCCGCAGCCAACCCTGTTTCTACCGCACGGTGCCGGTCCATGTTTCTTCATGGAGTGGAACCCGGTCGATGCCTGGAACAAGCTCGCAGCCTTCCTCAAAAGTGTCGCGGCAACACTGCCGCAACGCCCACGTGCAATCGTGCTGGTGTCCGGTCACTGGCTGGCACGGCAGGTACGGGTCACCGCTGCTGCCAATCCCGAGCTGATCTACGACTATCACGGTTTCCCTGCACATACCTACCAGCTGCGCTATCCGGCTCCCGGTGACCCAGCCTTGGCGGCGCGTCTGGTCGCACTGCTCGGCGAGGCGGGATTTCCCGCCGAGGAAGACCACCAGCGCGGCCTTGATCATGGTGCTTTCATTCCGCTGAAGCTGGTGTTTCCCGAGGCCGACGTGCCGGTGGTGCAGCTGTCACTGCGCAGCGATCTGGATGCCAGTGCCCATCTGCGGATCGGTCGCGCGCTCGCGCCGCTGAGGGACGAGGGCGTGCTGATCATCGGCAGCGGCATGAGCTTTCACAACATGCGCGGCTATGGCGACCCGCGCTTTGCCCCGATTTCCGATGACTTCGACCAGTGGCTCAACGCCGCGGTTGCCGCGCCTGCGGATCAGCGTGAGCGGCTCTTGCAGCATTGGGAAGAGGCGCCCTCGGCGCGGCTATGCCATCCGCCTCGCGCCGAGGAGCACCTGTTGCCGCTGATGGTGGCCGCCGGTGCCGCGCTGGACAGCCCGGGGCGCAACGTCTTTTCCGACAGGATCATGCAGACGACACTGTCGGCCTATCGATTCGGTTGAGTCACCCTTTTTCAAACGGAGAACCCACATGTTCAGTTCCAGCGTACGCATCCAGACATCCAACCCCAGCCGCCTGATTCGCCGGTTGTGCAAGCACTGGGGCCACAAGTTCGAGGTGAATTTCGATGACCAGCAAGGCCGCATCGCGCTCGGCGAAACCATCTGCCTGCTCGAAGCCGGCGAGGGGGCACTGAAGGCCGAGTTGCAGACGGCCGACGAGGCTCAGCTGAGCCGGATGGAAGGCGTCGTGGCCGACCACCTGCAGCGGATGGCGACGGACGAGACCTTCACCTTCGTCTGGCAGCGCTGAGCGCCTCGATGGCTACTGATCGTTGCTGGCGAAATTAGGTAGCTCGTCTACCGGACGGGAAAAGCGGAAAGGAATCGAAACCATCGAGTCGCCGTAGGCTTTTTGCACCACGAAATGCAGGTGGGGACCGGTACTGCGGCCGGTGTTTCCAGACTGACCGAGCAGCGTACCGACCTTGACTTGCTGTCCCGGTCTGACCTGAACAGAGCCGCGTTTGAGGTGCAGGTAGGCACTGTGCGTGCCGTCCTGGTGAGCGATTCTCACGTAGTTGCCCGCAGGATCCGGCAGACGGCCGCCCTGACCGTTGCGCACTTCCAGCACCGTGCCCGCCCGCGCCGCAACGATGGGCGTGCCCACCGGCATCGCCACGTCCACCGCGTAGCGCCCCTTGGGCGAGTTGTGGCTGAAATCACCGCCGGCGCCCTGGGAGATACGGAACGGGCCGCCTTGCCACGGCAGTTCGTAGGCGTGTCCTCCTACGCTGCCTTTGCGGCCCGGCTCTGGTGAATAGATCAGCGAGTAACTGAACGACTGCTGGTACATCAGCGGATAGCTCGCCTGACGCTTTTGCAAGGTGGCGATGCGCATGCGGGTGCGCGCCGGTACGGTCTTGCGGATGACGCCCTTGCCGACGCCGGTGACATTGACCATGCGGGTCAGGCGCAGCACCGCCTCGATCGGCACGTCCGTATCGTTTTGCACGACCATCGCCTTGCCGGACCCGACGCGGGTGGCCAGCAGGCGAACAGTGCCGGGCTTGCCGGAGGGAAGCGTCGCGTTGGTGATGCTGCCGCCCGCCAGCAGCGGTAGCGAAGCGGTGGAGCAGGTGAGCAGTAGTGCCAAGGAAACAATCAGCCGAGTCGAAGCCATAGGGGTGTGATCCGTCACGGATGGGACAACCTGCCGGCGGCTGCAGGAACAAATCCGTAGGTTTCATGAACGCCGCGCTGGGGTTGGGACTCAAGGTGTTGCGCAGGGTTCAGTGCCGCACGTCGATATCGCGCGAACGATTGAGCCTTCCCCAGAACAGCGCAGTTATTGGGGCGCAGAGACGCCAAGGCCCCGAAAACGGGGCCTTGGGATCAGTCATGGAATTACTCGAGGTTATTCCTCTTCCTTGATCAACTCGAACAACAGCAACGACCGGCCGGTCAGTGCGTACTCGTCGCTAAAGTCGAAACGCTCGGCCCGCGCGTTGGGATTGTTGGTGTCGATCAACCGGTTCCAGTAGATGCCTTGCGGAACCTCGGGAAGGGTGAAGTTCACCACGTCGTGGTGCGAGTTGACGATGATCAGCAGCGTCGCATCCGAACCCGCGCGGCGAATACCGGTGGGCTGGGCGCGGCCATCTAGGAGCATGCCCATGCACCGGTTGTTGCCATCCTGCCAATGCTCGACGGTCATTTCTTCCGCGTGCGGTGCCAGCCAGGTGACATCCTTGACGCCCAGCTCCTCGTTGTAGGCGCCGACCAGGAAGCGCCCACGGCGCAGCATCGGATAGCGCTGACGCAAGCGAATCAGTTTGCGTACGAAGGCCTGCAAGGCACGGCTTTCTTCGGGAATGTCCCAGTTGACCCAGCCGATTTCGCTGTCCTGGCAGTAGGCGTTGTTGTTGCCGTGTTGCGTCCGTGCGAACTCGTCGCCGGCCACGATCATGGGCGTGCCCTGGGAGAACAGCAGGGTGGCGAAGAAGTTGCGCATCTGCCTGAAGCGCAGCTCGGCGATTTCCGGGTCATCGGTTGGCCCTTCGACGCCGTGGTTCCAGGAGATGTTGTTGTCGCTGCCGTCGCGGTTGTCTTCGTCGTTGTCTTCGTTGTGCTTCTCGTTATAGGAAACCAGGTCCTTGAGCGTGAAGCCGTCGTGGGCAGTGACGAAGTTGACCGAACTGAACGGGCGTCGTCCACGCTGGTTGAACAGGTCGCCGGATCCGGTCAGGCGGCTGGCGAAGTCGGCCAGCTGGCCTTCGTCGCCTCGCCAGAAGGCGCGTACGGTGTCACGGAACTGGTCGTTCCACTCCGCCCAGCCGGGCGGGAAGCCGCCGACCTGATAGCCGCCCGGGCCGCAATCCCAGGGTTCGGCAATCAGTTTGGTCTTGGCCAATACCGGGTCCTGGCGACAGGCCACGAGGAAGCCGTGGCGCTCGTCATAGCCGTCGTGCTCACGTCCGAGGATGGTGGCCAGGTCGAAGCGGAAACCATCGACGTGCATTTCCTCGGCCCAGTAGCGCAGCGAGTCGGTCACCATCTGCACCACGCACGGGTGGCTCATGTCCAGCGTGTTGCCGGTACCCGAATCGTTGATGTAGTAGCGCTTGTCGTCGGGCATCAGCCGGTAGTAGGACGCGTTGTCGATACCGCGCATCGAAAGCGTCGGGCCTAGCTCGTTGCCTTCGGCCGTGTGGTTGTAGACCACATCAAGGATGACCTCGAGATCGGCGTTGTGCAGGTGCGCGACCATTTCCTTGAATTCGCTGATCTTGCCGCTGGCCAGGTATTTGGGGTGCGGCGCGAAGAAGGCGATGCTGTTGTAGCCCCAGTAGTTGCTCATGCCCTTCTCGAGCAGGTGCTGGTCCTGTACAAAGGCGTGAATCGGCAGGAACTCGACCGAGGAAACGCCGAGCTTGCGAACGTAGTCGATCACCTCGGGGGTCTTGAAACCGCCGAAGGTGCCGCGCATATCTTCGGCCACCGAGGGGTGCCGCATGGTGAACCCACGCACGTGGGTCTCGTAGATGATGGTGCGGTCCCAAGGCACCTGCACGGGCCGGTCATGGCCCCAGGTGAAGGCCGGATCGATGATCTTGCACTTGGGCACGAACGGCGCGCTATCGCGTTCATCGAAGCTCAGATCGCCATCGGGGTGGCCGATGGTGTAGCCGAACAATGCCTCGGACCACTTCAATTCGCCGACCAGTTGCTTGGCATAGGGGTCGATCAGCAGCTTGTTGGGATTGAACCGGTGGCCGGCCTCGGGCTCGTACGGTCCGTGCACCCGATAGCCATAAATCTGTCCCGGGTGAGCATCGGGCAGGTAGCCATGCCAGATCTCGTCGGTGTATTCGGGAAGTTCGATCCGCTCGAGCTCGGTCTCGCCGTCGGTATCGAACAGGCACAGCTCGACCTTGGTGGCATTGGCGGAGAAGATCGCAAAATTGACGCCTAGCCCGTCCCAGGTAGCGCCAAGAGGGAAGGGGAGGCCTTCACGGATACGCGACGCCGTCGCTATCTGAGGCGCCGCAGGCTTTTGTTTACTCATGAAATCTCCGATGGCAGCTCGTGATCGTTGCTGTGCAGGACTAGGCAACGCCGTACCCACCCGGCACACCAAGCGAGCCGGGTGGGGTGGCGCTGTCGTTCAGGTTTCTTTCTTGGCGCGTGGCGTGCGGGTTTTCTTCACGCCTGCCGGCGTACCTTCAGCCGCTTCGGTGTCAGCCTTCGGCTTGGGCTGCGCCGAGCCTTTGGCCGCCGCCGCGGCGGGTTTGGCGGGTTTTACGTCGGAGCGAGCCTTGGCCTCTTTCGCCGGTTTCGCAGCCTTGGCCGGCTTCGCGGCGGGGGTTGCGTCGGTCGGCTTGGTTGCAGTCTTGCGCGCGCGGCTGGCTGGTTTTTCGGCCGCGGGTGTTCCACTCTCAGCTTCGGCAAGCTTGCGCGCCATTTCCCAGTGGCGTTCGTCCTGACCGTGAGGGCGGCCTTCCGATACCCAGATGTCATACGCGAGTTCACGGATCCGCTGCTCGTCTTTCTTCATCGTTCTGATTCTCCTGTTGAACTGATCGATACCTGTAAAACCGCCACGGGCAGTTGTTGTAAAACCTCGGTCACACGCAAACCCGCTTGTTTGGGTGTGACTGTCGTTCCGTCAAAAAGTCGCTCCATTGCATGACCGTTCAGCGCCTCGGGTACGCGCACCAGGGTGTCGCCCCAACGTTGCGCTGGAATCTGCGGTATCTGGCTATCGGCCAGCAGCGGGCTGGACAGTCGGGCCGCCACGACGACCAGCCAGTCGCCGTCCAGCTCACGGGCGAAGGCGATGATTCGCTCGGCGTGCTCGCCCTCGACTTTCAACGGCAGGTAGCGCCCCTCCGTGAACAGGCGCGGCCGTGCGCGGCGCAACAGCAGGGTCCGTGCGATCAGCCATTGCTTGATGCGGCCGTCTTTCCAGTTGGCCACCAGCTCACCAGGCTGCGCCTGCGGGTCGAAGGTCGCTTGACGTCGATCGAAGTCCACAGGGCGTCGGTTGTCCGGGTCGACCAGGCTGAAATCCCAGTAATCGGCACCTTGATACAGATCCGGCACGCCAGGCGTGGTCATGCGCAGCAAGGTTTGCGTCAGACTGTTCACCGCGCCGGCGGGCGCCAGTTCGGCTGCCGCCTCGGCGATATCGCTGCGCAGCGTGCGGCATTCCTCACCGAGTAGCAGGGCGCGCAGGTACTGCTGGCAGGCGCCTTCATATTCGCTGTTGGGGTCGGTCCAGGTGCTACGCAGCTTGGCTTCGCGTACGGCCTTTTCCTGCCATTTGATGATTCGCTCGCAGTACGTCTCGCAGGCGGCGCGGTCGTCCAGATCGAGGTCCAGCGGCCAGCTACCGAGCAGAATCTGATACAGCAGCATTTCGTCGCCGGCGGACGGAGCAGGCCCGTCGGCCAGTTGCTGGCGTTGGCCGTAGGCGAGCTGGCGCCAATGGCGCACCTTGGCGGCAAACCACTCGGCGCGCTCGCTGATTGCAGTCATGCGGGCACGGGTGTCTTCGCCGCGCTTGTGGTCGTGCGTCGCGGTGGTCAGCAGGTTGCGGGGAAAGTGTTCGGCACGCATCGAGCATTCGGCATGAAACGCCTCCACCGGCGCGCTGAACGTCTGCGGATCGAACCCGACGTCGTTGCGCGAGAGCAAGACCCCCGAGCGGTAGCAGGCGGTGTCTTCCACGGCCTTGGCGGCCGCGGGGGAGGTGAGCTGCTGAAAGCGGGTGCAGGCATAGCGGCGCATACGCCGTGCCGGACCCGGCGGCAGCTCGCGCAAGCTCTGGCCGCCTAGCCAGCGGTCGAGCAGGTCCAGCAGAGGCCAGTCCGCCTCGCCGAGCGTGGTGCGCGCGCCGGCCAGCGCTTGCTGGAAGAACGGCTCGTCGGCCTCACGGCGCCCCCGCGGGCCTATATAGGTGCGGTAGACGGGGAAGTGCACGATCAGCTCCAACAGCGCACGACGAATGGCGCCAAGGGTGATGTCGCGGGTCATCACGTCATGGCGGGCCACCTGCAGCAGCGCCTGTGCGACGGTTTCGAAATCGCCCGCCAAGGGCCCGGTCAGCACCAGTTGTCGGGCTTGGCGGACTTCCTCCATGAAATCTGCCGGGCGCTCTGCCGTTTCGCTCCATAGTGAACACAGCACCGCCTTGCCGGCCGGATCGTGCAGCAGCAAGGACACCTGATTCATGAATTCGTAGCCGGTGGTGCCGTCGACACCCCAATCGTCGTGCAGGCGTTCACCCTCGGCCAGAATCTTCTCCACGTAGATGGGCACGTGATCCTGGGCGGCTTCGGCTGGCCGCGCGGCATTCAATCGATCGACCCGGCGCCTCAGCTGGCGGCAGTATCCGCGCGGATTGGCCAACCCATCGACATGGTCGATGCGCAATCCGTCGACCAGGCCTTCCCCGAGCAGCTCGAAGATTTTTGCGTGGGTTTCCTCGAAGACCACCGGACGCTCGACGCGCAAGCCGCCCAGCTCGTTGATGTCGAAGAAGCGTCGCCAGTTGATGTCGTCGCCAGCAGTGCGCCAGCTGGCGAGACGGTAGTTCTGGCGTTCGAGCAGGCCGTGCAGGCGTTTGAAACCTTCCTCGGTGGTCGAGTCGTAGTGTTTGAGTGCTTCCTCCAGCATCTGCCGAATGCTGCTGTCCTCCAGTAGACGGGCCAGGTCTGCACGCAATGCACGTGCGGTCTGATAGGGCGCCGGCTCGGTTTTCAGTGCATCGAAATGCTGCGCCAGGGTTCGCAATTCAGGCTGGTCGGTCAGTCGCAGGATTTCGCCGTAGGTGGGCGGCGAAACAGGGAAGCGGTGCTCGTAGTGTTCGGCGTAGAAAGCACCGTTCTCGATGTCCAGACGCAGGGGAATCTTGCCCTCCTGCAAGGCCTCGCCGTAGTCGCTGCCGAGGAAGGGCACCAGCAGTTGGCCTTCGAGCAATGGGTCGGGCGAATTCCACTGGATGTCGAAAAACTGCGCGTACGGACTGCGGCGGCCCCATTCGAGCACGTCCAGCCACCAGGGGTTGCCCGAGCCGCCAACGGCCATGTGGTTGGAGACGATGTCAAGGATCAGGCCCATGCCCTTGGCTCGCAGCGCCTCGACCAGGCGACGCAGCGCCGCTTCGCCACCCAGTTCGGGATTGATGCGTGTCGGGTCGATGACATCGTAGCCGTGCATCGATCCGGGGCGCGCCGTCAGCAGGGGGGAGGCATAGAGGTGGCTGATGCCCAGTTCGGCGAAGTAATCGACCAGCGCCGTGGCGTCGTCGAGGGTGAAATCACGATGAAACTGCAATCGCAGCGTGGCGCTAAGGTCTCTCATCGAGCATTGCTTCCAGTGGTCTGCCGACGGGCTCGGGCAAGGGTCTCAAGGCGGCGCGTGCAGGCCGGGGAGTCGAGCAGCGTGGCGCTGTCGCCGGGATAGCGGCGCCGCCAGTTGGGGTGGGTGTCGGTGGTGCCGGGCATGTTCGGCTGTTCGAGCAGACAGAGCGCGTCCTCGACCGGAAACAGCGCAAGCGGCGCCGGGGTGTGCCCGATGAACGCGCCACAGGCTTCGGCCAGCACGTCGGGATCGGTCAGGTCGCCCTGAACCTCCGCCGCGTATTCGCGCAGCAGGCGAAGCAGGCCGGCGCGCTCGCGTTCGCGCTCCTCCAGTTGCGCCGGGCGCTCGTGTTCCTGATGCTGGCCGACGCGGATCCGCCAATCGATGTCGTGACCCTGCCACCACCCGCTGATGGTCGGCAGATCATGGGTGGTGGAGGTCGCCAGGGCGCTGCGCGGCCATTCCATGGGTGTCTTGAAGTTGCCGTGGTGGTCACGTTCGAAGAACAGCACGCGCATGCCCAGCAGGCCGCGATCGGCCAGTTTTTCGCGAAGGCCGTCGGGCACGGTGCCGAGGTCTTCGCCGAGAATCACCGCGTTGCGGCGCCAGGCTTCGAGCGACAGCAACCGCAACAAATCGTCGAAGGGGTAATTCAGGTAGGCGCCTTCCATGGGCCCGGCGCCTGCCGGCATCACCCACAGGCGCATCAGCCCCATGACGTGGTCGATCCGCATGCCACCGGCGTGGGCCAGATTGGCGCGCACCATTTCAATGAAGGCACGGTAACCGTTGGCCCTCAGGCCCCAGGGCGAGAAGGCCGAGATGCCCCAGCTTTGCCCCTGGCGATTGATGATGTCCGGCGGGGCGCCGACACTCAGGGCTGCCAGCACCTCGTCCTGACGGCTCCAGGCCTGGCTGCCGCCACCGTCGGCGCCGACGGCCAGATCGCTGATCAGGCCGATCTTCATGCCAGCGCTGCGCGCGGCGGTTTGCGCACGTTCCAGCCCCCGCGCAATCAGCCACTGGCAGAACGCGTAGTAGCTCACTTCGTCGGCATGCGTCCGGGCGAATTCATCGACCGCCGGATTCTGCGGCGAGCGGTACTGCTCCGGCCAGTCGCGCCAGTGCTGTGGATGGCCTTCGGGGCTGCGTAATGCAGCATGCAGCGCCTCGAAGCGGCAATGGTTTTCCAGCGCCTCGCCACCGGCCTGACGAAAGCTGTCGAAGTCGGCCTGCAGCGCGTTGCCGCCTTTGGTGAAGTCGTCGTAGAGCGCGCGCAGCAAGCATTGCCGTGTGCGGGAAACCGCGTCCCAGTCGATCAGCTCGAGCTGCTCCAGGCGCTCGAGCTCCTCGGTCAGACCGCAGGACTCGATGGCGATGCGCAGCGGTGTGTCGCCGAGTATCGCCTCCGGCGCGCTGTGCAGGATGTTGAAAAACAGCCGGCTGGAGGGCGAGTAGGGGCTGTAGTGGCCGCTGTTGCCAGTGAACATCGCATGGATGGGGCTGATGCCGAGGGCATCGGCACCGTGGGCGGCGGCGTTGCGCGCCAGCGCCTCGAGGGCCAGGGTATCGCCCAGCCCGCCATCGCCAGGGCGGCGCAGCCCATACAGTTGCACCGTCAGGCCCCAGGCATTGGGAGCGACATCTTCGACACGCGGGCAGGCGTGCGGAGCGACCGCCAGGGTCACCCGCCGCCCGGCGAGTTCCAGTTGGTGATAGCCGGGCGTGGCGATCGCGGGCAGGCGTGTCTGCTCATCCAGTCGTCCGTCTTGGCGGCTCCCGTCTTCCAGCACCAACTCGTAGCCGGTGCCGGGTTCGGCGTAGCGGCTGAGGTCGAGGGCTACACCCTGGTCCAGCGTCAGCAAGGGCGGTAGGTGGGACGCGCCGTTGATGGCATCGAGTTTTTCCAGGCTGGTCTCGATGTCGGCTTCGCTGTCGGCGGGGAGGCCCAGCCCACAGAGCACTGCGCGCAATACCTCAGGGCTCACCCGTTGGTCGCGCCCATCGGCATCCACCCAGTCGATGGACAGACCCGCCGCCTTGGCCAGACGGTTCAGTCGTTCATCGCTCATTGGCAACCTCCAGATACATCTTCGCGGTGCGTGCCGGTAGCATGCCCATGCCGGTTTCGGCGTCAGTGCCGCGGCTGGCATGCAGCAGGCGTGCGCCTGCGCTTGGCGGAGCGACTTCAAGGTCGACGTCGCCGAGGTTCAGCTCCAGGCGAAGTTCGCTGCCGTCGCCCAGTTGCCAGCGCGCGAGCACGGCCGCCTCGGCCAACGCCTGCGCACCCAGAAAACGAGCGCCTTCCAGGCGAGGCACGATCTCCCGATGGCGGATCCCGAGCAGCCGCTGATACAGGGCGAGCCACTCGGCATGTCCGGGCTGCTCGCGCTTGCCGAAGTCCGGCATGGACGCCTCGAAGGTCTCCACGGCATTCGGATCAGGGATACGTTCGCGAGTCTGCTCATCGGCGAACTCGGAAAATTCGGCGAACTCGCCGCGGCGGCCTTCGCGCACGGCATCGGCCAGCTCGCCGTGATGGCTGGTGAAGAACAGGAAGGGCTCACGAGCGCCCCATTCTTCGCCCATGAACAGCAACGGAATCATCGGCGAGAGCAACAGGACGGCGGTCGCCGCCTTGAGCGCATCGGCATCGGTGAGGTTGATCAGTCGGTCACCGAAGGCACGATTGCCGGTCTGGTCGTGGTTCTGCAGAAACAGCACGAACGATGTCGGCGACAAATGTCCGCTGGGCTCGCCGCGCGATTCGCCCCGACGATTCTGGTGACCCTGATAAATGAAGCCTTCACCGAGGAAACGGACCAACTTGGTCGTCGCGTCCTGGTGATAGTCGGCGTAGTAGCCCTGGCTCTCGTCGGTTAGCAGCGCGTGCAGGACGTTATGTCCATCGTCGTTCCACTGAGCGGTGAAACCTTGTGTGAGCAGACTCGCCCGGTTGTCCTCGTTTTCCAGCACAAGGTGCACATGGCGCCCAGGCTCGGCCTCGGCACGCACCCGCTCAGCCAGCTCGGTCAGAAAGGTCCGGTCCGGAATGGCGTGAACGGCGTCCATGCGCAGGCCGTCGAAGCGATAGTCCATCAGCCACATCAGCGCGTTGTCGATGAAGAAGTCGCGGACTTCCCGGCGACGGAAATCGATGGCGTCGCCCCACGGCGTCTGCTGATCGTGACGGAAGAAGTGCTTGGCGTAGCGGTGCAGGTAATTGCCGTCCGGGCCGAAGTGGTTGTAGACCACGTCGATAAAGACCATCAGGCCCAGGCCATGAGCGGTGTCGATCAGATGCTTGAGCTGCTCCGGCGTGCCGTATGAGGCCTCCGGTGCGTACAGCAGCACACCGTCGTACCCCCAGTTGCGCTCACCGGGAAACTCGGCGAGCGGCATCAGCTCGATGGCGGTGACGCCCAGATCGGCCAATGCCTTGAGGCGCTGCTCGATCTGCGCATAGCCACCGTAGGCGCCTACATGAAGTTCATAGAGCACCGTCTCGGCCCATGGCCGCCCTTGCCAGTCGCGGTTGCGCCATTGATAGGCATCGGGATCGACCACGATACTCGGATCGTGCACGTCGGCGGACTGGGCGCGAGACGCCGGGTCAGGCACCGTCAGTTCGTCATCGATGAGAAAGCTGTAGCGCGTACCGGCCCCGGCCTCGGTCTCAAGGCTGTACCAACCGTCTTCGTCTTGCCGCATGGGCAGCGTATCGCCACCCACTATTACCAGACTGACGCTGCGCGCGTCGGGTGCCCATAGCCTGAACCGGGTGTGCGAATCGTCGAGTAGTACCGGTCCGTGTCGCCCATTGCGGGCTGGCCTGCTTTGCATTGATCGACCTCGTTAAGTAATGGCATGTGCCTCGCGCCGCCCGCCCAGCATTCGCTGGTAGAGCCGGTCATAGGGTTCGATCGCGTGGCGCCAGAAAAATCCACTGCTCATGGCCCGACAGCGCATGGCATTGAGCAAGTGCGGCCGCTGGTGAACCTCGAGCGCCCGCTCTACCGCGCCGCGATAGCTGGCAAGCGACGCTTCGTCGAAGAGGAATCCGGTGACCCCGTCATCGATGCTGTCGGCCAGCCCGCCGGTGCGGTGGGCAATGGGCAGCGAGGCGAAACGCTGCGCATACATTTGGCTGAGCCCGCACGGCTCATAGCGCGACGGCATGAGCAGGAAGTCGCTGCCGGCGAACAAACGCCTGGCGTCGGTTTCGTTGAACCCGACGTGGGCACCGACCCGACCGGGGAAACGCTCGGCCAGACGCCGTACCTGGTCTTCGATATGCGGGTCGCCACGTCCGAGGATGGCCAGCTGGCCGCCGCGCTCGACGATGGTTTCGGCCACCGAGATGGTCAGGTCGATACCTTTCTGATGCACCAGACGCGATACCACCGAGAACAGCGGACCAGCGCCATCGTCCAGCCCGAACAGCTCGCGAACGTGCGCGGCGTTGGCGGCCTTGCCAGACCAGTCTTCGGGGCCGAACGGGCTTACCAGATGCGAGCAGCTTCTCGGCTCCCAGCTTTCATCGATCCCGTTTAGCAGACCGCTGAGCAGGCCTTGGCGGGCCTTCATGCTGAGGAATCCCTCCATGCCGCAGCCGAATTCTGGCGTGGTGATCTCGTGTGCATAGGTGGCGCTGACCGTGGTCACGTGCTTGGCGTAGGCGATGCCGGCCTTGAGCAGGGAAAGTGCCCCGTAAAATTCCATGCGCTCCGGACCGCAGGCTTCCTGCGGTATGGCCAGCGAGCGGCGCAGGCTCATGTCGATGTTGCCCTGGTACGCCAGGTTGTGAATCGTGAACACGCTGGGTGTGGCCAGGCCGCGCCAGTACATGTAGGCCGGCGTCAGTCCGGTGGGCCAGTCGTGGGCGTGAACCAGATCGGGCGTCCAGCGGATGCAGGCCGTGCCGGCGGCGATATCCGCTGCGGTCATGCACAGGCGTGCGAAACGCACCGGGTTATCCGGCCAGTCACGGCCTTGCTCGTCGCCATAGGGCAGACCGTCGCGCTCGTAGAGCTCCGGGCAGATCACCACGTAGATGATCAGCCCGTCGGGCATGTCGAGGCGGCCGATCTGGCAGGAAGGCAGATCGCTGTGCGAAATGACGCTGCCGACGATACGGATCGGCTCGCCGCATTGCATGACCTGCGTATAGCCGGGAATCAGCACGCGCACGTCATGCCGCGCCGCCAAGGCGCGAGGCAGGGCGGCGGACACGTCGGCAAGCCCGCCGGTCTTGACCAGATCGGTCAGTTCCGAGGTGACGAAGAGAATTTTCTTCTTGTCATCTTGCGTGCTGCGAAGCTCCAGCACTGGCCGCTCCGAGGGGGCGTCCGCAGGGCGAGCAGGTTTGGTTGTGATGATGGGGGCAGGCCGGACGTTCACCGCAGCAATACTCATAAGTACATCCCTCCAAGTGATCGGCCTTCGAGAGGGGCCATCACGAGCACATTCGTTCCAGACAGCCCTTGGGAAGAGCTGCTAACCATGAGCACGGCAAAGTGGTTTTTCTAGTTGGTGGAGCCGCTTATCCCGCGGCTTTGGGCTGGATTGGCCCTACCTTGAAAAAGACCGGGCCGCCGTGAATTAGTTCTCAATTTATGACGGACGCTATCAGGGGAACTTTGGTATTGGCGGCCGGTTCCGAAAATTGAGCTGAACCAGGTGTTTTTCCCGTCATTCCTCGGAGCCAAAACCATGCAAGACCTCGCTGAAATTGTGCAGTTTTTAAGCGACAAAAAGATGAAGCTGACCACTGCTGAATCCTGCACCTGTGGCCTGATGGCCTCGTTGATGGGCGACATCCCCGGCTGCGGCCAGGTGCTCGACAGCGGGTTCGTCATTTACTCGCCGAAAGCGAAGAATCGTCTGCTGCACGTCAGTTTCGAGACCATCGAGCGTTTTGGCCTGACCAGTGAAGAGGTCGCTACCGAGATGGCCATCGGGGCACTGAATGCCAGCGTTGCCGATATCGCGATCGCCAACACCGGGGTCGCCGACGACAGCGAGGAAGATGCCGGCGGAACCCAGTGCTACGCATTTGCCCTGATGCAAGGTGAGCGCCAGGTGAGCATCAGCGAGACGGTACAGTTCGAAGGTGACCGGGTAGCGATCCGCAAGCAGGCTGCGCGCTACGGGCTAGAGCAGTTGCCGAGCAAATACGAGCAGTTGCTACGCAAGCTGCGCGAGCACGGCTGAGTCGGGTTGGTGTATCACCGCGCACCGAGAGGGGACAGGTCGAGCGTCGATGCCCCGAATTGCGGCGTCGACGAGGCCGCCTGTCGCGTCAAACCGGCGGTTGGCGTTCAGGCTCCACATAGCCCGGTACGGAGCGGTCGACGGTGGGCTTCTGCCCAACGCTCAGGTCGGCGCGCAACTGCGGCAGACAATGCGGGTACTGCCGCTGGATGAAGCCGATCAGGCTTTCACGCAGGTGGCAGCGCAGGTCCCAGTTGCGCGAGGAGTCCTGCGAACTGACCAGGACGCGAAGTTGGAGGGATTTTTCGCTGGCGTCGGTGACCTGCAGCACGATGACCCGGCCATCCCAGAGCTCCGGCAAATCCTGGCAGAGCCGCCGCAACTCTTCGCGTAGCGGCTCCAGTGGCAGGGAATAGTCGACCCAGAAGAACACCGAACCGATGATGCTGGAGTTGCGCCGCGTCCAGTTCTGGAAGGGCTTTTCGATGAAGTACTGCAGCGGCACCACCAGGCGGCGGTCATCCCAGATCCGCACGACGACATAGGTGCCGGTGATTTCTTCGATCCGGCCCCATTCGTTTTCGACGATTACCACATCGTCCAGGCGAATCGGCTGGGTGACAGCGATCTGTATGCCCGCGATCAGGTTGGCCAGCACCGGGCGTGCAGCGAAGCCGACAGCCAAGCCCGCCAGCCCCGCAGACGCCAGCAGGCTGGCGCCGAACTGGCGAGCGGCGGGGAAGGTCATCAGCATGCCGGCGGCGCCGACGAGCAAGATGAAAAAGCTCAAGGTCCGCAGCAGCACCCGTGACTGCGTCTGGATCTGTCGTGCCCGCAGGTTGTCGGTGACATCCACCGGGTTCTTCAACCGCACGGCGTGCTCGACTCCGCGCATCAGCCGCAGCGCCACCCAGGTGATGCAGCCTATGATCAGCAGCGTTGTCGTGCGCCGGGCCGCATCGATGAACAGCAGCTCGTCGCTGGCGGCGGCCAGCACCGTTTGCAGGCCAAGCAGCGGAAGCAGGACCCGAACGGGTTTTTCCAATTGCTCGGAAACAGCCTTGGTTAACAGAAAACCGCGCCCCAGACGCAGCATGACGGCGGTCAAGACGCGGCTGAACACGCTCAACAGCACCACGACGAAGGCCGCAGCGAGCAGTGTGCGCAGGGCGGGTTCGGTGATATAGCGCTCCCACTGCAGGGGGAATTCGAGGATATCGATAAGCCAGCTCCGCTCGGATGGTCGGATTAAATGACTGGCGGTACCGGCGTAAGTTCAGGGGCTGCATGCAGTCAGTCGGATGCGTTGAACTCCCTGGTTCGGTCCGTTTCACACCTATATAGAGCGGGAACACCCGATCGGTATCCGACCACTGGGAGACATGTCATGCAAAGTGCACAAACCGGAAATGATGTCCGCGTCGAGCGTTTGATCGAATGGCTACGCGATGCGCATGCCATGGAAGCGCAAGCGGAGAGCATGCTCAACAAACAGGCCAGCCGCATCCAGCACTACCCGGAGCTGAAGGCCCGGATCGAGCAGCACATTACCGAGACGCAGAACCAGGCCAAGCTGATCGAGGGTTGCCTGCAGCGGTACGACAAATCCTATTCGGGGTTCAAGGACCTAGGCGGCAAGATGATGGCGATGGGGCAGGCCATGGGCGGCATGATGGTCAACGACGAGATCGTCAAGGGCGCCCAGATGGGCTATGTCTTCGAAAATCTGGAAATCGCCTCCTACGAGATTCTCATCGCCGCGGCCAAGGCCATTGGCGATACCGAAACGGCGGATGTCTGTACCCGCATCCTGGCCGAAGAAGTCGCCATGGCCGAATGGATGCGCAGCCACCTGGCAGAGCTCACACAGGCTTATCTGACCCGGGCGCAAACGCCGCATACCGAGGCCAAGCGCTGATCGCGAGCGGGCAGGCGTCGAACGGCGGCCGAGCACGGCCTACCGTTCGGCGACTTTCTCGGGCAGCGAGGCGGTCATCAATCCGCCGCGGGTCGCGTAGAGCTCGAATCGCAGTTCCTGAGCGAGACGCACCAGATTGGCCGCGTCTCGGCATTGGTCGTCTGTGATGCCCAGGACCGTGAGTTCTTCGCCACCAAGGTGTTCTTCGTAGAGGCGAACGGTAACCCGACTGTCCTCCTGCGCGTGGCAGTCGCAGCGATAGGGATGAAGGTAGTTGCGAAGGATATTTTCGATCGTCAACAGAGGTAGACGTGAAGCCATACTCCTTCCTCCCATCGTTTGCCTGGGTCCGCAAACTCGCTCGCAGTCGGTTGCCACCCAACGGCGGGGGCACTTCTCAACGCTAGCAGGCCGTGCCCGGTTGTAAACACCAGATGATGTCCGTTTGGCGGATGAAAACGGTGAAAAGCGTGCCCTGCGACACTTTCACACACTCGGCGAGGGCGCCGGTAACGATGAGGCATCTGTATGAAATCGATCACGACGATGATATTTGCGAGCCTTTTGGCGTCATCCGCGCTCGCGCAATCGCCTGCCGGTACACCGGAAGACGAACGAGGTTCGCGACCGAGCCCGATGGGTAATCCCACACCGCAGCAAACCCTCGAGACGCACAAGGACAGCCAGGGCCGCACGGTAACCGAGGACGGCAAACCGGTCGCCCCGGCGCCACGCACCGAAGCCGAGCCGGATCGCGACGAGGAAGACCCTTCGATACAACCGGGTCGTCATTCCAGCCACGGCGGACCAACCGACTCCGCATCGGACCCTGGCGAGCTGGAGTAAGCAACGACTGACCACACCTCGCACAGGGACTTCCAACAGGATCTTCCCCGGGTAACGGAGCCCGCACCATGGCCCTCGACGAGTACAACCGCAAACGTGATTTCGCCGCCACGCCCGAGCCCGGTGGCGAGGCGAAACCCACCGGCAAACGTGGCCAGCGGCATGCGTTGCAATACTGCATCCAGAAGCACGATGCGACGCGGCTGCACTATGACTTCCGTCTCGAACTGGACGGCACGCTGAAGAGTTGGGCCGTGCCCAAGGGGCCTTCGCTGGACCCCAAGTCGCGTCGTCTGGCCGTGCATGTCGAAGACCATCCGCTGGACTATGCCACCTTCGAAGGGACCATACCGGCGGGGCATTACGGCGCGGGTGATGTGATCGTCTGGGACCGCGGTATCTGGATTCCGCAGGGCGACCCGGAGGAGGGCTATCGCAAGGGCAAACTCAAGTTCGCGCTGGAAGGGGAAAAGCTCAGCGGCACCTGGAACCTGGTCCGTACACGCATGGAGGGTGGCAAGGAGCAGTGGTTTCTGATCAAGTCGAACGATGAGAGCGCACGGCCGGAGAGCGAGTACGATATCGTCCGCGAGCAGCCCGACAGCGTACTCAGCGATCGAACGCTGATCCCGCGCAAACGTGGCAAAGCGAAGCTTGAGGTCGACGCCAAACCGGTCAAGACGCCGTCGGCGCGCCGAACCCGGAAAAAAGCCGACCAGGTGACGTTGTCGGGAGCCAAAGCCGCCGCGCTGCCGGAGAGCATCAAGCCGCAGTTGGCCACCCTGGTCGAGTCGGTACCGGATGGCGATTGGCGCTACGAGGTGAAATTCGACGGTTATCGAATCATGGCGCGAATCGATTCGGGGAAGGTACAGCTGTTCACCCGCAACGGCCACGACTGGACCGCCAAGATGCCGCAACAGGCCGAGGCGCTTGCGGCGCTGGGGCTCGAGTCGGCCTGGCTCGACGGCGAGGTGGTGGTTCCCAACGAGGACGGAACGCCCGATTTCCAGGCGCTGCAGAACGCCTTCGAAGTCGGCCGCAGCGGCACCATCGTCTACTACCTGTTCGATCTTCCCTACCTGAACGGCATGGACTTGCGCGAAGTTGCTCTGGAGGAGCGCCGAGCGGCCCTGAGTCAGGTGCTGGAGCATAACGACAACGACCTGCTGCGCTTCTCCGCCGATTTCACCGAACAGCCAGAGAGCGTGTTGGAGAGCGCCTGTCAGATGAAACTCGAAGGTCTTATCGGCAAGCGCGCCGGCAGCACCTATGTGTCCAAGCGCAGCAGCAGCTGGGTGAAGATCAAGTGCAAGAATCGCCAGGAGTTCATCATCGTCGGTTACACCGACCCCAAGGGCGCACGCAGCGGTTTCGGTGCTTTGCTGCTGGGGTTGCATGACGAGGCGGGCGCATTGCATTACGCCGGTAAGGTGGGCACCGGCTTCAACCAGGTCACGCTCAAGAGCCTGCATGCCAAGCTCAAGGCCCTGGAGGTCGACAAGAGTCCATTGGCCAAGGCGCCGCCTGCCGCGGATGTGCGGGGCGCGCACTGGCTCAAGCCGGAACTGATGTGCGAGGTGGCCTTCGCCGAGATGACGCGCCAGGGCGTGATTCGCCACTCGGTCTTCCACGGCCTGCGCTCGGACAAGCCCGCCCAGGCGATCACCCACGAGCGCCCGGCGAAGTCGGCCACCACAGGCTCCGGCAAGGCCGCTGGCAGCACCGCGAACAGCGCTGGCAAGATCAAGATCTCCAACCCGGAGCGGATTATCGACAAGACCATCGGCGCCACCAAGATGGAACTGGCGCGCTTCTACGCCGAGGTGGCGCCGTGGGCATTGCCGCATCTGCGCCATCGACCGCTGGCCCTGGTGCGGGCGCCGGAAGGCATCGATGGCGAGCTGTTCTTCCAGAAGCACACGGAAAAGCTCAGCATCCCCTATATCACCCAGCTGGACACCGCATTGTTTCCCGACCATGCGGCATTGATGACCATCGATACCCCCGAGGCGCTGGTCAGCGCTGCGCAGATGGGTACCATCGAGCTGCACACCTGGAACGCGGTGGCGCCAGTGCTCGATCACCCGGATCGTTTCGTGCTGGACCTGGACCCCGATCCGGCGTTGCCATGGAAGCGCATGGTCGAAGCGACCCAGCTGACCCAGACGCTACTCGATGAGATCGGGCTGCAATCGTTCCTCAAGACCAGCGGCGGCAAGGGACTGCACATTCTGGTGCCGCTCGAGCCGGTCCACGACTGGGCGGAAGTCAAAGCGTTCAGTCAGGCCATCGCGCAGTACATGGCCAAGCTCATGCCGCAGCACTTCTCGGCGGTCAGCGGACCGAAGAACAGGGTGGGGCGGATCTTCATCGATTACCTGCGCAACAGTCAGGGCGCCAGTACCGTTGCCGCCTATTCGGTGCGGGCCCGTGAGGGGCTGGGTGTGTCGGTGCCGATCCACCGCGATGAGCTCGCCGACCTCAAGGGCGCGAACCTGTGGACCATCCGCAACCTGATGCCGCGGCTGGAAGAGCAGGGCGACGATGACCCTTGGGCGGGCATCGATGCGACGGGGCAACGAATTACGGCGGACATGCGCGAGCGGTTGCGGATGAAGTGACCGGCTGGCAGCCGGATCAGTAATCGCTGCAATCGGCGCCCTGGCGCAGGTAGCTCATCACGTGAGTTTCGCCTTTCGAATCGAGGTAGGTCATTTTGGCTTCGACTACGGAGCAGCCACCGTTGGGCACCTCTATCGAGACCACCTTGGCGATATCCAGGTCGTCGCCATAGTGATAGGGCGTCGGCTGCGGGGCGGCGGCCGCCAGCTGAGCGAACAGGGACAAGCCGGCAATCCAGACTAGATGTTTCATAGGTCACCTCTTTGCGCTGAGCCTCGCCAGATGGCGCAGGCCCGGAATTAAAACGGCTGCCCAACGAGGGCAGGCAGCCAGAAAGCGACAGCCATCGAACGACCCAAAGGAGCAACTATCGATCGATGCGGCGCGGGACCGGAGTCAACCGCCGCTCTGTCACTGCGCAAAGGATAAGGAGCGCCGAAGCCGGGAAAAATGGCGCTTTGAGAGAGACAGTGTTACCACACAGGTAACAATCATCAGACCCAGTATTCGGGGTTCTGCAGGACCTGGTGATAACCGAAAAACGCCTGCGGCAACTCACGCTTGAGAAACTCGACCCAGGTCCTGACCTTGGCGTCCAGGAAGCGGCGGGAAGGGTAGAGGGCGTAAATCGTCTTTTCCTGGAGCCGAAACTGCGGCAGCAGACGCACCAGCGAGCCGCGCTGCAAGGCCGGCACCGCCACGTAGTCGGGCAACAGGCAGACGCCCATACCGGCTTCGGCCGCGGCGCTCATGGCTTCGGCGACGTTCACCTTGAAGGTTTCGCCCGGGAGGATGGTCTGTTCGACGTCATCGCTGTGGAACGTCCAGCTATCGGCGAAGACCGGATCGGCTAGGCGCAGGCAGCGGTGCCGCTCCAGATCGGCTGGTACTTGAGGCGCTCCGTGCTGCTTGAGGTAGATAGGTGATGCGCAGACCACATGGAACACGGTGCCCAGCGGCTGCGCGATCAGGTCCGAGTCCGGCAGCTCGCGCGACAGGGTGATGACGACGTCGAGGTTGTCTTCCAGCAAATCCGGTTTGCGCTGAGAGAGCATCAAGTCGAGATTCACCTCCGGATGGCTCTCGTTGTAGCGGCCGGCGAGCGATGCCAGCAGCTGGATGCCCAGGCCGATGGTCGAATGGACCCGCAAGCGCCCCCTCGGCACCTTGTGCGCGCCGCCTGCTTCCACGCGGGCCTGTTCGACCTGTTCGAGAATCACCCGGCAGTGCTCGAGGTAGCGTTCGCCCGCTTCGGTGAGCGCCAGGCGCCGCGTGGTGCGGTGCAGCAGACGCGCCTGGAGATGGTTTTCAAGCTCCGAAACCAGCCGCGACACCTGTGCCGTCGAGGTGTCGGCCTGCTGCGCGGCAGCGGTAAAGCTGCCGGCATCGACGACCCGGACAAAGGTCTGCATCGCATTTAGCATATCCATCATCACCACCTGAACGCCTGCGCGTCGTTGTCGCCGTCAAGACGGCTGTTGGAGTCCCGTGGGCCACGCCGGTTCGGCAAAGCACCGCTGCAGAAGACGCTGGCAATCGGTCAATCACCCCTGTGCACACCTGTTTGACGGATTCTTCACACATCGCTGACGGTTTGCTCACGGCTCGCTCTCTACCCTGCCGCCATCTCATACAGCAGGGCGACCACCGTGGATCACAACCAACCGGATACCCGCAGGCCTCGTGGCTGGGATCTTCTTGCAAGCCGTAACCGCCTGATTCTGGCCACCGCCTTTTGGTTGCTGGCCGCCAGCAACTGGCCGTTCTGGCGCGCCGTCTGGCAGGGTGTCGGCGGTCTACGGGAGGGCAACGGCCTGTTCCTGCTGACACTCCCACTGTTCGTACTGTCCTGGTTGTTCCTGTTGCTCAGCCTGCTGGCCTGGGGCCGCCTGACCAAGCCGGTGCTCGCGTTGGCGCTGCTGGTGTCTGCCGCAGCCAGCTACTTCATGAACAGTTACGGCATTGTCATCGACCAAAGCATGCTGGCCAATCTGGTGCAGACCGACACTGCCGAGGCCACCGAGCTGCTGAGCTGGAAACTCGCCGCGTGGCTGCTGGGCTTCGGTGTGCTGCCGGTGCTCCTGATCAGCCGCGTACCTCTGGTCCCGGGCAGCTGGAAAGGCGAACTGGGTCGAAAGGCCCTGGGCATGGTCGTGGCCACGGCATGTCTGGGCGGCGTCGCGTTCAGCCAGTACCAGCCCTACGCCTCGTTGTTACGCAACCATCATGAACTGCGCCTGATGTTGGTGCCCTCCAACGTGGTGGCCGCGGTCCAGAGCTATGCCAAGCGCCAGCTCGCGACGCCGACGCAGCTGACGCCGGTCGGTACGGATGCGCATCGCCTGGTACCGGTGTCGGCATCCCGTCGGCCCAGGCTGACGATCCTGGTGGTCGGCGAAACCGCACGTGCGGCGAACTTCTCGCTCGACGGCTATGCGCGCGACACCAACCCCGAGCTGTCCAAGCGCGGTGTGCTGAGCTTCTCCCAGGCCAGTTCGTGCGGCACTGCGACCGCGGTTTCGGTGCCATGCATGTTCCTCGACGTCGGCCAGCACGGCTACAAGGATGGCCTGGCGAAGAGCCGCGAGGGCCTGCTCGACGTGCTCCAGCGGGCAGGCGTCGCCGTGCTCTGGCGCGACAACAATTCGGGTTGCAAGGGCGTCTGCGACCGGGTTCCACATGAAGACGTGGACCACCTGCACGTGGCTGAGCTTTGCCGCAGCGACGAGTGCTACGACGAGATACTGCTTCACGATCTGCAGGCCTATCTGGACAAGCAACAGGATGACACCGTCGTGGTGCTGCACATGAAGGGCAGCCATGGCCCTGCCTATTTCAAACGCTACCCGCCAGCATTCGAGCGCTTCACCCCGGTGTGCGACAGCAACCAGCTGGATCGCTGCGATCGGCAGAGTATCGTCAATGCCTACGACAACAGCCTGACCTATACCGACCATGTACTGGCGCAGACCATCGATCTGCTCGCACACAACCAGCAGCGCTTCGACAGTGCCATGCTGTACATGTCCGACCACGGCGAATCGCTCGGCGAGAACGGCATCTACCTGCATGGCTTGCCCTATGCGATGGCCCCGGCCGAGCAGACCCACATCCCCATGCTGCTCTGGCTGTCGGATGGCCTTGCACGCAGCGCCGCCATCGACACGGACTGCCTGCAGCAGGAGCGCGAACACGCCTTTTCCCATGACAACCTGTTCCACTCGGTGCTCGGCCTGATGAATGTGCAGACCAATGCGTACCAAGCCGGCAAGGACCTGTTCAGGCTCTGCCAGCCTGCTGGTGGTGGCGGTAAGCTGCTGGCCGCGCAGCCGGTCGATAGCGCTCCGGTCAATTGAGCATCGCTGTGGGGAACTGGTGGTAACGGCCTCATGCCCGATCACCGATCGGGCATGAGGCCGCCTTTGCAGCCTTGCCTCGGGCCTTGACCTGTCAATGCCGAACACGCTAGCGGCCGGCAGCTGGGACAGGTTGTTGGCTCTGCCAGCCGCCACCCAGCGCAAGAAACAGGTCGACCTGATCCTGCGACAACTGCGCTTCTGAGGCGGCCAGCGCGGCCTCGGCGGTAGCCAGGGTGCGCTCGGTGTCGAGGCTGTCGAGATAAGCCAACCGGCCTTCCTGATACAGCCGGCGGGTATGGTCCGCAGCGTGGCTGGCGGCGTCTCGGGCGTCACGCAGGGCGTGGTTGCGGCGCAGGTCGTCGGCGTAGCGCGACAACAGCGTCTGGGTTTCGCGTAGCGCAGAGAGCACCACACCGTCGAAGCGGGCGAGGGCGGCATCGGCACCGGCTTCCGTGGCGCGCACCCTGGCGTGGTCGACCTGCGTCGGGATGTGCCAGGAGATGGACGGCCCGAACGTCCAGCGGCGGGTGATGGGATCGGTGATGTGTTCGAGCATGCCGGTGTAACCGGCCGACGCGCCGAGATCGATTTGCGGATACATCATCGCGGTGGCGACGCCAATGTCGGCGGTAGCCGCGGCGAGCGCGCGCTCCGCTGCGCGGATATCTGGACGGCGTCTGAGCAGCGCCGCGCCGTCGCCAACCGGAATCGGCTGATTCAGCTGCGGTGCCTGAGTGCAGGCGGCGACCGCTTCTGGCAGATCACCGGGCGCGCGACCGAGCAGGGCGGCGATCTGGTACAGCGCGGCGGATTTTTTCGATTCGAACGGCGGCAATTCGGCGCGCAGCGCTTCGACCTGGGCCCGTGCGCGGGCGACGTCCACCTCATTGCCGCGCCCGCCGTCGAGCAGACGCTTGGCCACGTCCAACTGCCGTCGTTGAATGTCCAGCGACTGCTCGGCGATGGTCAGCTCCGCGCTCGCGTGGCAGGCCGCGACATAGTTGCGCACGACCTGGGCCACCACGGTGATACGAGCGGAGTCCAGTGCCGCTGCGCTCGCATCGGCACTGGCGCCAGCCGACTCGGCGACGCGCTTGAGCTTGCCGAACAGGTCGAGCTGATAGCCGACCGAAAGCCCTGCGTCGGCGAGATTCATCACCGGGATCTTTTCCTGCAGCGCCAGTGATTCGCTGGACAGCTGGCCGCGGGCGAGCGAGCCGGCCGCTCCCAGCTCGACTTCCTGGGCGTGATGAGCCATCTGGAAGCCTTCATAGGCGCGCCGGAGGTTGTGATAGGCGAGGCGAACGTCGGTGTTGCCAGCCAGCGCCTCGCTCACCAGACGGTTGAGCATGGGGTCTTCGTACAGCGTCCACCAATCATCCGGCAGCTCGGCTTGCTCGACCTGTGCATTGCCAGCGAGATCGAACGGCGCCTGGGCCTCGGAGCGCTGACTCAGCGCATCGTCAGGCACCTGATAGTCGGGACCGACGGCGGTACAGGCGTTGAGGGTGCCGGCCAGGGTCAGCACGGCGATCAGGTTTCTACAGTGCACAGCGCCGCTCATAGGGCCGCCGGGCCCGTCGAGTCGGCTGATGGCCATGGCTGCACCGATAGTGTCGCGGTGCGGCCGATGACCAGTCGGATGTCGGTTTTCTGATCGTCGTCCAGCACCACGCGCACCGGAATCCGCTGCGCCAGGCGCACCCAGTTGAAGCTAGGGTTGATGTTCGGCAACAGCGAATTGCCGCGCGCACGGTCGCGGTCTTCGATGCCGGCGGCGATGCTCTGGACGTGTCCGTGCAGGCGCTGCGATTCCCCCATGATCTGGATGTCCACCGGTTGGCCGATCTCGATGGCGTGCAGTTTGGTTTCTTCGAAGTAGCCTTCGACGCGCAGCGAGCGGGTGTCGACGATCGACAGCACCGGCGTCCCGGTTCTGACGTAATCACCCACCCGCATGGTCTGGTCGCTGAGGTAGCCGTCTACCGGGCTGAGCACCGTGGTGCGCTTGAGGTCGAGGCGGGCCACGCCGAGCGCGGCTTCGGCGGTCTTCAGCGCGGCTTCGGCACGCTTGACCTGGGTATCGCCGATTTCCACGGTTTCCGCGGCGATCAGATCCTTCAACACTCGGTTGCGCTTGGCTTCCCGACGCGCCTGCTCGAGCAGGGCTCGGCGTTCCAGAACCGTGGCCTCGGCTTCCTCGACGGCCAGCTCGAAACGTGCCTGATCGATCACGAACAGGACCTGGCCGCGGCTGACCTTCTGGTTGTCGCGTACGCGCAGTTCGGTGACCAGCCCGGACACATCGGGCGCAACCTGGATGATGTCGGCATGCACATGGCCGTCGCGGGTCCACGGCGACTCCATGTAGTACTCCCAGAGGCGCAGGCCAACGATGCAGGCGATGGCGACGGCCAGCAAAGTCAGCAACACCGAGCCGGCGGCGGGTATCCAGTTCTTCATGGTTCGACTCATTTGTTCGGCTCCTGGCTAGCGTCCCGCTGTCAGCGTGAACAGGGCACCCAGCACCATGACGTAAAGGGCGAGGTTGAACAGCGGAGGGTGCCAAACCCAGCGATACAGGCCCAAACGGGCCAGAACACTGCCGAGCAGGCTTTTGAGCAGGTAGGCGATGAGCATCATCACCAGCAGCACCGGGACATAGACGCCATAGATATTCAGTTGGCCGGTCATGCGGAGGCTCCCAAGGGCGCGTACCCAGCAGCGGCTGGGCGAGGTGGGACAGCGACGATATCGAACAGCGCCAGGCGCAGGCCATGCAGCGCCTGGCAGGCCTCGTCCGTGGCCTGCCCTGGTTGCAGTGACAGGCGTTGCAGGCTGTGGTCCAGCAGTCGATGCAGACTCTCGGGCGCGGGCTCCGGATGACGCTCCCTTGCGCAGCGCTTGAAGTAGTCGTGCGCAGCCAGAAGGACCGGTTGCAGCTGCCGCTCGATGGTCGTTGGCAGCCGCGCTTGCTTGAGTTCCAGCAGGCGAAAGCAGATCCGCAATTCCCGGGTGGCGTCCTGCAATGCCAGCCCCTCGTCATCCAGCTGACCAAGGCGCGGCAACAGCTGCGCGGTGCGATCGATGACCTCGGAGGCGACCTCGTCGTAATGTTGTCCAGGCCTGGCCAGGGCCAGTCGCGACAGGCTGAGCCAGCCGCTGCGGGCTAGCCGTCGCGCCGCCCACTGCGTGCCGAATGGCCGGGTCAGGCGGGCCCAGACCAGGGCCAGCACGACGCCGAGAGCGGACGACAAGGCAGCATCGGCAAACAGCGGGAAATCAGCGCTGTACCGGTCCTGAATGGTGAGCGTGGAAATGGTCTGCACCGCCAGGAGAATCGTCGTGCCGGCATATTGCGGGCGCCCCGAGAAGGTGCCCAGCAGCAACAAAGGCACGGCCAGAAGGATGGCCAGGCTGCCGAAATCCTGCACATTGGGCATCAGCGCGAACAGGTAAATGGCCGCCGCTACGATGGATGCCAGCGTGGTCAGCAGAAATGACTTGATGAACGGTGCCGGGTTGTCCTGGCTGGCGAAAAAACAGCTGGCGACCGTGGCGATGAACACGCCGGTATAGCCGTGCTGCCAGCCAGACAGGTGCCACAGCAGGCTGACCAGCATCACCAGCGTGCCGGTTGAGAAGGCCGTGAACGCCAGTAATGAATAATCGTAATGACGCGGAGCGCCAATCAGCTGCCGCACCCGGTAGCGCAGCACGGGCGGCTGCTCGGGGTGCCCTTCGGCGAAGCACCGATGCAGACTCAAGGCATCCTGCCAGAGATCGATCAGCCCACGCAGCTGCCTAAATGCACTGGCGAACGCCAGCCGCTGCGCCGGGTAGCTGTCGGCCAGCCAGGTTTGCAACTGCCAGCTGCGCTCTGCCAGTTGCTCGGCATCGACGTGCACATCATCACCCTGTATCCAACGGTCGACGCGCTGCAGATGCGCTTCGAATTCCGGCAGTGGCTCGGGTAGATCCTGGCGCAGCTGGTCCAAGGCATTGCCCAGGGACATCAACTGCGGGGCGAGCATCGCGATGCGGGCGCGAAAATCCCGCGCATGCCTGGCTGGGAGACGGCTGCTACTGTCGTACTCAAGGTGCAGGATCATGCCGTCGAGGGCCATCACATCGATCATCAGCCGGTGCAGCCCGCGCTGATCGAAGGCGGCGTGAGCCGTTGCGGTAAGGATCTGACGCGCCCCTTGGCGAGCGTCCTCGAGCAGCATCCCCATGCGAGCACTCAGCACCGGGGCAATACGGGCAGGAAACAGCACGGCATTGACCAGGCCGGCGCAGACGATGCCCAGCAGAATCTCCTCGGAACGGGCCAGCGCGACATCGAAGATATCTTGCGGATGGCTGACCGTGGCCAGGCTTATCAGCGGCACGGTATAGGCCGCCAGCATGAAGACGTAGCTGCGCGGCGATCGGTCGAGCAGCGAGAGATAGAGCAGGGCGGTGATCCATAGCGCGATCACCAGGCTCAACATCACCGGTTGCTGGGAAAACAGCGGCAACATCGCCACCGATGCCGCGGCGCCGAGCAGCGTGCCTAGCGCCCGGTAGATCGCCTTCGAGCGTGTCGCCCCGGAAAGGGGATGCGAGACGATATAGACCGAGGCCATCGCCCAGTAGGGGTTATCCAGCGGTATGGCAAGGGCGATGTAAAGCGCAAGCAGGGCAGCAATCAGCGCCTTGGCTGAGAACAGCCATTCGCGCCAAGTCGGCATAGTCATATGGATTCGTTTTTTCGAGGCCGAGGCGGCGAAGGAAGGCAGAGCGCCAAGGCAAATCACACAAGTGGTTACATTTAACGGCAACCGGGTGTGACAAATCGAACAACCAATAGGACAATTCGCACTTTCGTTTGCCGCTGCGATCGCCTGGCCAAGGGCGATCCGGCAGTCCAAACCGTGCGAGGCGCGATGAAACGAATCCCTAACTACGGGCTCTATGGCGAAACGGCCCAGCCGGCCTGGCGAGACATGCTGCACTGCGAATGGATCAACGAGCGCAGTGCCCAGTACAAGTGGGAAATCAAACCCCATCAGCACGATGCATTGCTGCAGTTGATGTATATCCGCAGTGGCGGTGGCGAGGTTTCGCTGGAAAATCAACGCCTGCCGTTCGCCGGCCCGAGCATTCTGGTGCTGCCGAATCGCACCGTGCATGCCTTCAGTTTTCAGCGCGACACTGACGGTCCCGTCTTTACCGCGGCACAGCGTCCCCTGGAATCGATGGCGCGGATCGTCGCGCCCGGGCTGCTGGGCTTTCTGCAGCGCCCCAGCGTCGTGCCGCTGCCTTGGCAGGCCGACGGCAGCGAACCGATCTGGCCGCTGATCCAGCTGATCGAGGAGGAGGCGCGGAGCAAGGCCCGCGGCAATATCGCTGCCGGCCATGCGTTGTTGCTGACGTTACTGATCCACGCCGCGCGCTTGGACGCTTCGATCAACACGGCCCCACGACCCGGCAAAAGCCGACGAGCCGCCGTACTGAGGCAGTTCCGCGAACTGGTGAACCAGCATTTTCGCAATCACTGGACGCTTGGGCGTTATAGCGAGGCCCTGGGTATGACCACAGCCACGCTCGGTCGTGTTTGCCGGGAGGAGGCGGGCGTCGCGCCCAGCGCTATCATCAGCGAGCGAATCGTGCGCGAGGCGCAGCGCCAGCTGGCCTACACGAGCCTGCATATCCAGCAGATCGCCCATGAATTGGGCTTCGCCGATACCGCCTACTTCAGCCGATTCTTCCGCAAACAGGCCGGGCTCAAGCCCAGCGAATTCCGGGCATCGTTCAAACGGTGAGCAAAATGGCTAGCGTCGTTTCCCGATGACTGTTGCGTGACCGGTAACAGTGCTTCATGCGGAGCTGTCTGTTTCCGCCCATGCCTCAACTCTAAGCTTTGCCTCAGGTTTCAAATCACCTTATGAGGTAAATCATATGAACCGCATCATCGCCGCCGCAGCGCTTGCTGCCTCTACCATCGTGCTTTCGCCCATGTCCTTCGCCGAGGAGTCATCCGCCTTCGCGGCTCACTTCGCTGCGCTGCAAGACTCGGCCGCGGGCGACGCGTCCGAGCAAATCGCGACCAGCCAGCATGCAACCGAATCGCAGGCTGACAAGGACAGCTGACTCAACGCTTGTTGATGGTTGTGCGCTGGGTATTGGCGGCCACGAAGAACACCGGTACGGCATGTGTCGTACCGCGGTCAGGTAGTTTCCGAGCGCTGTATCTTTCCGGTTGGCGCTGAGGCAGCCGCAAGCTCAGCGTAGCCCCGGCTATCTATTGCTCGGTAACTTTGTGGTCCCGCAGCATGCTCGGCATTTATCTAAAGCCACGTTCTCTGGCCAGGCTTTGCTTACGTTTAAACTGGCAGAAAGCGAGAGCCGGCGGTTCAGGGCGCCAGGCGTGTGCGAGCCGTGCGATCTCAATGTGGCGTTGGTTTTTCATTAGGCGCTTCGCACGATGGGAAACCGGCGATCGCTTTGATCGAGAATCTGGCAGGCTTTACTGTTTAAGTTCCGTCGAGAAGTGGCTTCTCAAACAAACCGGTAACTTCGCATAATCTATATTATGTTAAATAGCTTATATGGCTGTTAGCTCCAGATACCTGCCGTAGCCTCTCTCATATTCGTCAGCATCCGATATCCAGTGCCGCGCCGTCCTTGTTGACGAGCGCGGCCTCTTCTTCCCGGTTATGGGTTTTGCAGTACGACGCTGCGAATGTCGTCCGCCAGTTGGCGTACGCGTTCCTCGCTGGTGTCCCAGGAACACATGAACCGTGCGCCACCGACCCCGATAAACGTGTAGAACATCCAACCGCGACTCCTGAGTGCCTCCAGCGCCAACGGTGGCATGTTGATGAACACACCGTTGGCCTCGACTGGAAACATCAGCTCCACGCCCGACACGTCGCTGATCAGGCTGGCAAGCAATTGCGCGCAACCGTTCGCATGTTCGGCATATTTCATCCAGGCGTGGTTTTCCAGCAGCCCGACCCAAGGCGCAGACAAGAAACGCATCTTCGATGCAAGCTGACCGGCCTGCTTGCAACGGTATTCGAAATCTTCGGCCAGTGCCCGGTTGAAAAACAGGATGGCCTCACCGACCGCCATGCCGTTCTTCGTGCCCCCGAAACAGAGCACGTCCACGCCCGACTTCCAGCTCAGTTCGGCCGGTGAAAGCCCGAGAAACGCACAGGCGTTGGCGAAACGCGCGCCATCCATGTGCAGATGCAGCCCCAGTTCCTTGCAGGTATCGCTGATGGCTCGGAGTTCGTCCGGCCGGTATACGGTGCCGATCTCAGTGGCCTGGGTAATGCTGACGACGCGTGGTTTGGGGTAATGGATGTCCTTGCGTTTGAGGGCAACTTCTCGAATAGCTGCAGGCGTTAGCTTGCCTTGCTCGGTGCGGGCAACGAGCAACTTGGAACCGTTGGAAAAGAACTCCGGTGCGCCGCATTCGTCGGTCTCGATATGGGCGATATCACCGCATATCACGCTGTGATAGCTCTGACATAGCGAAGATAGCGCCAGGGAGTTGGCAGCGGTGCCATTGAACGCAAAGAAGACTTCGCAATCGGTCTCGAACAGCTGGCGGAAATGGTCGGCTGCCCGTGCAGTCCATTGATCGTCTCCGTAGGCGCGGTCGTGTCCCTGGTTCGCGCGGGCCATGGCTTCCCAGGCTTCAGGACAGATGCCCGAATAGTTATCGCTGGCGAATTGCTGATTGGCGTTGGTCATTTGTACCTCTTTTCAAGTGGCTATCTCAGCTACTGATCGGCAAGAAAATTACGGTGTAGAGGCCTAGTGCGCCAAGAACGAAAACCGAGGCGCCCAGCCAGAAAATAGAAATTGCATCGGCCCGGATGCGCCCGCTTTTCACCCCGCTCGCGCTACGGGCGTAACGACGCTGCTGCGTGGTCCAGATACCCAACGCCGTCGCCAGCGATAGCGCGACCAACATGCCGACGAAGGTCCCGTGATAAGGCATCCAGCGCAGAAACAGCGCGCTCACGGTGATCATCGTCAGCAGCGTTCGGCCCCAGGCCAGCGAAGTGCGTTCGGGCTGCAGGCCTGGATCCTCATGCAGCGGCGGTCGCGGCGTGCCGGGTTCCAGGCGGCGACGAAAGGAAATATGCATCGTTAGCCGCGAAGCGCGATGAAACTGATCAGCACCAAGGTCACCAGTGTGCCGCCGATGGACAGAATCGGGATCAGCAATGGAAACGGCAACGGTCCGCTGTGCCGCATGGCACGCTCGATGGTGAGCCAGCGAACGCACGCCGTCGAGCTGATGAACATGGCCAACAGCAACAACGAGACCGATAGCACCTTGCGCACCTCCAGTGTGAAGATGCCGCCGGCAAAGGCTTCGACCGCCACTCCGCCGGCCAGCAGCGCCAACGAGGTGCGGATCCAGGCGAGGAAGGTTCTTTCGTTGGCCAGCGTAAACCGCGGGTCGGGCTCCTTTCCTCCGGACAACAACCGGTGACTCCAGCGACTTCGCTCCATGGGTGATTCGTCTCCGAACAATTGAGGGCCAGGGGCCCTGCCCATTCAAACAGAAACGCGTGCGCACTGCAGGTTCCGTTGCAATCATCCGCTCGTGGGAATGACCGTTCTGGCTACGAGGCGCCCTTGCGCCATGCTAATGTTCGCCATCGAAACCGTCCTGGAGAGATTTCATGCTGCTTCGTCTGGTCACCGCTTTTGCGCTCGCCACGGCCACTCTGGCTGCCTCGGCAGATGAACATTCCCACGCTAATCACGTGATGGCTGGAGCACCTGCCGTGTATCAGGTCTGGTCGCGTGCCATGCCGCCGACTGCCCCGACGGGTGCGGTGTATTTCACGCTGAGCAACCCCGGTGACACGGCAGATCGGCTGATAGGAGTGAAAACCGCCCGGGCCGAAAAAGCCGAGCTGCACGCACATGTGCATGAGGGTGACGTGATGCGCATGCAGCGTATCGACTCGATCGAGGTGCCGGCCGGCGGTGAGGTGCAGTTCCAGCCAGGTGGCAATCACGTCATGCTGTTCAAATTGAGCAAGCCGCTGGTAGCGGGCGAGCAATTTCCGCTCACGCTGATTTTCGAGCATGCCGGCGAGGTGAACGTAGACGTTTCCATACAGGACCAGGCGCCCGCGGCGGACGATAGCGCTCACCAGCACCACTGAGTGGTCAAGAGTGCTCCTACCATGCGCCGGGACCGTGAGAGCGGTCCCGACCGCGAAGGCTTCCCCAGGCAGATAGAGCATTCAGTGCGGGTCACTACAGGGAAGGCTTGCGAGGTACACAGACACCGAAGAGCTCGCGGTCAAGACCGCTCCTACAACGCACCAGGGCAAGCGTGGGGGCGGTCTCGACCGCGAAGGCTTCCCCAGGCAGATAGAGCGTTCAGTGCGGGTGATTACAGGGAAGGCTTGAGAGGCACGTAGACGCCGAAGAGCTCGCGGTCAAGACCGCTCCTACAACGCACCGGCAATCGTGGGAGCGGTCTCGACCGCGAATGGCTTCCCCAGCAGATGGAACATTCGGTGCGGGTTATCACTGGAAGACTTTAGAGCTAAGCAGACACGCCCGAAGAGTTCGCGGTCAAGACCGCTCCTACATGTCTATGCACACCCGTGGGAGCGGTCTTGACCGCGAGTCGGTAGCGGCTAACCGACCTGCTCGCTCCCCTCTTCTACCGCAGCCCACCTGGCGACCGCTACCGTTCCGTCGCCAGACCGGCAGGCTCGCGCCACGCCACCGTCAGATGCCGGTGGGTGTGCGCATGGTCACGAACTCCTCGGCCGCGGTGGGATGGATGCCGACGGTATCGTCGAAGATCCGCTTCGTGGCGCCCGCCTTCAAGGCCACGGCCATGCCCTGCATGATCTCACCGGCATCCGGCCCGGCCATGTGGCAACCGAGCACCTTGTCCGTTTCGGCATCGACCACCAGCTTCATTAGGCTGCGTTCAAGTCCACCGGTCATGGTCAGCTTCATCGGCCGGAACCGGCTCTCGAACAAGACCACTTTGTGGCCCTGCTTGCGCGCTTCTTCCTCGGTCAAACCGACGGTCGCCATGTTGGGCAGGCTGAAGACCGCAGTGGCGATGGTGTTGTAGTCGACCGGCCGATATTCCTCGGGTTTGAACAGCCGGCGGGCAACGGCCATGCCTTCGGCCAGCGCGACGGGCGTCAGCTGGATACGACCGATCACATCGCCGATCGCCAGAATGGATGGTGTCGAGGTCCGGTACTGATCATCCACGGCGATGAAGCCCCGATCGTCCAGCTTCACATCGAGATTCTCCAGCCCCAACCCGTCGAGCATCGGCCGGCGGCCGGTGGCGTAAAGGATGCAGTCGGCCTCCAGCGTGCGGCCGTCCTTCAGAACGGCGAGCAGGCTGCCGTCCGGCTGCTTGTCGATACGGGCGATGTCGGTGTTGAACTGCAGGTCGATGTCCTTCTTGATCAGCTCGTCTTTCAAGTGATCGCGCAGCGAGCCATCGAATCCCCGCAGAAAGAGCTCGCCGCGGTACAGCAACTTGGTATCGGCGCCACAACCCCGGAAGATCGAGGCGAACTCGACGGCGATATAGCCACCGCCGACCACCAGGACGCGGCGAGGCAGCTCGTCAAGATAGAAGGCTTCGTTCGAGGTGATCGCATGTTCGCGCCCCGGGATTTCCGGAACGAAAGGCCAGCCTCCGGTGGCGATCAGGATGTGCTCGGCGGTGTACTGCCGCCCTTCGACCTCAACGGTATGAGGGTCGACCAGCCGCGCATGCGCCTGCATCAAGGTGACGCCGCTGTCGATCAGGAGATTCCTGTAGATGCCGTTGAGGCGCTCAATCTCGCGATCCTTGTTGGCGATCAACGTCTTCCAGTCGAAGGTCGCGCCATCGATGGTCCAGCCATAGCCTTGGGCTTGGTCGAGGTCTTCGGCATAGTGAGCGCCGTAGACCAGCAGTTTTTTCGGCACACAGCCAACGTTCACACAGGTGCCGCCCAGATAACGGCTTTCGGCAACCGCGACGCGGGCACCATAGCCCGCTGCAAACCGGGCGGCACGGACGCCGCCGGAACCAGCGCCGATGACGAATAGATCGAAGTCGTAAGCCATGAACGGTTGTCTCCCTTGTAGAACGCACAGCATAACCCAGGCTTTGCACACGATTCATTCGGAGGACTGACGCATGCGCCCTACCCTTACCCACCTCGCTTTGCACGTCCCGGACCTGGATGCCTGCATCGCTTTCTATGCGCAGTTCTGTGGCATGCACGTTTTCCACGAGCGTGCGGGAAAAGGCTCGCGCATCGTCTGGATGGCCGAACCCGGCAAGGAACGTGAGTTCATCTTCGTGATCATGCCCGGCGGGCAGGACCGTGCCTTGGCCGAGAATGACTACAGCCATTTTGGCTTCGCTCTCGCCAGCCGCGGCGAAGTCGACGCGATCGCCGATCGTGCGCGCAAAGCCGGTTGCCTGATATGGGAACCACGCGACGAGCCCTACCCGGTCGGCTATTACTGCGGCGTACGCGACCCCGCGGGCAACTATGTCGAGTTCAGCTATGGCCAGCCGCTCGGTCCGGGCGCGGAAGAAATGCCGGCCCCCTGAATGCACAAAACCACCCGAAGGTGGTTTTGTGCAGAACCGGTGGCCGATTAGAAGGCTTTACCGGTCAGGTAGAAATTCTCGTAGCAGAAGTTGGTGGCGGCGATGTAACCCTCGGCGCTACCGCAGTCGAAACGCTGCCCCTTGAATTTGTAAGCCAGTACGCAACCGTCCTGGGCCTGACGCATCAGGGCGTCGGTGATCTGGATCTCGCCGCCTTTGCCTGGTTCGGTCTGCTCGATCAGGTCGAAGATGTCCGGCGTCAGGATGTAGCGGCCGATGATCGCCAGGTTCGACGGTGCATCTTCCGGCTTGGGCTTCTCGACCATGTGGCTGACACGGAAAATATCGTCCCGGATCATCTCGCCGGCGATCACACCGTATTTGCTGGTCTCTTCCGGCGGTACTTCCTGAATCGCGACGATCGAGCAGCGGAACTGGTTGTACAGCTTGACCATCTGCGCCAGGACCGGGTCGCCATTAAGGTTGATGCACAGGTCGTCCGCCAGCACCACGGCGAAGGGCTCGTCGCCGATCAGCGGACGGCCGCTGAGAATCGCATGGCCCAAGCCTTTCATTTCAACCTGGCGGGTATAGGAGAAGCTGCATTCGTCGATCAGCTTGCGAATACCGACCAGGTACTTCTCCTTGTCGGTGTTACGGATCTGGTGCTCGAGTTCGTAACTGATGTCGAAGTGGTCTTCCAGGGAGCGCTTGCCGCGGCCGGTTACGATAGAAATCTGATTCAACCCTGCCGATAGCGCCTCCTCGACCCCGTATTGGATCAGGGGCTTGTTCACCACCGGCAGCATTTCCTTCGGCATGGCCTTGGTGGCAGGGAGGAAACGCGTGCCATATCCGGCCGCAGGAAAAAGGCATTTCTTGATCATGTGAGTCCTTGAAGAGGAAGGTTCCAGTTGATGCACTGCGCCTGGATCGGTCAGCAGTCGTACCTGCATGTTCCGCCGACAGCGGCTGACTAGAGGCTACGACCATCGAAACGATGCGGGGTTCGACGGCTATCGATGCGAATTTCGCTCGCTTCGCCGCCCGACCGAAGGCCATTGACATGGCCTGTGCATAGCGTGCGGCGGCGCACGGAAATTGCCAAGTGGCTGCACGCAAAAATGAAGTCGATTCCGGCCGAATCAGCGCCGCCCTCGAAGGCTTTGCGTGCGGCCTGGTGTCGCAATGCGCCGCGCTGATGATCGATCACATGACGAACGTGCGGTCGAGACGAGTGCGCTTTACTGATCCAGATCAGGAAAACGGCGAAAAATTTTCGTTTCGTCGCGTGCCATACCGCTCTGTCGAGCGAGACCGACTAGGATGTCGGCGGCCGTGTTGATGGCAATGCGCCTGCACGTCGCCAGACAGCAAAAAAACCTTGTAAAGACAAGGGACATACGGCCGATAAGCGAAGCAAAAGAAGCCGCTGGCAACCAGCGCCCCGCGACCGTTCACAGGACTTGGGGTCGGCTTCGTTTCGTTGGCAGCAGTAGCTAAGGATCCTCATGAACAACACCTTTCCAGCTCGGCAAATGTCCGTCCAGTCGAAGATCAACCTGGCTCTGCTGGTGGTGTTCGCCTTGGTCCTCGCCGCCTCCCTCCTCCATTCGGCGGGTTCCGAGAAAGACCTCGTTCTCCAGGTCGTCGAGCAGCAGACCAAGGACGCTGCCGACTCCTATTTCGACAGTATCAACACCATGATGCTCACCGGGACAATGGCCCAGCGTGAGGTGCTGCGCGACAAGCTGCTGGCGCGCCCTGGCGTGATCGACGCTCGCATCGTGCGCGGCGAGCCGGTCAGCAAGGTCTTCGGCCCCGGCTTCGCCCATGAGGCACCTGCCGATGAGCACGACAGGGCCGCACTGGCGGGCAAGTCGACGATGGAGGTGAGTGAAGGCAAGAACGGCCGCGTCCTTACCGTCATCAACCCGATCCTTGCGCATCAGGATTACCGCGGCACCAACTGCCTGTCGTGCCACCAGGTTCCCGAAAACACGGTAATGGGCGCGGTGCGGATCAGTTATGACCTGTCTGTGCTCGATGGTGAAGTCAACCGTAACGTGATGACCTCGGCCGGCATTCAGCTGGCACTGTTGCTGATAGGGCTGGTGGTCATGGGCTACATCATTCGCCGGGTGATCATCAACCGCATCAACGACATGCGGCACACCATGGAAGCGATGACCAGGGACGAGGATCTGAGCCGCATCGTCGCTGTCCATGCCGAGGACGAGGTCGGCGCCATGGGCCATTCGTTCAACCACATGATCGGTAAATTCCGTCACAGTCTCGAAGCGGTGGCGAAGGTTACGCATCAGCTAGGCGAAGTGTCGGATCGGGTTTCCAGCGTAGCGGAAAAGACCCATTCAGCGGTGTTGGCCCAGCGTAGCGAAACGGACATGGTCGCCTCTGCCATGAACGAGATGAGCGCGACCGTGCAGGAAGTGGCGCAGCACGCCAGCCAGACCGCAGCCGCCTCCACCGGCGCTGATGCACAGTCGAAGGCAGGCGTCACCCTGGCAACCGAGGCCCTGGACGGCATCGACGGGCTGATCCGTGAGATCGAGCAGGCTGCACAGGTGATCAAGCAGGTCGAAACCGATGCGACCTCCATCGGCATGGTCCTCGGTGTGATCAATGGCATCGCCGAACAGACGAACCTGCTGGCGCTCAACGCGGCCATCGAAGCGGCCCGCGCCGGCGAGCAAGGCCGCGGCTTTGCGGTCGTCGCCGATGAAGTTCGGACGCTCGCCTCGCGTACGCAGAAGTCCACTGGCGATATCCAGGCCACCATCGAACAGCTGCAGACCGGCGTGCGCAACGCAGTGAAGGTGATGCAGGATGCCCAGGAGCGCGCCAATGCCGGCTCCACCTGCGTCGCCAAAGCGGCGCAGAGCCTCAATGGAATTGCTGGCGAAGTCGGCACGATCAACGACATGAACATGCAGATCGCCACGGCGGCCGAAGAGCAAAGCGCGGTCGCCGAGGAGATCAACCGCAACATCACCACTATCAGCACCATCGCCGACACCACCGCAGCCGATGCACAGCAAACCTCGCAGATCAGCGACGAGCTCGTGCATCTGGCCGCCGAACTGAATCGCCTGGTCGGACAGTTCCGCCTCTGAGTCATCCGAGGCCGGGCATTGCGCTGCCCGGCTCTCTACCGGCCCCGAACTTGATCTGGGACAGCCGACTCCGTCGCCGGAATCAGGGATAATCGCGCCACGATGTCGCAGGCCGCCGACGGCAATCCGTCCAGCCAACCAGCCAAACAACCCAGGTGAACCCTACATGGACCATACGCCGAGCTTTAACCGCGCCCTGGTCGAGAAGTACGACCGTCCCGGTCCTCGATACACCTCTTATCCGACTGCGCCGCAGTTCCACCAGGCCTTTGCCATGGATGACTACCGCAGCGCCGCGCAAGCCACCAACGAGGCCGCCGCGCCCAAGCCGCTGTCGGTGTACATCCACATCCCGTTCTGCAAGAGCCTCTGCTACTACTGCGCGTGCAACAAGATCATCACCCACAAGACCGACCGCGCCGCCGAATACCTCGACTACCTCAAGCGTGAGATCAAGATGCAGGCCGCACTGTTCGATCGCTCGCGCAAGCTGACGCAGCTGCACTTGGGCGGCGGCACGCCCACCTACCTCACCAGCGAGCAGCTCGCCGACCTGATGGCCGCGCTTCACGAAGCCTTCAACATGGACGACAGCGACAACCACGAATTCTCGCTGGAGGTCGACCCGCGCACCGTCACGCCCGAGCAGATCCATCAGCTGCGAGCCCTGGGCTTCAACCGCCTCAGTTTCGGCGTGCAGGACTTCGACGAGCAGGTACAGATCGCGGTCAACCGCATCCAGACCGAAGAACAGACACGGGACCTGGTCCAGGCCGCGCGTGAAGCTCACTTCAAGTCGATCAGCGTCGACCTGATCTACGGCCTCCCCTTGCAGACGGTGGAGAGTTTCAACGTCACGCTGGACAAGATCATCGACATCCGCCCCGACCGCATCGCTGCCTACAGCTACGCGCACCTGCCGGATCTGGTTCGGGCGCAGAAGCTGATCCGCCCAGAAGACATGCCGCCGCCGGAGCGCAAGCTGGAGCTGCTGGAACTGACCATCCGGCGCCTGACCGACGCCGGCTACGTCTATATCGGCATGGACCACTTCTCCCTGCCGGACGACGAGCTGGCCCTGGCACGCGCCAACGGCACGCTGCAGCGCAACTTCCAGGGCTACTCCACGCACGCCGACTGTGACCTGATCGGCCTTGGCATTTCGTCCATCGGCAAGGTCGGCGACAGCTACAGCCAGAACGTGAAGGAGCTGTCGCAGTACTACGCGCGCCTGAACGAGGGCCTGCTGCCGGTGCATCGCGGCTACAAGCTCAGCGAGGACGACCGCCTGCGTCGTGACGTGATCATTTCGCTGATGTGTCATGGACGGGTCGATTTCAGCGAGATCGAGCAGCGATACGGCATCGACTTCCGCGACTATTTCGCCGATTCGCTGGCCAAGCTGGACGAACATGTCGCCGATGGACTGGTCGAGATAACCGACGACGCCGTCGTACTGTTGCCTCAAGGGCACTTGATGATGCGTAACGTCGCCATGGCTTTCGATGCCTACCTCGGCGGCGAACAGCGCGGCCGCTTCTCCCGCACCGTGTGACGAGCTGTCTGGGCTACGCCGCCTCATACAAAGGCGGCGTACACCAGGCAGACGCCCCGCGCGTCAGATGCCAAAGCTTCGTGCCGAGGTCGGCCCTCCCACAGAATGCAGCGGTTGCGCCCCAGATTTTTATTGGCGCGCCCCGCAGCGAACGCAGGCGAAGGCGCGCCAGACGCAAAAGCTTCCCAGCGCTAACAAGTGCACTTCGCCGCGTTTATGCGCCCCGCCGCTATCTAACCATCTAAGCGCAGCGGACCGCCTGAACACCGCCAGCCTTGGGCCGTCATCGCATTTTTCATGGCTGCGACAGTTCAAAGCCGTTGATCGTACCGGCGTTGCCAAACCTGGCTATAACTGTATAAATACCCAGCCTTGGGGCGGCGTGCCCCTGTACAACCGAACCGGACGTTCGATGCGCCAGGCCCTGGAAAATCCCTTCTACTACCTCGAGAACTTTCGGCAGGTGCTGGCCTGGGTCGCTGAGCGTCACGGTGACCTCCTGGATGATCGAGAGCGTGCCTTTCTGGACCGCTTCAACCAGGTCCCACAAGCCTCGCAGGCGCTGCTGGTTCGCATGGTGATGCGCAAGGGCACGCTGTTCCGGGCCAGCAAGTTGCGCTATGTGGAAATCGGTTGCCCGGTACAGGCCTCGGCATCCCTGGTCGAGCACGGCTGGATCGAGGCCAACCCGATACTGGAGCTCGCCCAGTTGTTCGATCTGCTGAAGAAGGACGAACTGCTTCGTGCCCTCGGCCACACCGCGCACAACGGCCAGCGCAAGCGTGATCTGTTGCAGGCCTTGCAGGCCGAGCATCCCCAAGCCAAGCCCTTTTCGGACTGGTGTGAAACCCTGGATGATCTGGCGTTCGGGCTCACCATCAGCGATCTCTGCGACCGGCTACGGCTGATGTTCTTCGGCAACATTCACCAGGATTGGTCCGAGTTCGTTCTCGCCGATCTCGGCATCTTCCGCTACGAGCAGGTCGCCTTCTCGCCGGCGTCACGGGCCTTCCATACGCGCGCTGACGTGGATGCCTACCTGCACCTGCATCGCTGCCGGGAGCGTTTCGAAGTGGGCGAGCCCGTCGATGCCGTGCTGCGCGACGTGCCCACGACACCGTACGCCAACGACTGGCTGGAGCATCGCCGCGGCAAGCTGCTGTTGAGCCTTGGCCGGCAATGCGAGCGTGAGGGCGACCTGTCCCTGGCCCTGCGGCTGCACGCCGGCAATCGCTATCCTGGCGCACGCGAGCGGGCCATCCGCGTGCTGGAGCGTTGCGATCAGCCAGAGGCGGCGCTGGGGCTGGCGCTGAAAGCCGATGCGCAGCCTGAAAGCGAGCATGAAGCCCAGCAACTGCAACGTATCCTGCCGCGCCTGAGACGGGCACTTGGCGGACCCGCAGCGCGGCGCGCCAGCCCTATCCAGCCCGAGCGAATGGACCTCACGCTGCCCCGGCCCAATGGCATGAGCGTCGAGCACGCGGTGCGCGAGCACCTGAGTGGCGACGATGCACCGGTCTATTACGTGGAAAATACGCTGATCAATTCGCTGCTCGGCCTGCTGTGCTGGGATGCGATCTTCGCACCGCTGCCGGGCGCGTTTTTCCATCCGTTTCACGCGGCGCCGGCGGACCTGGCTCGTCCTGACTTCCATGCCCGTCGCGCCGGGCTTTTCGATGAATGCCTGGCCAAGCTGGGCACCGATGAATACCACGACTGCATCCGCCGTGTGTTTCGCAACAAGTTCGGCATTCAATCGCAGTTCGTCAGCTGGGGGTTGCTGAACGAGCAACTGCTCGAAGACGCGTTGTCTTGCGTTCCCGCCGAGCATCTGCGCCTGTGTTTCCAGCGCATCCTGAGGGACGTACCGAACCACCGCAGCGGATTGCCCGACCTGATTCAATTCTGGCCGGGCGAGCGGCGCTACCGGCTGATCGAGGTGAAGGGCCCCGGCGATCGTCTGCAGGATAACCAGAAGCGCTGGATAGACTTCGCCCTGCAACACGACATTCCCATCGCCGTCTGCTACGTGCAATGGACCGAGGGCGCGCCTTGAGCTATCGGGTCGCAGTTCGCGCCCTGTGCGAGTTCACCGCCAAAGAGGGCGATCTGGATCTTCGCTTCACGCCCTCCCCCACGGCACTGGAAGGCATGGCCGGACATGCCACCGTGACAGGCCGCCGAGCGGAAAGCTATGAGCGTGAAGTGACGCTGGAAGGTGCCTATCTGGATCTGCTGGTCCGCGGCCGTGCAGATGGATACGACCCCGCGCAGAACCGGCTGGAAGAGATCAAGACACACCGCGGCGACCTTGCACGGCAGCCCGCCAATCACCGTCAATTGCACTGGGCCCAGGCGAAAATCTACGGCGCTCTGCTGTGTGCATCACGCGGGCTGGAGTCGCTGAATGTCGCCTTGGTGTACTTCGATGTGGGCAGTCAGAAGGAAACGGTGCTGGCCGAAGCGTTCAGCGCTGTCGAATTGCAGGCGTTCTTCGAAGCCCAATGTCAGCGTTTCATCGCCTGGGCCGAGCAGGAACTGGCGCATCGGCAGGCACGCGATCAGGCACTCACGACGCTGAAGTTCCCCTACGGTGAATTTCGACGGGGCCAGCGGCAACTGGCTGAAGCCGTGTACAAGGCCGCTTGCACCGGTACGCATCTCATGGCGCAGGCTCCGACAGGCATCGGCAAGACACTCGCCACGCTGTTTCCGCAACTGAAAGCCTTCCCCGGCCAGCAGATGGACAAGCTGTTCTTTCTCGCGGCGAAAACCTCCGGGCGGCAACTGGCGTTGGATGCGCTGGCCGGTCTGACAATGCCCGCAATGCCGCTGCGGGTGCTGGAGCTGACCGCGCGGGACAAGGCTTGCGAGCATCCGGACAAGGCCTGTCACGGCGAGTCCTGCCCGCTCGCCCGTGGCTTCTACGACCGCCTGCCGGCTGCACGTGCAGAAGCGATCACCCGCCCGCTACTCGATCGGGCAGCGCTACGCGAAGTAGCGCTGGCGCACGAGGTCTGCCCTTATTACCTCGGCCAGGAACTTGCCCGCTGGGTCGATGTGGTCGTCGGTGACTACAATTATTACTTCGACCTGAGCGCCCTGCTCTACAGTCTGACGCTGGCCAATCAGTGGCGAGTGAGCGTGCTGGTAGACGAAGCGCACAACCTGCTGGAACGCGGGCGGAGCATGTACACTGCCGAGCTTGATCTAAGGAGTTTCAAAGGCTTACGGAAGATAGCTCCAAACAACATAAAAAAGCACATCGAGCGCATTTTGCGTTGCTGGAGTGAACTGCACAGCGCACAGACCGCCACCTATCAGGTTCAACCGGAGCTGCCCCACAAGCTGATCGGTGCGTTGCAGCAAGCCATCAGCGCCATCACCGATCACCTGGCGGAGCAGCCAGCAGGCGTCGACCCGGCACTGCTGAATTCGTATTTCGACGCGATGCACTTCTGCCGTCTGGCGGAACTGTTCGGATCACATTCGCTGTTCGATTGCACGCTGCTACCGCAGCGCGCATCCCTTGGGCGAAGCTCAGTGGTCTGCATCCGCAACGTACTGCCGGCCCCCTTTCTCGGTCCCCGTATGCTCGAAGCACGATCCTGCGTGCTTTTCTCTGCCACGCTCAGCCCGAGGCAGTTCTACGCCGACACCCTGGGCCTGCCACGCAATCAGGTCTGGATCGACGTCGAATCACCCTTCCGGGCCGAGCAACTGGAGGTTCGCCTGGCGCGACATATCTCCACTCGCTATCAGGACCGCATGGCCTCGCTGCAGACGATCGTCGATCTGCTCGCGCAGCAGTATCAGCAGCGCCCCGGTAATTACCTCGCGTTCTTCAGTAGTTTCGAGTATTTGCAGCAAGTGACCACCCTGCTAGCGAGCAAGTACCCTGCACTGCCCTTCTGGGAACAGACGCGCGGGATGCACGAAGCGGCTCGTAGCGACTTCCTTGCGCGCTTCACTGACGAGAGCCGAGGCATCGGGTTTGCCGTGTTGGGCGGCGCCTTTTCAGAGGGGATCGATCTACCCGGCGATCGGTTGATTGGCGCCTTCATCGCGACGCTGGGTCTGCCGCAGGTCAACTCGGTCAACGAGCAGATGAAAGCCCGGATGGATCAGCTGTTTGGCACCGGCTACGACTACACCTACCTCTATCCCGGCTTGCAGAAGGTGGTGCAGGCCGCAGGCCGGGTGATCCGTACCACCGACGACCGGGGCATCGTCCATCTGCTGGACGATCGCTTCGCGCGGCCACAGGTCCGATCTCTGCTGCCCAGCTGGTGGGGCGATGCGCTCTGACCGATAGTCGTCACACCTCTTCGCACGGTGTCTCGTTGTCCGGTTGCCAAGCCCGCTCAGCCCTGGTTCCCCAAGACGTCACTGTGCGGAAGACTTAGACATTAGTCTGACGGCTAACAGTTCTTTACAAATTGCGTTGACAAGCGTTGCCCGCTAGCCATAATCCCGAATGTCGTATGACGACTGATAACAGATTTCGAGTCGCGACACGCGACCGCCTGCCAGCGGCCGCGCTAACCCCACTGTCGTTTTCGGCCACCGGCCGCGCGGAGTGGGATTACCTAAAAAAGGGAGCACAACAACAATGACCCCACGCAACCCCCTATCTGCCGCTGTATTCGCGGGCACGCTGTCGTTGGCGCTTGGCATTCCTGCCGTCGCTTACGCCGCAGATGGCTTCGTTGAAGGCACCAAAATCAGCCTCAACGCCCGTAACTTCTACATCAACCGTAACTTCGTCGATCCCGACTACAACAATGGCCAGGGCAAGGGCGAGGAATGGACACAGAGCTTCATTCTCAATATCCAGTCCGGTTACACCCCCGGTCCGATTGGCTTTGGTGTCGACGTGCTGGCCGGTCTGGCAGTCAAGCTCGACGGCGGTGGCGGCACCTACGGCACCGGTCTGCTGCCAGTCCGCGGCAGTGGTGACGACCGTTATCCGGCCGATGACTATGGCCGTGTAGCGCTTGCCGCCAAAGCGAAGTTCTCCGAAACCGAGTTGCGCGTCGGTGAGTGGATGGTGGTGTTGCCGATTCTCCGTTCGGACGACGGCCGCTCGCTACCGCAGACCTTCCAGGGCGGAATGATCACGTCCAAGGAGATCAGCAACCTGGCCTTGTACGGTGGCCAGATGCGCCAGAACAGCACCCGTGATGACGCTAGCCTGGAAGACATGGTGTATGGCGGCGCCCGTTCGGATCGCTTCAATTTCGTGGGTGGTGAGTATTCCTTCACCGACAAGACCAAGGTCGGCCTGTGGCATGCCCGTCTGGAAGACATTTATCAGCAGAACTACTTCCAACTGCTGCACACCCAGCCGCTGAGCGACAACCTCGCTCTGACCGCCAACCTCGGTTACTTCACCGGTAAAGAAGAAGGCAGCGCCCTGGCAGGCGATTTGGACAACAAGACCTTTTCCGGCCTGTTCGGGCTGCAGATGGGATCCAACACCTTCTATGTTGGCCTGCAGAAGGTCAGCGGCGACAACGGCTGGATGCGTGTAAACGGCACCAGTGGCGGCACCTTGGGGAACGATAGTTTCAACTCGAGCTACGACAACCCGAACGAGCGCTCCTGGCAGCTTCGCCATGACTTCAACTTCGCCGGCGTCGGCGTACCGGGACTTACGTTGATGAACCGCTACATCAGCGGCGACAACATCGAAGCAGGTGGCGTCGACGACGGCAAGGAGTGGGGTCGCGAATCCGAACTGGCATATACCGTTCAAAGCGGCGTACTGAAAAGTCTGAATATCAAATGGCGTAACTCGAGCATCCGTCGTGACTACAGCGCCACGGAGTTCGACGAGAACCGCCTGATCTTCAACTACCCGATCTCCATTTTGTAGCGTCATCCACCACGCTGGACGCAACACTCCTCGCTCCTGTTGCGGAAACTTTCGCCCGTCCTTGTGACGGGCTTTTTTTTGGCGAATGGGGTTGAATGATCCCTTATCCAGCCGCGATCGATGCGCTTATATGCCGAAATGATTTCAGCGTTATGGCGCTCGTGGCGACCTGGAGCGCTTGGGCTTTCGCTTGAGGGTGACGGCGGGGCTACGGGCTAGTACGAACCGTCCGTTGGATCCGGATCTGGCAACTGACCTGCATCGCCTCACCCGGCAACAACACCTGCATTCCGTTAGCGACCGGATCGTCCATGCCGAGGGCGTTATTGGCGTGGGACACCGGTTCCACCGCGAAGAAGCCCAGTTCGGCAGGCGGCGTGAACACCACCAGATGATCCAGCGCCTCGCTGGTGTTCATGGTCAGCTCGACGCCCTGCCCTGGCCAGCGGATCAGCACTGGAGCGGTCCGGCCGACGAAACAGTTATCCAACGCTGGCTCCTGCAGCGGCCTGGCTATCGCGAAATCCCATTGCGCTGGAATCTGCGACAGATGTGACGGCAGGCCTTGCGAGTCGTTTTGCCAAACGGAGCGCGCCGCGAATTGCACCTGGCAATCGTCATGGCGCATGAAGTATGGGTGCCAACCGAGGCCGGCGGGCATCGAGCGGGTGTCGGTATTGCGCAGAGTCAGATGTAGCGCAACGCCTTCGCCATTGAGCTGGATGCGATGCGCCAGCTCGAAGGCGAACGGCCAGTCGAGCACCGCATCGCCCTCCGGTTGATGCGTGACAACGAGGCTCAGGCTGTCCGAGCCCCGTTCGGCCACGGTCCAGGCCCTTTTCCAGGCGACGCCATGAATCGGTAGCGGATGGTCGGGTGACAATCGGCGCAGCGGGTAGCGCTCGCCTTCGTGTCCGAAGGCGCCGTCGCCGACTCGATTGGAAAACGGCGCCAACACGAAGCAACCGGCACGGCGGACGCTGTCGGAACCGTCCCATGGGCGCAGCACGTCGATACCCTCGATGCTCAGGCGCGTGATCGCCCCGCCCAGCGCCGGACAAACTGATAGCCGCAGTGAACCATGCTGCAGTTCGATCTCGCTCAGATTCGGTTGGCGATCAGACATGGCAGCTGCTTCCTCTGGCGAGTCATCATTGCTCGCTTATGTGAGTGTAAGCGGCGCCCCACACCCACGCGCTTGTGGCTCGCGATGTGGTAGCGCCATGGGGGATGTCGCTCAAAAATGCCGAACTCGGGCTTCTGGCCAGCGCTCGTTGTGGCGACGATTGTCGCCTTCAGTCCACAGCGTGCCGGTGGGCACGCTCAGACCGCTGTCAGTACCTCTCCACGTTCGAGGAACGCGCGCAGATTGGCTAACAGCAATTCTTCCATCGCCAGCCGGGTTTCTTCCGTGCCGCTGGCGATATGCGGTAGCAGAACGACGTTCGGCAGTTCGAGCAAGGCGCGCGGCACGTTTGGCTCCTGGGCGTAGACATCGAGGCCGGCACCGCCGAGGCAGCCGTCGAGCAGCGCGTCGACCAGTGCCGGCTCGTCCACCACCGATCCGCGGGAGACGTTGATCAGTACGCCTTTCGAGCCAAGTGCGTCGAGCACTTCCCGGTTGACCAGGTTGCGGGTGCTCTCCCCGCCAGGACAGGTCAGAACCAGGAAATCGCTCCACTGCGCCAGTTCGACCAGACTGGATTCGTAGCCGTATGCGCTGCCCTGGACCGGCCGGCGATTGTGGTAACGCACCGCCATGTCGAAGCCTCTGGAGCGCTTGGCCACCGCTTCACCGATGCGGCCAAGACCGACGATGCCGAGTCGTTTGCCGTAGACCTTGCTCGACAGCGGCATGCCGCCAGAGGGCCACTCGCCATTGCGAACGAAGCGGTCGGCACGCGAAATCTGCCGAGCGCAGTCGATGACCAATCCGAAAGCAAGGTCCGCGACGCAGTCGTTGAGCACATCTGGCGTATTGCTCACCGGGATGCCTCGGGCCCGCGCCGCTGCAACGGCAATGGAGTCATAACCGACACCGGAACTGATGATCGCTCTGAGGTTGGGCAGCCGCTCGATCAGTTCCGCTGTGCAGCCGAAACGCGCAGAGGTCACCACGATCTCGATGCGCTGCGCATGTTGGTCGAGCAGGATCTCGGCGTCCTGCTCCCAGATGCGCAGTACCTCATGCTCCGCAGCCAGACCACGGTTGAAGCGTTCGGTAAGGGGGCCGAGCTGGAGAATACAGGTCACGGGATTTCCTCGATTGGATGAGCGAATCGGTTAGAGCACCTTGTCGGGATTCATCAATCCCTTGGGATCGAATGTTTCTTTCAGGACGTGCATCAGCTCGAGTTCCAACGGATTCTTGTAGTGCTTGGCCGCAGCACGCTTGGCCTGGCCAAGCCCATGCTCGGCGCTGATGCTGCCGTGCAGGTCCATGGTGACGTCATAGATCACGCGCATGATCGCCTCCTGTTGCGCCTTGAAGGCGGCATCTTCGGACCCGATCGGTTTGCTGACGTTGTAGTGCAGGTTGCCGTCGCCGACATGGCCGTAAGCGACGATGCGCACGCCGGGAAACTGCTCAAGCAGCCGCTGATTGACGGCTTCGATGAATGCCGGAATCGAGCTCACCGGCACACTGATGTCGTGCTTGAGGCTTGGGCCCTCATGGTTTTGCGCCTCGGAAATACCTTCGCGCATGGCCCACAACGCTGCCACCTGGGCTTCACTCTGGGCCAGCACGGCATCGATCGCCAGTTCCCGCTCCAGCGCCTCGGCGATGCCCACTTCCAACACCTGGTTGAGCGGCGCATCCGGCTGGGTATCGCTGAGTTCGATCAATACGTACCAAGGGTGTGGCTCGGCGAACGGATCGCTGCACCCCGCGACATGGCTCAGCACGAACTCGACACTTTGCCGCGACATCAGCTCGAAGCCGGTCAGGCGGTCGCCACAGAGCCCGCGAATGATGCCGATCAGCTCAACCGCGGCCTGGGCGCTGGGCAAGGCCACCCAGGCGGTCGTCGTGCTGCGCACCGCCGGGTAGAGTTTGAGCACCGCCGCGGTGATGATCCCGAGCGTCCCTTCCGAGCCAATGAAAAGCTGTTTGAGGTCGTAGCCGGTATTGTCCTTGCGCAACCCGCGCAGGCCGTTCCAGATTTGCCCGTCCGGCAGCACCACTTCCAGGCCAAGAGTGAGGTCGCGCATGTTGCCGTAGCGCAACACCGCGGTGCCGCCCGCATTGGTGGCGAGGTTGCCTCCCACGGTGCAGCTGCCCTCGGCACCCAGCGACAGCGGAAACAGGCGTCCGGCGCCTGCCGCGGCATTCTGCAGCGCCTGCAGAACGACACCTGCTTCTACGGTGATGGTTTCGTTAGCTGTGTCGATTTCGCGGATGCGGTTCATGCGGGTCAGCGAAAGCACCACCTGAGTACCGCTGTCGTCGGGGATCGAACCGCCGCACAGGCCCGTATTGCCGCCCTGCGGCACCACGGCGATGCGCTGCTCGTGGCACAGGTGCACCACGGCAGCCACTTCTCCGGTTGTCGCCGGCCGCACGACCAGCGCTGCCTTGCCACGGTAAGCGTTGCGCCAGTCGCTGAGGTAGCTGGCCATCCGCTCTGGGTCGCAGACGATTCCGGCAGGCCCGACTATGGCTTCGAGAGCATGCCGCAAGGTGTGGGCGTTCATGGCAACTCCGTCTGGAAAAAACTGGCGGGTGTTCTTGGCATGCCGTTCAACGAGTTCACCTTCCTTCACGCCGCAAACCGAACCCAAGGTCGCGGGCAAAGCCCACTCCTACAGGCATCCATCGGCGCTTTTTTAGGAGCTGGCTCTGCCTGCGGCCGGAGCCGGGGTCGCGGGCAGAGCCCACTCCTACAAGCATCCATCGGTGCTTTTGTAGGAGCTGGCTCTGCCTGCGACCGGAGCCAGGATCGCGGGCAAAGCCCACTCCTACAGGCATCCATCGGTGCTTTTGTAGGAGCAGGCTCTGCCTGCGACCAGCGACGAACAGCGCAACCGACATGTCCCGTATCAGGTGATCGGCGCCGGGTTGAACAGCACGATGTCATTGTGCAAACGGTGCCGCTCGGCCCAGGTCTTTTTACGACCGCTGGCGACATCCAGGTAATAGTGGAACAGCTCCCAGCCCAGCTCCTCGAGGGTCGCGCGGCCGGTAGCGATGCGCCCGGCGTCGATGTCGATCAGATCCGGCCAGCGCTCCGCCAACTCGGTACGGGTCGCCACCTTGACCACTGGCGCCATGGCCAGGCCGTATGGCGTGCCGCGCCCGGTGGTGAACACGTGCAGGTTCATCCCGGCTGCCAGCTGCAGCGTGCCGCAAACGAAGTCGCTGGCCGGCGTCGCACAGAAAATCAGCCCCTTTCGATCGACCCGCTCGCCCGGCCCGACCACGCCATTGATGGCGCCGCTGCCGGATTTGACGATCGAACCCAACGACTTCTCGACGATATTGGATAGCCCACCCTTCTTGTTACCAGGTGTGGTGTTGGCGCTGCGGTCGGCGGCGCCGCGCTCCAGGTACTGATCGTACCAGTCCATCTCGGCGATCAGCGCGTCGGCGACTTCAGTCGACTCGGCGCGAGCGGTGAGCATATACACCGCGTCACGCACTTCGGTGTTCTCGGAGAACATCACAGTGGCGCCGGCGCGAACCAGCAAGTCCGAGGCGTAGCCCAATGCCGGGTTGGCGGTGATGCCCGAGAAGGCATCGCTGCCACCGCACTGCATGCCGAGCACCAATTCGGACGCTGGTACCGTCTCGCGGCGGCGCTGGTCGAGCTTCTTCAGCCGCGTTTCGGCCAGGGCCATGATCTGCTCGATCATCTCGCCAAAGCCCGTGTTCGATTCCTGCAGGCGATAGAGCCAGGGGTCGCGCAGATCCACCGAAGGATCGCCCTCGTGCATCACCTGCTCGGCCTGGAGCTTCTCGCAGCCGAGACTTATGACCAACGCCTCGCCACCGAGATTGGGATTGCGCGCCAGGTTGCGCACGGTACGGATCGGGATGTAGGCGTCGCGCGCATTGATCGCCACGCCGCAGCCGTAGCTATGGGTCAGCGCCACCACGTCATCGACGTTGGGGTACTTGGGCAGCAGCTCGTCGCGGATGCGTTTGACCGCATGCTCCAGCACGCCGGTCACGCACTGCACGGTGGTGCTGATGCCGAGGATATTGCGCGTGCCCACCGTGCCGTCGGCATTGCGATAGCCCTCGAAGGTGAAGCCCTCCAGCGGCGCGAGCTTGTCCGGTACGGCGTTGGCACGCGGCAGGCTATCGAGCGGCGGCGCGCTGGGCATCTTCAGCTGGGTTTCCTTGACCCATGAACCGCGACGCAGCGGCTCGAGTGCGTAGCCGATGATCTGGCCATAGCGGCGCACGGGCTCGCCTTCCGGGATCTCCACCAGCGCCACCTTATGGCTCTGGGGCACGCTTTCGACCGTGACCAGGCCATCCTCGAACCGGGCACCGGTCGGCACACCACCATCGTTGACCACCACAGCCACGTTGTCCGCCTCGTTCAGGCGGATGTAACGCGGCGAATCTTGATGCTGAATCAATTCCACGGTGTCGTTCATATCGGTCTCCGGTCTGGCCGGTTTGTCGTTGTCTGGTTTGGATTAACGGTCGCTTCTCGAGCTATCACGGTCATGACCGGTTCCGCAGCCTGTGTTCGGTTCGAAAGCTTCGCGGTCAAGACCGCTCCCACGGCTGTGTGGCGCATTGTAGGAGCAGTCTTGACCGCGAGCTTTTCGGTGTACGGATGTTGTCATGTGCCTCGGTGACCTCGCTCGAATGACCTACTTGCCCCGAAGCCCTTCGCGGTCGAGACCGCTCCCACGGTTGTGTGGCGCATTGTAGGAGCGGTCTTGACCGCGAGCTTTTCGGTGTACAAGTGTTGTCATGCTGCCTCGGTGGAATCCCGTTCGAATGACGTACTTGCCTCGAAGCCCTTCGCGGTCGAGACCGCTCCCACGGTGTGTGGTGCATGTAGGAGCGGTCTTGACCGCGAGCTGTTTACACCATCAACGCACCATGCACGGCTGCTTGTTGTTGAAGGTCCACTCGGGGATCAGGTACTGCATGGCGATGGCGTCGTCGCGCGCGCCCAGGCCTTTTTCCAGGTACAGCTCGTGGGCTTTCTGCAAGGCATCTTCGTCCAGTTCGATCCCCAGACCCGCCTTCGCCGGAACAGCCACTTTACCGCCAACGATCTGCAGCGGCTCGCGGGTCAGGTATTGGCCGTCCTGCCAGATCCAGTGGGTGTCGATCGCAGTGATCTTGCCCGGTGCAGCAGCCGCCACATGGGTGAACATCGCCAGTGAAATGTCGAAGTGGTTGTTCGAGTGCGAGCCCCAGGTCAGCCCCCAGTCGTTGCACATCTGCGCCACCCGCACCGAACCGCTCATGGTCCAGAAGTGCGGGTCGGCCAGCGGGATGTCGACCGAATTCAGCTGGATGGTATGGCCCATCTGCCGCCAGTCAGTCGCGATCATGTTGGTCGCGGTCGGCAGGCCGGTGGCACGGCGGAACTCGGCCATCACTTCGCGACCCGAGTAGCCGTTCTCGGCACCGCAAGGGTCTTCGGCATACGCCAGCACGCCGTGCAGGTCCTTGCACAGATCGATGGCTTCAGCCAGCGACCAGGCGCCGTTGGGGTCCAGGGTGATGCGCGCATCGGGAAAACGCTCGGCCAGTGCTCGAATCGCCTTGACCTCTTCGCGGCCCGGCAGCACGCCGCCCTTGAGTTTGAAATCCTTGAAACCGTAGCGCTCGTAGGCCGCCTCGGCCTGGCGCACGACCGTCTCGGGCGTCAGCGCTTCTTCGTTGCGCACGCGGAACCAGTTATCGCTGGCGTTCGATTCGTCGCGATAGCCGAGGTCAGTCTTGTTGCGATCGGCGATGAAGAACAGATAACCGAGCATCTCGACTTCGTCGCGCTGCTGTCCGTCACCGAGCAATGCGGCAACCGGCACGCCTAGGTGCTGGCCGAGCAGATCGAGTAATGCCGACTCGATGGCAGTGATGGCGTGAATGGCGATACGCAGATCGAACGTCTGCAAGCCGCGGCCACCGACGTCGCGGTCGGCGAATGCCTTGCGCGCCTGGTTCAGCAGACCGTTGAAATTACCGACCGATTGGCCGATCAGAATGGCGCGAGCATCGTCCAGCGTCTTGCGGATCGCCTCGCCGCCGGGGACTTCGCCGACACCGGTGTTACCGGCGCTGTCCTTGAGAATGAGGATGTTGCGGGTGAAGTACGGACCATGGGCGCCGCTCAGGTTGAGCAGCATGCTGTCTTGACCTGCGACCGGGACCACCCGAAGTTCGGTGATGACCGGAGCACCTTGATTCACAGAATTGTTCATATGCTTCTCTCTTTTGTTCTTATGGTCCGCGCTGCGGGTACAACGATCTATCTGCCATGGGCGCGACCCTGCCCGAGACGCGCGGCGACTCGGACAGGCTGCGCCGCGTGGAGCGGCACGGTTGATCAGCCGATATAGGTGGTCTTCACCGTGGTGTAGAACTCCTGCGCATAACGGCCTTGCTCGCGCGGGCCATAGGACGAACCTTTGCGACCGCCGAACGGCACGTGGTAGTCCACACCCGCGGTCGGCAGGTTGACCATCACCATCCCCGCCTGGGAATGACGCTTGAAGTGATTGGCATACTTCAGCGAGGTGGTGCAGATACCCGCCGACAGGCCGAACTCGGTGTCGTTGGCCATGGCCAGCGCTGCGTCGTAGTCCTTGACCTTCACCACGTTGGCCACAGGGCCAAAGATCTCTTCACGGCTGATGCGCATGTCCGCGGTGCTGTCGACGAACAAGGTCGGCGCCAGGTAGTAACCCTCGGTACCGCAGGTCACGCGCTCGCCACCGCAAGCCAGGCGTGCGCCCTCTTGCTTGCCGATCTCGATGTATTTCAGATCCTGGTCCAGCTGGGCCTGAGACACTACCGGGCCGACATCCACGCCCTGCTCCAGTGCCGAACCGACCTTGATCTTCTTGATGCGCTCGATCATGGCTTCGACGAAACGGTCGTAGATACCTTCGGTGACGATGATGCGACTGGAGGCGGTGCAACGTTGGCCGGTCGAATAGAACGCGCTTTGCGTGGCCAGCTCGACGGCGGTATTGAGATCGGCATCGTCCAGAATGATTTGCGGATTCTTGCCGCCCATCTCCAGCTGGACCTTGGCCTGACGACCGACGCAGGTCGCCGCGATGCCGCGACCGACGCCCACCGAACCGGTGAAGCTGACGCCATCGACGCGCTTGTCGTTGACGATGGCTTCGCCGACTTCGCGGCCCTTGCCCATCACCAGGTTGAACACGCCGTCCGGGAAGCCGGCACGCGAGATGATTTCAGCGATGGCCCAGGCGCAACCGGGCACCAGATCGGCCGGTTTGATGACCACGCAGTTGCCGTACGCCAGCGCCGGCGCGATCTTCCACGCGGGAATGGCGATCGGGAAGTTCCATGGAGTGATCAGACCGATCACGCCCAAAGGCTCGCGGGTTACTTCGACGCTGACGCCCGGACGGACCGACTGCAGCGTTTCGCCGGCCTGACGCAGGCATTCGCCGGCGAAGTACTTGAAGATATTGCCGGCACGGGAGACTTCACCGATGGCTTCCGGCAGGGTCTTGCCCTCTTCACGGGCCAGCAGGTTACCCAGCTCTTCGCGACGCGCGAGGATTTCCAGACCTACTTTTTCCAGGGCATCGGCACGGGCCTGGATGCCGCCAGTCGACCAGGTCGGGAAGGCCTTGCGGGCTGCAGCGATGGCGGCTTCGACCTGCGAAGCATCCGCCTGGGCGTATTCGCCGATGACGTCCGACAGGTCGGACGGGTTGATGTTGGCCTGGTAGTGCTTGCCAGCTACCCATTGGCCATCGATGTAGTTGTCATAACGCTTTGCGTCTGCCACGTAACGCTCTCCTTCGTGAGGTCCGCCGCAGTGCCCATGTATGAGGGCACTCGTAGCGACGGTTGGGGCGAGTGATAGGTCTAGCGTGCCGTTACTGTGCGCCCTGCTTCTCGATCAGCGCGGCGAGTGCTTCGTACTCGTCCGGGCGCAGGTCGGTCAGCGGTGCGCGAACGGGGCCGGCATCGTAACCGGCAATCTTCGCGCCGGCCTTGACGATGCTGACCGCATAGCCCTTGCAACGGTTGCGGATATCGAGGTACGGCAGGAAGAAATCGTCGATCAGCTTGCCGACGGTTTCGTCATCGTTACGCGAGATGGCGGAGTAGAAATCCATGGCCAGCTTGGGTACGAAGTTGAAGACGGCCGAGGAGTAGACCGGTACGCCGAGCGCCTTGTAGGCGGCGGCATACACTTCTGCAGTGGGCAGGCCGCCGAGATAGGTCAGGCGCTCGCCCAGACGGCGACGGATGGAGACCATCAGCTCGATGTCGCCGAGGCCATCCTTGTAGCCGATCAGGTTCGGGCAGCGCTCGGCCAGTTGCTCGAGCAGCGGCGCGGTCAGGCGGCATACGTTGCGGTTGTAAACCACGACGCCGATGTTGACCGACTTGCACACTTCCTCGACGTGCCGTGCGACACCTTCCTGGCTCGCTTCGGTCAGGTAATGCGGCAGCAGCAGCAGGCCTTTGGCACCGAGGCGCTCGGCTTCCTGGGCGTAGGCGATGGCCTGACGAGTCGGGCCGCCGACACCGGCGAGAATCGGCACCTGGCCAGCGCAAGTGTCAACGGCGGTCTTGATGATGTCCGGATATTCCTGCGGGGTCAGCGAGAAGAACTCGCCGGTACCGCCAGCCGCGAACAAGGCAGTCGCGCCATAAGGTGCCAGCCACTCCAGACGCTTGATGTAGCCAGCACGGCTGAAGTCGCCCTGCTGGTCGAAATCGGTGACGGGAAAGGAGAGCAGACCAGAAGAGAGGATGGCCTTCAGTTCTTGTGGGTTCATTGTTTGAGCATCCTGTGAAGCTATCGGTATTGAGGAAGGGGCCGCAGCCTTGAGATACGTTATCGTACAACCTCGGAAGTTGCTACTGCTTTTGTATGGATATTTGCCGGCCCCATTCAAGGCCGAGACCGCTCCCACGCATGCCTGATCTGTGGGAGCGGTCTTGACCGCGAATAGACACGGCCGACCAGCTGGCGCACTTTTCGCTACACTCGCCGGAAATAAGGCCTACCCACACAGATCCTCGGTGGACCATTGGGGACTCTTCCCCGCGCGAGTCTCATGATGATGCGGAACTCGGCCTGTACCCGAAAGAGGGGAAAAAGCCAGTGGCTCCCCGAAGAAGGCGAAACCTCAGCTCGACCGAGCAGTCACACAGAACGATTTTAATGTTGCCGTCGTTTGACAACCACCATCGGCGCTGATAAAAATCAAGCCAAGTCATACGACAACGTATGACAAAACAAACAGAGCTTAAAAAGCCATGCCTCATTCCGCGCCATTCTTCTCTGCAGCGCCCAGGCCTGTTGCCCACATCTCCACCGCCTTGCCTCCGCTGGCAAGTCTTTCCGCTACCCCTTACAGCCTGGCAAGCACGCCGACCGCCAATCTTCCACATTTAGATAGCTGTATGCGAGGGCTTGGCTGATAGCGCCACCCGCCCTTCCCACTCATTGCGCTCACAAGAACAATCAGGAGCCCGCGACTCGATGTCAGATCTCAAGGCCAACACCCCTATCGTGACCCGGATGCAGGTCATTCCCGTGGCGGGCTATGACAGCATGCTGCTGAACCTCTGCGGTGCGCACGCGCCCTATTTCACCCGCAACCTGGTGCTGCTCGAAGACAGCGCCGGGCGCAAGGGGATCGGCGAAGTCCCCGGCGGCGAAGGCATCCGTCAAGCGCTGGAGCGCACCAAGGGGCTCGTCGTCGGACAGCAGATCGGCCGCTACAATCGCGTGCTCAACACCCTGCGCCAGGCTATTGCAGGCGGCTCGGCGAAAGGGCCGCAGGCCACCCAGCACGAGGTGACCTCCGAGGCGGAAGCCGCGGTACTCAAACAGCCGCACGAGATCAACCTGCGGCTGGATAACGTCATTACTGCGGTCGAAGCCGCCCTCCTCGACCTGCTCGGCCAGCATCTGGACGTGCCTGTCGCAGAATTGCTCGGTAGTGGCCAGCAACGCGACAGCGTGCCGATGCTGGCGTATCTCTTCTATATAGGCGATCGCACCCGCACCGACCTGCCCTATCTCGCCGGCACCGGCTCGGCCGACGACTGGTACCACCTTCGCCATCAGGAAGCGGTCACCCCGGCCGCCATCGTCCGGCTTGCCGAGGCTGCCACGGCGCGCTACGGCTTCAAGGACTTCAAGCTCAAGGGCGGCGTGATGCGTGGCAGCGAAGAGATGCAAGCCATCGCCGGCATCAAGGCGCGCTTCCCGGATTCACGCGTCACGCTGGACCCCAACGGCGCCTGGTCATTGGCGCAAGCCATCGAGCTGTGCAAAGGCCAGGGCCATATCCTGTCCTACGCCGAAGATCCGTGCGGTCCGGAAAACGGCTACTCGGGACGCGAGATCATGGCCGAGTTCAAGCGCGCCACCGGCATCCCTACCGCCACCAACATGGTCGCCACCGACTGGCGGCAGATGGGTCATTCCCTGCGTCTGGAAGCTGTCGACATTCCCCTGGCCGACCCGCATTTCTGGACGATGCAAGGCTCGGTGCGGCTGGCGCAGATGTGCGAGCAGTTCGGCCTGACGTGGGGCTCGCATTCCAACAACCACTTCGACGTCTCGCTGGCCATGTTCACCCATGCCGCGGCCGCAGCGTCGGGCAACATCACTGCCATCGACACCCACTGGATCTGGCAAGAAGGCCAGGAGCGCCTGACCCGCGAACCGCTGCAGATCGTCGGCGGCGCGGTCCAGGTGCCAGACAAGCCGGGGCTCGGTATTGAACCGGACATGGATCGAATCGCTGCGGCGCACGAGCTCTACAACAAGGTCGCCACCGGTGCCCGAGACGACGCCATGGCCATGCAGTACCTGGTGCCTGGCTGGAAATACGATCCCAAGCAGCCAAGCCTGGGACGTCAATAACCAGAAAAGATACAAACGAAGCGCCGCAACCCAACCACGGAGAGACCCAACAATGAAAAAAGCTATCAGCGCCTCCCTCGTTTCCGCCCTGCTGGCAACCGCGGTCAGCGGTGCCTATGCCGCCGAAACCGAATGGCCGACTCGCCCTGTCCAGGTCGTGGTCATTGCCAACGCCGGCGGCGATACCGACTTCAATGCCCGCACCATGGCCAAGCACTTCACCAAGATCACCGGCGAAGCGATGGTTATCACCAACGTCGCCGGCGGCGGTGGCACCCTGGCCGCCGAGCAGGTCAAGCAAGCCGACCCGGACGGCAACACCATCCTCTTCACCCACACCGGCCAGTTGATCGTCAACGAAGTCGCCGGCCTGACCGAAGACAGCCTCGATGCGTTCGACATCTGCTGCATCGCCGGCGTCGACAAGGGCACCGTATTCGTCGCGTCGAAGAGTTCGGGCCTGAAATCGCTGGAAGACCTGATCTCCAAATCCAAGGCCGAGCCGAGCAGCGTCACCTACGGCACCGAGATGGGCAGCTACTCTCACCTGCAGGGCCTGATGTTCGAGGGCCTGACCGACACCAAGCTGAAGATGGTCGACGCCGGCACGGTATCGGAGAAGGTTGTCGCCCTGCTGGGCAACCGTATCGACCTGGCCGCAATCAGCTACGGCTCGGTACAGGACTACGTGCAGAGCGGTGAGATGGTCGCCCTGGGCCAGCCCAACGACGAGCGCAACCCGCTACTGGGCGACGTGCCGACCTTCAAGGAACAAGGTGTCGACTTCGTTATGGAGAAGCCTTACGTCGTTGCGTTCCCGGACGGCACCGATCCGGCCATCATCGAGAAGATGGCCGGCATCGTGAAGCAGATCACCGAGATGCCAGAATATGAAGAGGAGCTGCGCAAGACCTTCAAGCAGCCGGTCAGCTACTTCGGTACCGATGCGTCCATCGACCGCCTGAAGAACACCCGTGAAGACTTCATGCAGTACAAGGATCAGCTGCGTCAGGGTAAATAAGTCACCGCAACACGATGCCGGACGTAGTCACTGCGTCCGGCAGCCTTTCCTCTGAATCGAGAGCTGTCCCATGGATACCTACAAGAGAAAGGAGTTACTGGTCGGGGCCCTGATGCTGGGCGCCGGCCTGTTCTACCTGTTCCTGACCATCAATCTTCCGCGCAAAGGTTTCATCGACGCGTCCACTGTTCCTTATGTCCTGTCCGTCGGGCTCTGCCTGTTGGGCGTGTTGCAACTGGTGACCGCAACCCGGGCGACGCACCCTCCGGTCGATCCCGATGCGGATGCCGACCCCTCTGCCGGAACGCCACCTGACTACCCCACGGTGTTCAAGACACTCGGGTTGATCGCCGTTTATGTCGCCCTGCTGCAAAAGGTCGGCTTCCCGATCATGACGGTGCTTTATCTCTATGCGCAGTTCATCGTGATCACACCGCGCGAACAGAAGATCAACCACATCGCCTATATCGTCATCGCAGTCGTGACGTCCGCGTTGATCTTTTTCACCTTCCGGCAGGGCTTCGATCTGATGCTCCCGACCGGCTTTCTGAAATTCTAGGAGACGGCCATGTTCGAGCTTCTGCAGGCCGGTTTCGGCGCGGTTTTCTCCCCGTATATCTTCATCCTGATCACCCTTGGCGTCGCCGTCGGCATCGTCTTCGGTGCCGTCCCCGGGCTGTCGGCTACCATGGCCATTGCCTTGTGTTTGCCGCTGACCTACACCATGGGGCCCGCCGCAGGCTTGTCGCTGTTGGTCGCACTGTTCATCGGCGCGACGTCCGGCGGCCTGATTTCGGCCATTCTGCTCAAGATCCCCGGCACGCCCGCCTCCATCGCCACGACGTTCGACGGCGGGCCGATGATGGAGAAAGGCGAAGGCCTGAAGGCACTGGGCGTCGGTGTCGTGTTTTCCTTCATTGGCACTGTGTTCAGCATTGTCGCGCTGATGTCCATCGCGCCTTCGCTGGCCAAGGTGGCCTTGCGCTTCGGGCCGCATGAATACTTCTCCATCGCGATCTTCTCGCTGACGCTGATCGCCACGCTGTCCACTGGTTCGCTGCTCAAGGGCATCTATGCCGGCACCCTGGGCTTCGCGTTTTCCACCGTGGGTATCGCACCCGTTGATGCCATCCGCCGCTTCACGTTCGACTCGCCTAACCTCAACGGCGGTTTCGCGATGTTGACGGTGATGATCGGCATGTTTGCCGTGGCCGAAGTGATGAAGATCGCCGAAACCGGTCGCTCGATGCACAAGAGCAAGATCGCCACGGTCAGCATGAAGGGCGTGAAGGGCTTCGGCTTTTCCATGAAGGAGTTCTTCGGGCAGATTCCCAATGCGTTTCGCTCCTCGCTGATCGGCATCGGAATCGGCATTTTGCCGGGCATCGGCGCCGGCACCTCGAACATCGTCTCCTACATCATCGCCAAGAAACGCTCCAAGCATCCCGAGCAATTCGGCAAAGGCGCGGTCGAGGGCGTGGTCGCCAGCGAGACGGCGAACAACGCCGGCATCGGTAGCGCCATGATCCCGCTGATGACGCTCGGCATTCCGGGCGACACCGTGACCGCCATCCTGCTCGGTGGCTTCATGATCCACGGCATCCAGCCCGGCCCACTGCTGTTTATCAGCCAGGGCCCGCTGGTGTACACCATCTTCGCGGCGCTGATCCTCGCGTCGGTGATGATGCTGGTGCTGGAGTTCTACGGCCTGCGCATCTTCATCAAGCTGCTGGCAGTGCCCAAGCACATCCTGCTGCCGATCATCCTGGTGCTGTGCGTGGTGGGTGCGTTCGGTCTGAGCAGTCGGGTGTTCGACGTCTGGACCATTCTCTTGTTCGGCCTGATTGGCTATGGCTTCGTCAAAGGCGGCATGCCTGCAGCGCCGTTCATCATCGGTTTCATTCTCGGGCCGATGGCCGAAACCAACCTGCGGCGCGGCCTGATGCTGTCCGACGGCCACTTCATGGGCTTTCTCACGAACCCGATCTCGGCGTGCTTCTTGGCGCTGGCCCTGCTGTCGGTGCTCTGGCATCTGTTCAGCGCACTGCGCGGGCGCAAAAGCTCGGTGGAAAAGCTGCAGCGCGCCTGACCCGACGGCATCCGCGCGAGCGGATGCCGATGTAAAAAACCGCGCCATGCACGGCCTGCAAGGCGCGGTTTTGCGTTCAGCCACGCTTGCCAAGCTCGATCGTTGCCAGCGTCCAGCCGGCTACCCGCTCGTGCAGACTCAGGCCCAGGCCTGGCCGGTCTGGCACGAGCATGTGGCCGTCGCGTATTTCCAACCGCTCGTTGAACGCCGGTTCCAGCCATTCGAAATGCTCGACCCAGGTCGAGTGCTCGTAGGCAGCCGCCAGATGCAGATGGATTTCCATGACGAAGTGCGGCGCCATGATCATGTCGCGCTGTTCGGCGGCCCGGGCGACCTTGAGAAACGGCGTGATGCCACCCATGCGCGGCGCGTCGTGCATAATCACATCGACCGCGTCGGTATCGACGTAGCCCAAGGCTTCGGCGGCACTGGTCAGCATTTCGCCGGTGCCGATGGCGGTATCCAGTTGCGCGGCCAGCGCGGCGTGCCCAGCAACGTCGTGCGCATCGAGCGGCTCCTCGATCCATTCCAGCTGGTACTGCTCCAACATACGCCCCATGCGTAACGCGGTGATGCGATCCCATTGCTGGTTGACATCGACCATCAGCGGCACCTCATTGCCCAGATGCTTGCGCATGACCTCGACCCGCTGCAGGTCCAAGCGTCTGTCGGGCTGCCCGACTTTCATCTTCACGCCACCAATGCCGCGCTCGCGAGACTGCGTCGCCTTGTCGATGACTTCTTCGATCGAGGCCTGCAGATAGCCACCCGAGGTGTTGTAGCAGCGCACCGAATGGCGCTGCGCACCCAGCAGCTTGGACAGCGGCAATGCTGCGCGCCGGGCCTTGAGGTCCCACAAGGCGGTGTCGAACGCGGCAATGGCCTGAGCCGCGACGCCGCCCCGCCCTACCGAAGCACTGGCCCAGGCCAGCTTGCTCCAGAGCCGGGCGATGTCGTTGGGGTCTTCACCGATTAGCAGGGGTGCGAGTTCCTGGGCGTGGGCATACTGCGCCGGCCCACCGGTGCGCAAGCTGTAGCTGAAGCCCAGGCCAGCGTGCCCCTGTGCGGTTTCGATTTCGGCAAACAACAGACTGACCGCGGCCAATGCGGCCTGCCGACCGGTTGCCACTTTGGCATCGCTGACCGCCTGCGCCAGCGGCAGCTCCACCGAACGCAGGCGGATCCAGGTGATGCGATCGGGACTATAGGGTTTCATGTCCGCCTTCATGGTCGGGGTAGTTATGGAAGGCATGATGGACGTTGCGATTGATGCAGGGCTAATCTAATCAGCCACTTGATTGATACCGGAACTGGATCAATGTTCGACCTGGCGCAACTGCGATGCTTCACCGCTCTGGCTACGGAGTTGAATTTTCGTCGCGCCGCCGAGCGCCTGCACATGACCCAGCCACCGCTGAGCCGGCAGATCCAGTTGCTGGAACATCAACTGGGCGTCGTCTTGTTCACTCGCAGCACCCGCACGGTGGCCTTGACCGCCGCGGGTCGTGCCTTCTTCGTCGAAGCTCAGGCGCTGCTCGATCAGGCCCATCGGGCAGCACGGACTGCTCGCCTGATCGCGCTGGGCGAAAGTGGGACCGTGAGCATCGGTTTCGTTGCCAGCGCGGTGTACGACTTCCTGCCGCGGGTGGTGGCCCAGGCCAGGCGCGACCGTCCCGGTGTGCAGATCGCGCTCCAGGAAATGAGCACGTTCGAGCAGCTTCAGGCCCTGCTTACACGGCGCATCGACCTGGCCATCGTCCGTGCTCCCCTGAATCAGCCGGGCCTGGTCAGCGAGCGCCTCGTGTGCGAGCCCTTCGTGTTGGCCGTACACGACGAGCATCCATTGGCGCGGCTTGAACCGCTCGAGCTGACGGCATTGCACGGCCAGCCGTTCATCATGTATTCGCACGCCGCTTGGCAGCCGTTCAACGAACTGCTCACCGGCATGTTTCGCTCCAGCGGCGTGCAACCGGACTATGTGCAGTCGCTCGGCACCACCTTGACCATCCTTTCACTGGTCAACGTCGGCATGGGCCTGGCACTGGTGCCGCGCAGCGCCACTGCGGTGAGCTTCGAACGGGTGCGTTGGCGGACGCTCGAGCTGCCATCAGGCGTATACAGCGAACTGCATCTGGTCTGGCGCGACGACAACGACAACCCGGCCGTCGCCGCGCTTCGTGAAGCGGTGCGCCAGGCGGTCAGCGAAACCACTCAGGGACGCTGACCCACCTCGGCCTGCTGCACCGTCCAACCGGCCACCTGCTCGCTCAAACTCAGGCCCAGACCGGGCCGGTTCGGCACCAGCATTCGCCCATCGCGTATCTCCAGCCGCTCCTCGAACAAGGGTTCCAACCATTCGAAATGCTCGACCCATGGCTCACGGGTATGAGTCGCCGCCAGGTGCACGTGCAGCTCCATGGCGAAGTGTGGCGCCAGTGTCATGCCGGCCTGCTCGGCCAGGGCCTGTATCCGCAGATAGGGCGTGATGCCGCCAACGCGTGGAGCGTCCGGCATCAGGAAGTCGGCAGCACGCTGACGAATGAACTCCCAGTGTTCGGCCGGGCTGGTGAGCATCTCGCCCGTCGCGATTGGCGTATCGAACAGACGCGCCAATTCGGCGTGTCCCTCGGCGTCGTAGCAGTCCAGTGGCTCCTCGATCCATATCAGGTCGAAGGGCTCCAGGCGCCGGCACATGCGGCGAGCGGTCGGCCGATCCCATTGCTGGTTGGCATCGACCATCAGCGGGAACGCCTCGCCCAGGTGCTGGCGCACCGTGCCGACCCGGTGCAGGTCCAACGCCCAGTCCGGCTGTCCGACCTTGAGCTTTATCCCGCCGATGCCCTTCTCTCGCGACACATCGGTGTTCTTCATCAATTGGTCCAGCGGCGTGTGCAGAAAGCCGCCAGAGGTGTTGTAACAGCGCACCGAGTCGCGTTGGGCGCCGAGCAGACGCGCCAGCGACAACCCCGCACGACGTGCCTTGAGGTCCCACAGCGCCACGTCGAAGGCGCCGATCGCCTGGGTCGCCAGGCCGCTGCGGCCCACCGAAGCGCCCGCCCAGCACAACTTGTCCCACAGCTTGGCAATATCGCTGGGGTTCTCGCCTATCAGATTGGGCGCCACCTCCAGGGCATGGGCAAACTGTCCCGCGCCGCCGGCGCGCTTGGAGTAGCTGAAACCCAGCCCGTGGTGACCATCACGGGTTTCGATTTCGGCGATCAGGATCGCGATCTCGGTCATCGGCTTCTGTCGGCCGGTGAGTACCTTCGCATCGCTGATCGGGTTGGCCAGCGGCAGGGTCACCGAGCGCAGGCGCAGCCAGGCGATACGGTCATCGTCGGCACAGATGATTGCGGGCTTGTCGTTCATGGAATCTCCTGGTGATGGGCCGGCGACCTGCTCTGCGCCATAGGTGACGGCATCGTCACATGGAGCCACGAGGCCGTCGAAAAATGGGCAGCCCGATTCGCATCGGTGACCAGCTCCGAGCGACCCAGCGCACCCGATACAGTGATCGGCGATACGCCCGCGACTTTAGCCACGTCGATCAGGGTTGGAGCGCCGGTCAACTGGCGGTCGGATTGTCTTTTGTTCATGACGGTACGCCGCCCTCTCGTCGTGCAGGCCCCAACGCTGGAACCACGCATGTGCAGATTTGGGATGCATCCTTTCGCGGAATGTCATCATACAACCATGCGCGCTTCACTCGTCCTACTCGTCCATTTCCGAGGCCGGAGCCGTACTCGACTTTAGTGGTATGTGTTTAGGCGGCTGCGACGGCTAGCGTGACGTACTGAAAACGCTCACTACGCCCGTGAAACTCAGTAAATACGCCAGCTGCAGAGGGAACGCTCAAGACTTCGCCCAGCACGGAACGCCGTCTGGACATTGCCAAGCAGATCGTAGTTTGCGGTTGACAAACTTCAAGGTCGGCGGAAATAATCAACCCAAGTCATCCGACAACCGATGACATCAAAAACAATAAGCTATGGGCAGATCACAATGACAAGCACGAAGACCGTTCCCACACCCATCAATCGCCTCCTGCTGACAGGCGCGGCAGGAGGATTGGGCAAGGTGTTACGCGAAACGCTTCGCCCCTACGCCAACATCATTCGCCTCTCCGACATCGCCCCCATCGAGCCGCCAGCCGGTCCCCACGAAGAAGTGGTCCAGTGCAACCTGGCCGACAAAGCCGCCGTGCAGGCATTGTGCGAAGGCGTCGATGCTATAGCGCATTTCGGTGGCGTCTCGGTCGAGCGCCCCTTCGAAGAGATTCTCGAAGCCAACATCAAGGGCGTCTTTCACATCTACGAAGCGGCCCGCCGTCATGGCATCAAGCGTGTGATCTTCGCCAGCTCCAACCACGTGATCGGATTCTACAAGCAGACCGAGAAGATCGACGCCAGCGTAGCCCGTCGCCCTGACAGCTATTACGGGCTGTCCAAGTCCTATGGCGAAGACATGGCCAGCTTCTACTTCGATCGCTACGGCATCGAAACCGTCAGCATCCGCATCGGCTCCTCCTTCCCCGAGCCGCTCAACCGCCGGATGATGGCCACCTACCTCAGCTACCGCGACCTGACCCACCTGATCGAACGCTCGCTGTACGCCGCCAATGTGGGGCACACGGTGGTCTATGGCGTCTCGGCCAACCGCGATGTCTGGTGGGACAACCACATGGCAGCCAACCTTGGCTTCGTCCCCCAAGACAGCTCCGAAGTGTTTCGCGAAAAAATCGAACAGCAGCCGCCCTACGAGCCCAACGATCCCGCCTTGATCTACCAGGGTGGCGCGTTCTGCGAGGCCGGGCCGTTCGAAGACTGAACCACACGCCACGCTGCGAAAAACAACAAGAGAATCGCCATGGCACACCAAGCAGAACTGATCGTCGACGTCCGGAACGCGACCGGAGAAAGCCCGGTATGGGTCGCCTCCGAGCAGGCGCTCTACTGGGTCGACATCCCTAATCGCCAATTGCTGCGCTGGAAAGCCGCGGACGCGTCGGTCACCCGCTGGACGGGCGAGCAGATGATCGCCTGCATCGCACGCCGCCAGGGCGATGCGAATCGCTGGATCGCCGGCATGGAAGATGGCCTCTTCGACATAACGCCGCAGGATGACGGCACCTTTGCCGCGACCCGCCTCACCGACGTATCGCATGCGCATGCCGGCATGCGCTTCAATGATGGTCGCTGCGACCGTCAGGGCCGCTTTTGGGCTGGCACCATGGTCATGGACATGGCTGCCGGCATTCCGGCAGGCGCGTTGTACCGGTTCGACGGTTCAGCCGGAGACGAATCGCTCGGTGCGCAATTGAATGACTTTGTCGTGCCTAACGGGCTGGGCTTCAGCCCGGACGGCCGGACGATGTATCTCTCCGACTCCCACCCCAACGTGCAATGCATCTGGGCCTTCGATTACGACATCGACAGCGGCACCCCGAGCAATCGCCGGGTTTTCGTCGACATGAAGCAGCACCCCGGCCGCCCGGATGGCGCGGCGGTAGACGTCGACGGCTGCTACTGGATCTGCGGCAACGACGCCGGGCTGATCCATCGCTTCACGCCGGACGGCCGCCTTGACCGTTCATTGCCGGTCCCTGTGAAGAAACCCGCGATGTGCGCCTTTGGCGGCGCCGGCCTCGACACGCTGTTCGTCACCTCCATTCGTCCAGGCGGCGATCTCTCCGATCAGCCGTTGGCGGGCGGCGTCTTCGCCCTGCAACCCGGCGTCTCCGGACTGGAGGAAACCCCATTTCGTCAATGATCCACCCACACAAGGACCGGCTCGCAATGCCCGGCCTTGAAGTTCCAACGCTGCTCACAAACAACAACAAGATGGAGATTCACATGAACTTCAAACGCAAGTTGCTCATCGCTACACTTCCCCTAGCCTTCTGCTTGTCCAGCACTGCCCACGCAGCCATGACGCTGAAGATCGCCGAAATCCATCCCGCCGGTTACCCGACCGTGGTCGCTCAGGAGCACATGGGCGAGAACATCGAAAAGGCCACCGACGGCGAGCTCAAGTTCCGCATGTTCTCCGGCGGTGTTCTGGGGTCGGAAAAGGAAGTCGTCGAGCAGGTGCAGATCGGTGCCGTGCAGATGACCCGCGTCAGCCTCGGCACGCTCGGCCCGGTGGTTCCGGACGTAAACGTGTTCAACATGCCCTTCGTCTTCCGCGACCACGAACACATGCGCAAGGTCATCGATGGCGAGATCGGCCAGGAGATCCTCGACAAGATCACCAACTCCGAATTCAACATGGTGGGTCTGGCGTGGATGGACGGCGGCGTGCGCAACCTCTACACCAAGAAGCCGGTACGCAGCCTCGAAGACCTTAAGGGCATGAAGATCCGCGTGATCGGTAACCCGATGTTCATCGAGACCTTCAATGCACTGGGTGCCAGCGGCATCGCCATGGACACCGGCGAGATTTTCAGCGCGCTACAGACCGGCGTGGTCGATGGCGCGGAGAACAACCCTCCGACCATGCTCGAGCACAACCACTTCCGTAGCGCCAAGTACTACACCCTGACCGGCCACCTGATTCTTCCGGAGCCGATCGTGATCTCCAAGGCTACCTGGAACAAGCTCACGCCCGAGCAACAGGAAATCGTCAAGAAGTACGCCAAGGAGGCGCAGCTCGAAGAGCGCAAGCTGTGGGATGAAAAAACCGCCAGCAGCGAAGCCAAGCTCAAGGAAGCAGGCGTCGAGTTCATCGAGGTGGACAAGAAGCCCTTCTTCGACGCCACCGCTCCGATTCGCGAGAAGTACGGCGCGCCCTACGCCGACCTGATCAAGCGTATCGAAGCGGTCCAGTGATTCGTTCTCTTTGAAAACCTCGCGGCGGCCGGCCTGCACCGCCGCCGCGCTTGTGGTGAGCCTGATGAAAAACACGCTGCTGCGCGTCAACGACGCGATCTACAAGACCTGCGTATGGGTCGCGGGCATGGCCATCGTGGTCATGTCCATGATCATCCCCTGGGGGATCTTCGCGCGCTACGTGCTGGGTTCCGGGGCCGGCTGGCCCGAACCTGTAGCCATTCTGCTGATGGTGATCTTCACCTTTCTCGGCGCTGCCGCCAGTTATCGGGCCGGCGCGCACATGGCGGTGAGCATGTTCACTGATCGCCTCCCGCAGTTTCTGCACCGCCACGTCGAACTACTGGTACAGATCCTGATGGGCATCATCTGTCTGTTCATGACCATCTGGGGCATCAAGTTGTGCGTTGCCACCTGGAACCAGTTCATGAGCACCCTGCCGACCTTGCGCGTCGGTATTACCTACTCGCCGATCCCGATCGGCGGCGCGATCACCCTGCTGTTCGTGCTCGAACGCCTGTTTTTCGGCGACCAGAGCAAGCGCCGGGCAGTCGACTATGAATACGTCGAAAGCAGCAAGGAGGCCGTGTAATGGACGCACTGATTCTGCTCGGCAGCTTTGCCATCCTCTTTCTGCTGCGTATGCCGGTGGCCTACGCGCTGGGCTTGTCCGCGCTGATTGGCGCCTGGTGGATCGACATTCCGTTCGATGCGGTGATGATTCAGGTCGCCGGCGGCGTCAACAAGTTCTCTCTGCTGGCCATCCCCTTCTTCGTCCTGGCGGGCGCGATCATGGCCGAAGGCGGCATGTCCCGTCGGCTGGTGGCGTTCGCGGGGGTTCTGGTCGGATTCGTTCGCGGTGGGCTGTCGCTGGTCAACATCATGGCTTCGACCTTCTTCGGCGCCATTTCGGGCTCGTCGCTCGCCGACACCGCCTCGGTGGGCTCGGTACTGATCCCGGAGATGGAAAAGAAGGGTTACCCGCGCGAGTTTTCCACGGCCGTAACGGTCAGCGGCTCGGTGCAGGCCCTGCTCACCCCGCCGAGCCACAACTCGGTGCTCTACTCGCTGGCCGCAGGCGGAACGGTATCGATCTCCTCGCTGTTCATCGCCGGCATCGGCCCGGGCCTGCTGCTGAGCGCGGTGATGATGACCATGTGCCTGCTGTTCGCACGGGCGCGCAACTACCCCAAGGGTGAGATCATTCCGCTGCGCCAGGCGTTGAAGATCTGCGCCGAAGCGCTCTGGGGCCTGATGACCATGGTCATCATCCTCGGCGGCATCCTTTCCGGCGTCTTCACCGCGACCGAATCCGCGTCGATCGCCGTGGTCTGGGCATTCTTCGTGACCATGTTCATCTACCGTGACTACAAATGGCACGAGCTGCCGAAACTGCTGCACCGCACGGTGCGTACCTTGTCGGTAGTGATGATCCTGATCGCCTTCGCCGCGAGCTTCGGCTACATCATGACGCTGATGCAGATTCCATCGAAAATCACCACGCTGTTCCTGACCCTGTCGGACAACCGCTACGTGATCCTGATGTGCATCAACCTGATGCTGCTGGTACTGGGCACGCTGATGGACATGGCACCGCTGATTCTGATCCTCACCCCGATCCTGATGCCGGTCATCACGGGTATCGGCGTCGATCCGGTGCACTTCGGCATGATCATGCTGGTCAACCTCGGTATCGGGCTGATCACTCCTCCGGTCGGTGCGGTACTCTTCGTCGGTGCGGCGATTGGCAAAGTGACCATCGAAAATACGGTGAAGGCGCTGTTTCCCTTCTACGTCGCGCTGTTCATGGTACTTCTCGCAGTCACCTACATTCCCGCGATCTCCCTCTGGTTGCCGAGCGTGGTGCTCTGACAGTCCTCAGCGCCCGAACGAGGACGCCGCCCAACCGGGCGGCGTTTTGCTTTGTAAGGTTATGAACAATTCGCCATCCATCGACATGAAACCGCTTGCGCCAACGCAAGCGCACAGCCGAACGGAATGGATTCTGCCAGGACAGGACTGACCCCATGCAAGCTGCTACACCCTTTCCACGTCATATCGCCGTACTGATTCTGGCCACACTGGCCTGTTCGTTCGCCGGCAACCACATTGCTGCCCGGATCGCTTTCGACCATGACACCGGCCTGCTGCTGGCAATGCTCTGCCGCGCTGGCGTCACCCTGTTGGTATTGGCCGGATTGGTTCTATGGCGGCGCGAATCGCTGCGCCTGAGCGGCGCTACCTGGCGCTGGCAGCTTCTGCTCGGCCTGCTGATCTCCATTCAGAGCTTCTGCATCTACTCGGCCGTGGCGCGCATCCCCGTCGCGCTGGCCCTGTTGGTGGTGAATCTTTCGCCCATCATGCTGGCGCTGTTGACATGGCTGCTAGGCGGTCCGCGTCCGAGCCGCCAGGCGCTTGCGATCATGGGCATGATCCTGTTCGGCCTGGTGTTGGTACTCGACGTCCCGGCGCGCCTGATCAGCAGCGAGGCGCCGGACGGACAATGGATCGCCGGCATCTTGTTCAGCCTGACTGCCGCCGCGGTATTCGCGGTCGCGCTGTGGGTCACCGAGCACAAGCTATCGAAGATGGCCGGTTCGGTGCGCAGCATGCTGACGCTGATCGTCGTGTTCGGTGCGTCCGCACTGCTCGGCGCCAGCGACCTGATACCGGGCGGTCTGAGCCTGCCCAGCGCGAGCGCCGGCTGGATCGCTCTGGGGTGTCTGGTGTTGCTCTATGGAGCGGCGTTCTCGACGCTGTTCATCTGCATGCCGCGCCTGAACATCGCGCGCAATGCGCCTGTGATGAACATGGAACCGGTCGCTGGCATGCTTCTGGGCTGGCTAATACTCGGCCAGTTGCTCGGGCCCGGGCAGGTGCTGGGCGGCCTGATCGTGGTTGGCGGGATCGTTCTGTTGGCCTACCGCAAGCAATGAAAACGGGAAAGCGAGCAACCTGCCGTCAAGCCCGCTGAGATAGCGGGCTCAACGCGTTACCAGCCTTGTTTCGGCCAACGGGGCTGCTACGAATAGCAGCCATTGTTTGGATCGGCACAGCGGCTCTTTCGATGTTCAGGGGCGCTGGATCCAGGTCAACCCCCTCCTCCTGCCTTCGCCACGATGTGGCGTCTGGGGCAGTGCAAATGTTTAGTCGATCTTGTCGGTCTCGGCCTCTTCGTGCGCCTGGCGCAACCGCTCGCGGCTGTTGGTCAGATGCAGGCGCATCGCGGCGCGGGCGGATTCTGCGTCCTGGCGAGCGATCGCGTCATAGATCTGTTCGTGCTCACGGCCGAGACGCTGCTGGTAATGCGGCTGATCATCGTGCGCGAGGCGTGCGGAATTGAGCCGACTGCGCGGAATGATCGCCGTGCCCAGGTGGTTCATGATGTCAGTGAAATAGCGATTGCCAGTCGCCTCGGCAATCTGCAGGTGAAACTGGAAGTCCGACACGGCCGCTTCGCTCGAGAGCGCAGCGCTCTGTTGCAGAGAGTCCAGAAAGGCACGCATCGCCGCCAACTGCTCGGGTGTCCGACGTATCGCCGCCAACCCGGCCGATTCGACCTCGAGGCTGATGCGCAACTCGAGGATCGCCAACACGTCACGCAAGGTGCCGATCGTCGCCGGGTCGATACGAAGCCCGGTGGTGCTGGGCGTATCGAGCACGAACGTACCGATGCCATGGCGTGTTTCCACCAGGCCCGACGCCTGCAAGCGGGAGATGGCTTCACGCACGACCGTCCTGCTCACACCTTGCGCCTGCATGATGGCCGACTCGGTTGGCAGCTTGTCGCCACGCTTGATGACGCCATCGCGTATTTGCTGGGACAGCTCCGCCACCAGCTCCTGGGCAAGGCTGCGGTGCTTTCGGCGTGCGCGTGGCTGAGCGATCTGGTTTTCCATGGACACATCGATCTCTTTGTGAAGCGAAGTAGTCCGTATCATAGCCCAGTAGTTGTACGATAACTATCGGACCTCCGCACATAAGGGCCAGACCTTGCGTCCGAAACCCGCACGTAGCAAGGATGGCTCCTATACTCACGGAGCCACCCTCCAGGAGACCGACATCATGCGCCGCCTCGTGCTTACCCTCGCCGCCGCCCTCATCAGCACTCCCCTCTGGGCAATGCACTGCCCGATGGACATGGCGAAGATCGACGAACAGTTGAAAACGAATCCGCCGAGCGACCCGGCCATCCTCACGCGGGTGCAAGCGTTACGCGCCGAAGGCGAAAAGCTCCATAACGCCGGCGATCATGAGCAGTCGCTCAAGGTGCTGGGAGAAGCCGAGGAGTTGCTCGGAATGAAAGGGGAATAAATCTTTCCCTACCGAGCGGTTGCCGAGTCGACAACCGCTCGGCCCGCCCCTCGGTCACTCCGCCACGCAGCGAATACGCAACTCCTTGCGGTCGAAATCCTCTTCGCTGCTCAACGTCTCGTACCCCATCGGGCACGCCTGTTGTGCCTGCGTTTCGCAACCGGGTTGGCCGGCTACCTTCGTACAGGCGAAGACATATTCATCGGTGCCGTCGGCAGGTGGAACTCGCTCGATAAGGCTACAGCTGGCCAGAAGAGCCAGGCCAGCGATCACACCGTAATGCTTGGTCAGTTTAATCATCGTCGGTCCGAACATGATGCAGATGAACGAAACGCCCTGGCTGAGCGTCACGCCGGCCTGGGGCATGGCTGGACGCAGAAGGCGTATCGCTCGCTGTTTGCGAGGTTCTTGAGTGCTGATGCGACTCTCCGTGCGGGCCCGAATGCCAGGAAAACGCACGCTTATGGGTACAATCGGCGCGGCAGGGAGATATCGCAAGCGTATGGCGCGCGAGGGCTAGCGCGGGTCAGGCGCATCATCCATTTCGGCGTTGTCGACATCGATGTCAGGCGTTTCGCCCTCGATGGGAACGCCGTTCTTACGATCCCGCGGACGCTGCATCTCGTTTCCGGGCAACTCATCGACGCCCGGCTGATCGTCCGGATTCACATCGATGCGTCCTGGGCTTAGGGGCGGTGCGGAGCCAGGAATCACCACCCCGTCGTCATCGCTTTCGGTACGAGTGCCTGTAGGGGGGCCGCTCTGCGGTTGCCGGTCGTCTCGCTCGATGCTCATCACTCACCTCTGCGTTATCTGTACAGATAAGAGGATCGAGCAGCGTGTGCGTTCAGGCGGACAGCTTGCCATTGGTCACCGCGGAGGAAAGCTAGCCCCCTTGACGCTCGTAACGAGCTAACCGGCCATAAGCGTCCCCTCGAGTCGCCTGAGCATTCCGCTTAAATGCCGCCAGTAGCTGGGCTGCTTCGACGTCTCGGTGCCGTGCGTTACGGGTTTTTAATCAGCGGTCTTTTCCGCAGTGCTATCGGCTGCGGGGATACGCTGTTTCGGCTTTGATTGAGTGCGTCGTGCTTGTCCGCGCTGCCGCTTAGCCTGCTGCCTGGCATGTAGCGCTTGGGCGGCCGTCACCGAGCCAACCGCCTGGCCGCTCAAGTCCAGACGCGGAGCATTCTCCACCATGCTTGCCCAGTAGCGGCTTCCTTTGCACCAGGTCGCGATGCCCAGCTTAAGCTGTTCGCTGGATATTCCGAGCAGCTCCAGGTGTTGCTCGGCATCTTTGAGGATGCCCTCCTTAAGCGGGACCTTGGGGGCTGGGTTGACGGGGAAGGCCAATGGAAAGTGCTTCTGCAATCGCCATATTGCCTCCACCGCTGGATCCTGCTCACGAGGCTTCGTTTGCAAGGCTGGTTCCCGCTTGCGCTGCTTAGTACTTTCCGTCCTTACCTGCTGTTTTTCGGCCCGCAGGCGGTCGCGTAGCTCAGCTAGTTGCTCAAAACCCATCGTTCAGCTCACCGCTTCATGGTTATTCGTGGCGCAAGACTATCCCATGCAGCCTTTCGGAGCAGCCTCGCCAGAGGAAAACGCGATCAAGCAACCGTTCACGGCACATCGCTCGCCAATAACCACCGGCTCGATTACCACCAAGATGGCGACACCGTCTTGGCTTCACCAGTCACCGGTGCAACTATCTGCGGTTCTGATGAGCACACCGACCGGATCGGCATCCTGCCTCCGAGCCTGTACCGAAATGCTGTCTGCCGAACTCAGTTTCACATGGTGGCCCGAATGGGCAGCATCACCCACGCCGCGAAGACGCTTCGCATGCTCGGTCGGCTCACTCCGCCTTCCTGGGCGTTTGAGCGCGGCCGGCCCGATTAGGTTAGGCCTCGCAGGCCGAAATAAAAAAGCCGCCCTTGCAAACGCAAGGACGGCTCCTGGATTGGTGCCCGAGGCCGGAATCGAACCGGCACGACCGCGAAGTCGAGGGATTTTCTTACCACTTCGACTTTCGCCGCCAACGCACATGCGCTGTTCGTGGTCTGGAGCACGCCTTCACCATAGCCCTGCGGCCGTAGGTGCCCGCCGTCTGCTCTCTACACCTTCCCAACCATATAGGCCGGGCTTGGCTCGGCGTTGGCTCGGATACAAGAGCATCCAGGGCTTTCGCCGAATTTGACGGGCTTCACCTCTGAGGTTTCCCCTAGAGGGCTCAAATTGTTTAAGTCCCTTGTGTCTACCGATTTCACCACTCGGGCGTAGTGCGCAAAAAACTCCAACGCTACCAGCTGGCGCCTACCTAGCCGCTAGCTCGCCAAGGCTAACCATTAAATTACGTCTTGGCTACTTGCAACCCCTTGTCACTGCTGGATTTTCAGCTTTGCTCGATTGCGGCGCAGGACTATAACCAGCCACCCGTCGAGGTGCAACCCGAACGACTCGAAGATGTAAGAGGTTTCGCGCGGCGCGCAGGAAGGCAATCAAAGACCCTTCAAACGCAGTGCGCAGCAGCTGGCTCGGACATCAATGCCGGCGACGCATGCCGACGATCAACCAGAACACCAGACCGAGAACGGGAAACAATGCGATGCCAATGGCCCAGAGCGCCTTGGCTCCTACCGTTCGATCGCTTTTGAAGACGTTGATGATGGCAAGTAGGTCCAGGGCAATCACCATAACGGCCACGGCGATTGCGAAATAACTCATCGCGTCAGACATGCAGCTCTCCTCACTCGGCTCATAAGATATGAGGCCTGAGCACACGGCTGCAGTTCCGTTGGTGTAGGTGCCTCGAAAGAGATGTCGTTGCCAGAGACGGCCGCATCAGAGCGCTGGCAGAGCACCGCCAGGCCAAATCGAGCACATAAAAAAACCGCAAGCTTGCGCTTGCGGTTTCTTTACTAATGGAGGCCGATGTCGGAATCGAACCGGCGTACACGGATTTGCAATCCGCTGCATAACCACTCTGCCAACCGGCCTCAAAACGATAACGCCGCATACTGCGGCGTCATCGTCAACAAACTGGAGCGGGAAACGAGACTCGAACTCGCGACCCCGACCTTGGCAAGGTCGTGCTCTACCAACTGAGCTATTCCCGCATCGTCTTGGTGACGGGCGCCATTTTATAGTTTCAGCAGCGCCCGTCAAGCCCTTGATTAAAAAAGTTTTTTATTTCTTTTCGGATGGACTGAGGTGAGGCCAGGCAGCCATCAGGTAATGGACCATCGACCATAGCGTCAACGCCGCGGCGATGATCAGCAATGCATAGCCAAGCCCCACCCATACCGTCGCCAAGGGCGGGTTGGCCAGCAAAATAATCAACGCCACCATCTGCGCAGCCGTTTTCCACTTGCCCAGGTTGGACACCGCCACGTGAGCACGCGCGCCCAGTTCCGCCATCCACTCGCGCAGAGCCGACACCACGATCTCGCGACCGATGATGATGGCAGCCGGCAGCGTCAGCCAGAGATTGGAGTGTTCCTCGACCAGCAGTACCAGCGCCACCGCCACCATCAATTTGTCGGCGACCGGATCCAGGAAGGCGCCGAACGGCGTGCTCTGCTGAAGCCTGCGAGCCAGGTAGCCGTCCAGCCAATCGGTGGCCGCCGCGATGGCGAACACCGCGCTAGCGGCCAGGTAGCTCCACTGAAAGGGGAGATAGAACAACAGGATGATGATCGGTATCAGCAGTACGCGTAGCACGGTGAGAATGTTTGGAATGTTCATCGATACCACTGATCCGCGAATTTAGGAGGTGATTCTACTCACTGTGCAAAGCGGCATAAATCGATTCGGCCAGCTTTTTGCTGATGCCTGGCGCCTTGGCGATCTCATCGAGACTGGCGCGACAGAGTTCCTGAAGACCACCGAAGTGTTTGAGCAGTTCGCGACGGCGTTTCGGTCCTATGCCCGGTACGCCTTCCAGTGTCGAGGTCATCCGCGCCTTGCCGCGGCGCGCCCGGTGACCGGTGATGGCAAAACGGTGAGCCTCGTCGCGCACCTGCTGGATCAGGTGCAGCGCCGGAGAGTCCCCCGGCAGCGTGAATTCATGGGCCGCGTCATTGAGATAGAGCGTTTCCAGACCGGGCTTGCGGGTCACGCCCTTGGCCACGCCGAGCAGGATCAACTCCGGCACGGCGAGTTCCTGGAGAACCTCACGGGCCATGTTGAGCTGCCCCTTGCCGCCGTCCACCAACAGGATGTCCGGCAGCTTGCCCTCCCCTTCGGCGGCCTTCTTGAAACGACGAGACAGCGCCTGATGCATCGCGGCATAGTCGTCGCCCGCCGTCACGCCTTCGATGTTGTAGCGACGATAATCGGACTTCAGCGGCCCTTCCGGACCGAAGACGACGCAGGAGGCAACCGTTGCCTCGCCACTGGAGTGGCTGATGTCGAAGCACTCGAGCCGGGTCGGCAGCTCATCCAGATCCAGCGCCTCGGCAAGCGACTGGAAACGTGCGGCGAGGTGCTGACGGTTCGCCAGGCGTGCGCCCAAAGCCTGCTCGGCGTTGGTCAGGGCCAGTTGCTGCCAGCGTGCGCGCGTGCCCCGGACGCGATGGCTGATGGTCAGTTCGACCTCGCGCAGCTCGGCAACCGCGCTGATCAGCGTTTCGAAGTCCTCGTGAACGGTATTGACGATCAGCTCAGACGGCAGATCGCGCTCCATCGAACTGAGGTAGTACTGTTCCAGGAACGCCTGCAGCACATCACTTACGCTCTCCTCGATGGCGACCTGCGGGAAGAAGTTCTTGGAACCGAGCACTCGCCCGGCACGCACGCTTATCAGGTGCACACAAGCACCGCCTGGGCTGACCACGGCGGCGACGATGTCGACGTTGCCGCTACCACCCTCCATGCTTTGCTGGTCCTGCA